>NZ_SMKN01000204.1 GCF_004348675.1 Micromonospora sp. KC606 | reverse complement strand
GAGTACGGCCGGGGCGGCCTCGGCTCGGTGCTGCCCTCGCGCTCAGCCCAGCAGCGCCCTGCGCCACCGGCCCGTGTGGCGCTCGGTGTACTCGGCGTCCGAGCGCCACGCGTCGCCGTGCCCGGTCCGCCAGTGGGTCGCCCAGGGCTCCACCCCGAGTGCGGCCCGGTCCCGCAGGAAGTCGTGCATCGCCCAGGTCCGCGCGGTCAGCATGGGAGCCAGCTCCCGGCGCTGTTGCTCGTCCAGCCCGTACGCGTCGGCGAAGACCCGCAGCCGCGGCCCCGCATCCGCGCGCTGCCACTCAGGGTGCGCCGACATCGGGATGAAGCCGTGGACGGCGTAGGCGACGTCCCACAGCCGTGATCCCGGCCCCGCGTTGTCCCAGTCGATGAAGACCCAGCGGTCACCGATCACCAGATTCCACGGCGCGAGGTCGTGGTGGATGATCAGTTCGTCCCGGTCGGCCGGCATCAGGACGTTCCACTGCGCGTCGAGCGGCGGGTTGAAGGTCGAGAGCGCGTCGTGCAGCTCGCGGACCAGCCGGCCCACCCTGGCGAGCTGGTCCAGCGGGTCCAGAAGGTCGAAGTGGGACGGCCACGGCACCTCACCTTCCGCGTAGGTGAGCACCTCCCGCCCTTTCTCGTCGATCCCCAGCGGCCGGGGTGCGCCCCGGAAACCGACCGACCAGAGGTGTTCGAGCAGCGCGTGCACCGCCGGGGTCCAGTAACCGACGGGCCGTCGTACGGTGTCTCCGACCCGAACGAGGCCCGCCGCCACGTTTCCCCCGGTGAGCGGGGTCTCCTGTTCGGGCAGCACCGGGGCACCATACGATGCCGGCCAAATCGCCGCGTCCCCGACGTGCGGTGCCGCCACTGCGGGCGTGGGTCAGATCTCGGAGAAGAACGTGAGTGAGCCGGCCACCGTGCCGTCGGTCAGCACGGGGGTGGAGATGGCGTCCACGGTGGCGTCGGGCGTGTTCCGGCCGGCGGCCTGTACGCGCAGCAGGCCGCGGGCCAGTCGCCCGGAGTGCAGCGCGAGCAACGGGGGGATCTTGTCGGTCTCCTGCTCGGTCAGCTCGCCGCGAGCCGCCGTGAAGTCGAGCAGCCGCAGGCCACCCGCCAGCAGTGGCCGGCCGATCACGTCTTCCGGGTCACCCAGGCAGAGCAGCCGGCAGCCGGCGGTGGAGATGGCCACCACCCGGGTCTTGGCGTCGATCAGCAGGCAGGGCTCGTCGGCGAGGGTGACCGTGACACACCACTGGCTGACGTTGTCGGACTCCTGCTCCGGCGCAGTCCGCGAGGCCGGCGCGAACACTTCCGAGAGCGAGAGTTCGACGTGGGCCACCGCGCCTCCTATGTACACCGACGGTCTGTCCACGCTAGCCGGTCCTCGCGACGGCCGCTCGTTCACGCTCCGGCCACCGGCCGTCGGTGAGATCGGTTGCCCGGACCGACCGGACGGCCGGCGACAGCGCGGACCGATGGGTTCCCTCGGCGGGCCCGGGGCCACGTGGCGTCGCCGGTGACGTTACCGGCGGGCGGCCGGCTTGTCAGCGGCCGTTCGGCCCTCGTCGTACCACCGGTAGTCGGCAGCCGGACGATACCCGCCGTTGAGCCAGGTCTGCGGCTGCTGGGCGACCCGGGACAGCTTCTCGGCGGTGGCCGGGCTGATCCGGTTGCCACCGGCGACCAGGAGGCGATCCAGCTCCCGGTGGGTCGCCATGAGGCAGTCCTTCGGCAGGCCGTAGACGCTGATGACGCCGGAGCCGACGAAGGTCAGCACCGGCGTCACCGGGATGGGCAGGCCGACCGCCTCGGAGAGCACCTTGCTCGCCCGCTTCGCATCCCGCCGCGCCTCGGCCACGTACGGCGGGCGCTTGCCGTTGATCTGGACCACGTCGCCGGCCACCAGCACGCGAGCCCGCCCGTGGTCGGCGATGCTCACCGCGAAGAGCCCGCTGGGGCCGATGGCGAGGAAACCGGCCCGGTCGTCCTGGCCACGGCCGAGTAGCGCGTCCGTGGGGTCGGTGCGCGGCCACTCGATGACGTGCCAGGCTGGGCCCAGGTGGTCGAGCTGCCCGAGCGCACGTGCGCCGGCCGCTTCCAGCCGGCGTGCGCCCCGCTCCGCCCGACGGCGACGGGCCCACTCCAACGGGCTGGGACGGGCCGGTTGGAGCGCCGAGGGCGCTTCCTTCCGGGGCTGCGGCACCGTCACGGGCGGCAGTGCCCGGGTGGGTACGGCTCGACGAGCGGGAAAGACAGTCATCGCGACCTCCGGCAAAAGGTCCCTCGAAGTTATGTCCTCACTACCCTACGTCGCCGTCCCGGGGGTACGGCAAGTTGAAGCGCCGGAATGAGTGCGGATGAATGCCATATTCATCCCCCCTTCTTCCCGTGGACACTGCTCGCGCCTGTCCTACGCTGCGAGAGTGACCCACTACGTGGACAGCGAGGTCGGTCGGCTCGGCACGGTACTGCTGCACCGCCCGGGGCCCGAACTCGCCAGGCTCACTCCTCGCAACAACGACTCGTTGCTCTTCGACGCTATCCCATGGGTGGGACGGGCGCAGGAGGAGCACGACGCATTCGCAGCGGCGCTGCGCGACCGTGGCGTCGAGGTGCTCTACCTCGCGACGCTGCTCGCCGAGACCCTCGCCGTGCCCGAGGCCCGCACCGAACTCACCGAGCAGGTGCTCCGCTCTCCCCGGCTCGGTGACACGCTGCGCCGCCGGGTCGCCGACCACCTCGCCTACCTCGACCCCGCCGCGCTCGCCGACGTGCTCATCGCCGGGCTCGCCCACGAGGAGGTGCGGATCAGCCCCGAGCGCCCCGGTGGCCTGGTGTGGACGCTGATGGACCGGCACGACTTCGTCATCGACCCGCTGCCCAACCTGCTGTTCACCCGCGACTCGTCACTGTGGATCGGCGACCGGGGCGGGGTCACCAGCCTCGCCATGCCGGCGCGGCGGCGGGAGAGCACACTCACCGACGCGGTGTACCGCCACCACCCGCGCTTCGCCGGCACCGAGTTCGTCTACCACCCGCAGCTGGAGCACCTGGAGGGCGGCGACGTGCTGCTGCTCGCCCCCGGTGTGCTCGCCGTGGGCGTGGGCGAGCGGACCACCCCGGCCGGCGCCGAGCGGCTGGCCCGGCAGGTATTCGCCGCCGGCCTGGCGCACACCATCCTGGTGGTGCCGATCGCCCAGGAACGGGCCACCATGCACCTGGACACGGTCTGCACCATGGTCGACGTCGACGCCGTGCTGATGTACCCGAACGTCGCCAGCACGCTGTCGGCGTACACGGTCGTCGCCGGGCCGGACGGCGAGCCGCGGGTGGACGGCCCCGCGCCGTTCCTGCGCGCCGCCGCCGACGCGATGGACATCGACCAACTCCGGGTCATCGACACCGGCCTCGACCCGGTGACCGCCGAACGCGAACAGTGGGACGACGGCAACAACACCCTCGCCCTGGCACCCCGGCTCTGCGTCGGCTACGAACGCAACGTGGAGACCAACGCGCAACTCGAACGGGCCGGCATCGAGGTCATCCCGATCGCCGGTTCAGAGCTGGGCTCCGGCCGGGGCGGCCCCCGCTGCATGTCCTGCCCGCTGGTCCGCGAACCCCTGCGCCCCACCCGCTGACGCCGGCCGCCGCTGTCGGGGCACCGCTCTGTCCGGGTGCCGTTTCCCTGGGGCACGGATTGCGGCAAGGGGGGTTATCCGGCCGGGGAAAGGGGCCCACTTGCCGCATTCGGAGTCGGTCCCTGCCCGCGAGGCGCCCCGACGCCCACCGGCCCGACCGTCCGACGGGCCGCCGTCCGATGGGCCGCCGTCCGATGGGCCGCCGTCCGATGGGCCGCCGTCCGATGGGCCGCCGTCCGATGGGCCGCCGTCCGACGGGCCGCCGTCCGACGGGCCGCCCCACCATGGGCCGACGGGAACGGGCCGTTCAGCGCAGGGTGAGCTGGCGGCCCAGGAGACCCTGGCGGGCCCGGCGTCCGGCGGCGTCCAGCGCCTCCTTCTCCGCCAGGGCCTCGGCGTACCGCTTGGCGAACTCGGCGACCGGCGCCTCCCAGTCGACGGCCGGCACGTCCTCCGGCAGATCCCAGACCGGCACCAGCCGGCCGTGCGCCCGGAACATGCCGGCGAACTTCGTGCCCGCGCCGAGTGTCAGTGTGCCGGCGGCGGAGAGCCGGGAGAGCGCGTCCAGCGCGGTGTCCTCGTCCTCCGGCAGCACCCAGCGCACGTGCGCCTTCTCCGGCACCTGGCACCAGTAGGCGGCCCGGGCGGCGGCGAGCTTCACCGTCGGGTATACGGCGGCGTTCGCCCGTTCCAGGGACGCCTGGACGGACGGGTCGTCGGTCGCCCCCGGGTCCAGCCAGAACTCGAAACCGTCGTGCATGCTGATCTCCAGCGGGCCGTCCACCACGATGTCCTGCAGGCGCGGGCCGGGGCCGGGCAGCGGCGGCACGACGACCTGGCCGCCCGGCTCGGTCCGCAGCGCGCAGAGCAGCGCGTCGGCCAGATCCCGGGAGACATCGCCCGACTGCTGGTGCCGCTGGAGCCCGATGAAGACCCGCCCGTCCGGCTTCGTCATCGCCGGTGCGGCCATCGGCAGCACGGTGGCGAGGGTGACCGGACGGTCGCCGTACTCCGTCACCAGGTCGGCGGTGAGCCGCAGCGGCGCCGAGGCGGCCGGGACGAGCTCGCGCAGGGCGATCCACTCCGGCTCGTCCGCCAGCCCCTCGAACGGACGGGGCACGAAGATGTCGCGGACCTTCTCCCGACGGGGGGTGGCTTCGACGGCGCGCTGGTTCTTTCGACGCTTGCTCACGGCGACACAGCCTAGAGGCCGCAGCCGGGCGGCGTGGGCAGGACCCGCCCCGCGCCCGGTCAGCCGGCGGCGACCAGGGCGGTCGGGGATGCGGTGACCGGGTCGAACTCGGCCCAGACGCTCTGGCCCAGTCCGTCCCGGTCGACCCCCCAGCGGCTCGACAGGCCCGAGACGATGTGCAGGCCGCGACCGTCGATCGCGTCCGCGCTGGCCACCCGCATCAGCGGCCGGGCCACCGCGCCGCCGTCGGTCACCCGGATCGACACGCTCGGCCCCACGGGCGTCGGCCGCAGCCGCCAGGCCACCCGGACCACCCCGCCGGGCAGCGGGTCGGCGTGCCGGACCGCGTTGCCCACCAGCTCGGCCAGGACCGCCACCAGATCGGCCAGGAGCGCCGCGGGCACGGCCTCGGCCAGTTCGTCGGCGAGCCGGTGCCGGGCCAACCGCGTGCCGGTGGCGTGGTGGGGCACCTCCACACACCACGAACGTTCGACCGCTTGCGTCGACACCCTCGCTCCCTCTCGCCCCGCTCAGGCCGGCGGGTCATCCCCGTGGCAGCCGCACCTCTGCGACCGTACCGCCACCGCTCCTCGGCCGGAGGGATACCCAACCACGCTGCTGTTCAACGATCCGGCGGACGAGGTAGAGACCGAGCCCGGCCCCCGGATAGCCACGGCTGTCACCGGACTCGCCCTGCCAGAACCGGTCGAACGCGCGCTCCACGTGCTCCGGCCGGATGCCGACTCCCCGGTCGCTGACCCGGAACGAGACGGTCTGCCCGCTCGTGTCCGCGGTGACCTCGATCGGTGAGTCCGGCGGCGAGTACTTCCCCGCGTTGGTGACCAGCTCGGTCAGCACCGTGGCGATGCTGTGCCGGTCGCCGAACGCCTTGGGTAGGTCGGCGGGAAGGTCGAGGACGATCCGGTGGCGCAGGTCGGCCGAAAGGTCGGGCACTGTGGCGCGCAGCGCCGCGCCGAGGTCGAACCGTACGGCCGGGTCACCGTCGGAGCGAACGTCGGTGGCGGAGGTGAGCAGTCGGTCGACCAGCCGGGCCAGCTCGTTGGCGCGCTGACCGATCACCCGGGCCGCCGCTCGCCGGTCGGGCTCGGTCAGCGACTCCCAGTGGTCGGTCAGGGTGTCCGCGTACCCCTTGATCACGGTGACCGGCGTACGCAGCTCGTGGCTGGTCACCGCGACGAAGAGATCTCGGTCGGAGTCCCGGCGCTGCTGGTCGGTGATGTCGCGGAAGGTGACCACTCGCAGCGTCCCCGGCCCGGCCAACTCGCCGGAGGTGATCCGCAGCCAGCGCCCGTCCGGCATCCGGTGGTCGAGCACCTGACCGGACGGGGGAAGCGGAAGGGGCAGGGGCCGGTTCAGCGCCTGCCGGGGAGAGCAACCGGTCACCTGCGCCGCAGCCGGGTTCCAGAGTCGAACGTGGCCGTCCCGGTCGACCACGGCCAGCCCGTCGGCGAGGGCCGCCACCACCGGCCCGTCGCCGTGCACCGGCAGTCCGCTCTGGTCGCCGTACATGTGGGCGACGCAGGCAGCCAGGTAGCCGACCACGGCGTGCCCGGTGGGGTCCTCGGCCTCCTCGGTGTCGGTGTAGAGCGCGTGCAGGCTGCCGACGGTGAGCCCACCGATTTCGGACCGGGCCACCACCATCCGGCGCAAGCCGCGCGCGGCCAGCTCACCCGCGAGCGGCCCGGGCAGGCGGTCGACCCGTACCTGCCGCACTCGGGGGCCGGCGAGCAGGCAGACGGCGGCCGGGTCGGTGGCCGGCAGCGGTCGCCCGATCGCCCACTCGGCGCTGCCGCTGGCGGCGATGACCCGGCCGCCGCCGGGGGCGAACTCGACGAAGGCCAGGCTGTCCGCGCCGAGGGCCGGGCGGGCCACCTGCAGCAGCCGGGTGAGGACGGGCAGCCCCACGGCACCGGAATTGATCATCTCGATCACCGCGCTGTGGCCGGCGATGAGGGCGGCGAGATCGGTACGCTCCGGCATGCCCCGAGTGTGCCTCCTCGACCGGAGTCGGGGCACCCCCGGCCGGTTGCCTCATCGGCGCAGCCGGGCCAGCGTGCGGGCCGGCCGGTCGGTGATCACCCCGTCCACCCCGGCGTCGAGAACCAGCTCCAGGTCATCCGGCTCGTTCACCGTCCAGACGTACACCTGGTTGCCGGCGGCGCGCAGCGCCGGCACCAGCTGGGGGCGGGCCCGGACCAGCCCGATGCCGGGGCCGGCGATCCGGGCGCCGAAGGGCAGCCGGCCGAGCCGCAGCCAGCGCGGCAGCACCTCCAGCAGGAGCACCGTGGGCAGGGCCGGGGCGAACTCCCGGATCCGGCGTACGGCCAGCGGCGAGAAGGACATGACGGTGACCTGCACCGGGTCGTCCGGGCCGGGCGCGGCGAGGCCGAAGCGGCGCAGCAGGGTGACCAGCTTCCGTTCGACGTCCCCGCCGTAACGGGACGGGTGCTTCGTCTCCACCAGCAACCGGACCGGCCGCCCGGCGGCCAGCACCGCCTCCAGCAGGCGTTCCAGGGTCAGCAGGCGGGTGTGCGTCTCGTCGAGCACCTCGTCGCCGTCGGCCGGCACGCAACCCGGGTGCCAGGACCCGAAGTCCAGCGTCTCCAGCTCGGCGAGGGTACGCGCGCTGACCAGCCCGTGGCCGTTGCTGGTCCGGTCCAGCCGGCGGTCGTGCACGCAGACCAGGTGACCGTCACGGGTCAGCCGGACGTCGCACTCCAACCCGTCGGCACCCTCGTCGAGGGCACGCAGGTACGCCGCGAGAGTGTGTTCCGGAAGGTCGGCCGACGCGCCACGGTGCGCGAAGACCAGCGGATCGCCCATCTGCCGGCTCTCAGACGACCTGGCCGGGCTGCCCGTCTCCGCCGACCACCGGCCTACCGGCGGCGGCCCACAGCCGCATCCCGCCGTCCACGTTGCGCACCTGCTCCCATCCGTTGCTCAGCAGGTAGCCGACGACCTGCGCGGAGCGCCCGCCGGAGCGGCAGATGACCGCGACGTCCCGGTCGGTGGGCACCTCGGCGAGTCGGGCCGGCAGTTCCATCATCGGTAGGTGGTGGGCGCCGGGCGCGTGGCCCGCCGCCCACTCGTCGTCCTCGCGGACGTCGAGGAGGTAGGTCTCGTCGTCGATCTCGGTCACGGGCACGCTGGGAACCTGGGGTCCGAACACGGGTACCAAGCCTAGATCCTCGGCTGGCCGGCCGGCACTGGCCGGGGCTGGCGCGCGCCGGCGTCGGTCAGAGCCGGTTGACCCAGCGTGGGTGGGCGCTCGCCCAGCCGGGCACCCTACCGGCTCGGACGGCGTCGAACAGCCCGCTGCCGCCGTTGTCGAGCACCACGTACGAGACCGAGCCGATCATCTGTGGGTACGACGGCACCTGCACCCCGCTCAACGCGTCCGCCGGCAGCGCCCGTAGGGCGAGGGCCAGTTCCTGAAGGGGGACGCCGTTGGTGTCGACGGTCAGCGAGCCGCCCACCGCCCGGAGCACCCGGTCGAGCTTGACCGGGTCGCCGCGCAGGTCGGTCTGGCCGGCCTTGTCGAGCACCGCCCGGAGCAGCTGCTGTTGGTGCCGCTGCCGGTCGTAGTCGCCGCCCGGCAGGTCGTAGCGCTGGCGGACGTAGTCCAGGGCCTGCGCGCCGTTCATCTGTTGGCAGCCAGGGCTGAAGACGTTCCCGGTGTGGATCGAGCGGACCTCGGTGTCCACGCACATTCGGACGCCGCCGAGCAGGTCGATGACCTCTTTGAAGCCGGCGAAGTCGACCAGGGCGGCGCCGTCGAAGCGGATCCCGGTGAGCCGGGTCAGCACGGTGGAGAGCAGCCGGGTGCCGCCCCGGCCCCCGCCGCCGTGCTCGTACGCCGCGTTGATCTTGTCCTGGCCGCCCGGGTACCCGTTGCCGGGCGGGATGGTCACCAGCAGGTCGCGGGGGACGGAGATCAGGTACGCCTGGCGCATACCCGGCGGCACGTGCACGATCAGGATCGTGTCGGAGCGCTGGTCCGGGCGGGACGAGTCGGTTCGCCGGTCCGTACCGACGAGCAGATAGTTCAGTCCTCCGTCGAGGTCGGTGCGGGGCTGCCGGGCGTCCGGGGCGAGCAGCTCTCCCCGGTTGACCGCGCGCTCGTACCGGTGGGCGAGTGTCCTCATGCCCACCACGGCGAGCGCGGCCAGCAGCACCAGGACGAGACCGGCGCCGCACAGGACCCGGGCGGCCCGGCGGCCGGGCAGCGGTGTGCTCCGCCCCCGGTTGGCCCGCGCTGACCTGGCCGTGGCGCCCTCCCCGTGGCCGTGACATGAGGCTTCCTCAGGTCACGGTACGGGCCGGGCGTGGTTGGCCGCGCGGGTTTCCGCAGACCGGGGACGGGTCACCGTCGGGTGGAGAGCACGTTCGGGTTCGCGTACACGAATTCGGCCAGCTTGTCGTCCTTGACCGCCTTGAACATCGCCAGCGTCTGCTCGCTGAGCGCCTCGCGGTTGTTGGCGTTGCCGTGGTAGGTGCCGCCGTTGGTGCGCAGCATGGTCAACTCGTTTGCGCTGATGCCGCGCAGGGCGAAGATCAGTTCGGGAACCGGTACGCCGCCGGTGTCCAGGACGAACGCCTTGCCGGCCGCCCGGATCAGCTGGTTCACCTTGATCGGGTTGGTCAGCATGCCCTTGTCGGTGGCCTTCTTCGCCATCGCCTTGATCAGCTGCTGCTGGTTCTGCTGCCGGTCGTAGTCGCTGTTCGGCAGGCCGTAGCGCTGTCGGGAGTAGTCCAGCGCCTCCAGGCCGGTCATCTGGCGGCAGCCCTTCTTGTAGACAACCGGGGTCATCGGCCGGCCGGTCTTCTTGGCGTCCGCCTTCCACATCTGTTTGCCGTCGACCATCACGGTGTGGATCGACTTCACCTCGTGGCTGACGCAGATCCGCACGGTGCCGAGCGTGTCGATCACGTTCTTGAAGCCGCCGAAGTTGATGATCGCGGCGCCGTCGAAGCTGACCCCGGTCATGTTCTTGATGGTCTGCGCCATCAGCTGGGCGCCGCCCTCCCAGCCGCCACCGTTGCGCGCGCCGGCCTGGAAGGCGGCATTGATCTTGTCGGTGCCGCCCGGGAAACCGCTCTTCTTGAACGCCGGGATCTGCGCCTCGGTGTCCCGGGGGATCGAGATGAGGTAGGCCTGGTCGTGGCTGGCCGGGATGTGCAGCACGATGATGCTGTCGGCGCGGACGTCGTCGGCGGCCCACCGCTCGCGGGCGTCCACGCCCAGCAGCAGCATGTCGATCGGGCCCTTCAGGTCGGCCCCGCCCTCGGCGTCGGTCTTGCCCGCCCCGCCGAGCAGGTTCTTCTGGGCGATGTTCCCGGTCGCCTGGCTGATCAGCGCCTTACTGCCCACCATCGCGACGCCGCTGGTCATCATCAGCACCGCCCCGGCGACCACGGTGAGCCGGGCCCAGAGCGGATCCTTGCGCCTGGTGCGCTTCTTCGCGCCGCCGGTGCGCTGCCCGCCTCGACCGCCCTGCCTGGGGATGGTCGCCGAGG
>NZ_SMKN01000203.1 GCF_004348675.1 Micromonospora sp. KC606 | reverse complement strand
ACCCGACACGCTCGCCGTGACACCCGCCACCCCGGCCGCCCTGCCCGACGGCCGTTCCGAGCGGCCCGTCGCGGCCCCGGCCCCGGCGACCCCGCCGCCCTCGTGGGCGGGCCGGTCGGTCCGCGGTGGCTCTACCTCCGCCCGGGCACAGTCCCGCCGGTACGCCTTCCGGCGCAGCTGACCGGCCACGACGGCCGGTGGTGGCGGCCGGCGCCGGCGGTGGCAGCCGTGGGCGCCGGCTGTCGTCGGCGGCTGCGCCGGGGCGGCCGTCGGTCCGGCTGTCGTCGGCGGCGCCCGGCCGGGTCGTGGTCGCGGCGCGGGCGGGAACCTCCGGTCAGCCGAGCAGCGGGCGGAAGGTGCCCAGTGCGACGCTGACCGCCAACGCCCCGCCGGCCAGCACCGTCGCGCCCGCCAGCAGCAGCCAGTCGGCGGTGCCGAAGTGCTGCCGGCGGGCGACCGTCCGGGGGGTGCCGGCGTCGAAGCCCCGGGCGTCCATCGCCACCGCGAGCCGGGTGCCCCGCCGGATAGCGCCCACCAGCAGCGCGAACGCGGTCGAGACGAAGAGCCTCAGTTTCGCCACCGGGTTGCGGCCGGCGTCCACACCGCGCGCCCGACGGGCCATCGAGAGCATCTGCCACTCCTGCCCGAGCAGCGGCACCAGCCGGAACGCGGCCAGCGCGCCGATGGCGAACCGGGCGGGAGCCTTCGCGTTCTGGATCAGCGCGTCGGCCAGGTCGGTGGGGTCGGTGGTGGCGAAGACGATCACCCCGGGCAGCGCCACCGCGAACATTCGCAGCACCAGGCCGAGCGCGGTGACCAGCACTCCCTCGGTCACCAGGACCGGGCCGGCGTCCAGCAGCACGCGGCCGGAGCGGTCGGCGGCGAACAGCACCAGCGTGACCACGATCCCGGCACCGCCGGCCAGCAGCGGCAGCGCCCGCCGGGCCAGCAGCCGGTACCGGATGCCGAACAGGGGCAGCAGCGCCAGTTCGGTGGCGATCGCGATCGCCGGGGCCACCGGGTCCAGGGTGGCCACCAGGATGATCGAGAACACCAGCGCGGCGGCGAGTTTCGCCACCGGGTTGCGTCGGGCCAGCGGCGCGTGGGGCGACGCGACGGGTTCCACCCCGATCATGGCCGCCGCAGGTTGACCGTGCGGTCGGCCAGGGCGGCGACGAAGTCCGCGTCGTGGGTGACCGTGACGACGCCGTGGCCGTCGTCCCGCAGGTCGGCGAAGAGGTCCACCAGCTCCCGCCAGGTCCGCCGGTCCTGCCCGAAGGTCGGCTCGTCGCAGATCAGCAGGCGGGGCGCGGTGGCCAGCGCGGTCGCCACGCTCAACCGCCGTGCCTCCCCGCCGGAGAGGGTGTACGGGTTGGCGGCGGCCAGGCTGGCCAGCCGGAGGCGCTCCAGCAGCGCGTCCACCGTGGCCCGTACCGTCGGCTCCGGCTGACCTGTGCGGCGCGGCCCGAGCGCCAGCTCCTCGAAGACGGTGCCGGTGACGAACTGGTGTTCCGGGTCCTGGAAGACCGAGCCGATCCGGCGGGCCAGCGCCGGGGCCGGCCAGCGGTGCGGGGGCGTGCGGGCAGCCTTTCCGGCCAGCGCGGCGGTCGCCGACACCCGGCCGGTGCCCGGGCGGAGCAGCCCGCCGAGCAGGAGGGCGAGGGTGGACTTGCCGGCCCCGTTGGGGCCGAGGACGGCCAGCGCCTCGCCGGCGCGTACCGCAAGGTCGGTGGGGGCCAGCCGGGGCGGCAGGCCGAGCCGGTCGGCGGCGAGCAGCACCTGCCCGGCGGGTGTGGTGGCGTGCCGGGGCGGCGTGGTGCGGCCCGGCACCCAGACCCCGTCGGCGTCGAGCGCGTCGCCGTGCGCGGCGAAGACCGCCTCGGGTGGGCCGTCGGCGCGGACTCCGCCGCCCGGCTCCAGCACCACCACCCGGTCGACCAGCGGCAGCGCGTCGGCGATCCGGTGTTCGACCAGGATCAGGGTGGTGTCGGCGTCCAGCGCGTCGGTGACCGCCCGCCGGACCAGGTCGGCGCCGGCCGGGTCGAGATTGGCGGTCGGTTCGTCGAGCAGCAGCAGACTGGGGCGCAGCGCCAGCGCGCCGGCCAGGGCGAGGCGTTGCTGCTCGCCGCCGGAGAGGGCGGCGGTGGGCCGGTCCCGGTGGTACGGGAAGCCGACCCGGCGCAGCGCGGTGTCCACCCGGGGCCAGATGGCCTCGGTCGGCACCCCGCGGTTCTCCAGCCCGAATGCCACGTCGTCCCCGCAGCGGGCCATCACCAGCTGGGACTCCGGGTCCTGGAAGACGACGCCGACCCGCTCGCGTGCGGTGCGCGGGTCCAGGCCGTCGATCTCGACGCTGCCCTCCCGCTCGCCGGAGTCCAGCGGCAGCAGCCCGGCCAGTGCCCCCAGCAGCGTGCTCTTGCCGGCCCCCGACGGCCCCAGCAGCAGCACCCGCTCCCCGGCCTCGACAGCCAGGTCGACCCCGCGTACCGCCCACCGCCTGCGCCCCGCGTGCCGCCACCCGAACCCCCGCAACCGCACCGCGCTCACCGCCGTCCCCCCATCTCACAGATCATGAGGTTGACGGCGGCATCCGCGATCCGTATCGCCGCCAACTTCATGATCAACGCGGGCCGGTGGGTGGGTCAGATGGCGGGGCGGTTGCGGCCGGCGGGAAAGCGGTCCAGAACGCCGGTGTCGGCCAGGGCGCGGGTCAGGTACCAGCCGCCGATGCCGGCGACGACCAGCGAACTGACGGCGGTGATCAGAATGTACGGCAGACGGAAGCTGCCCCACGCCGTCCCTGGATACCAGACGAACACGTCATAGACAGCCGCGGCGATGCCGGCCAGCGTGCCGGCCAGGAGCGCCGTCGGCATCGTGAAGACGCGGTACCCGACCGCTGCGAAGACCAACTCGGCCGCAGCCGCCTCGATCGGCCCCTGGACGGCGAGAGTCCAGCCCCAGGCGCTGCCGAGGGCCACGGAGACCAGTGCGGCCAGGGTCAGGGTGAAGAACGCGGCCCCCGGCTTCCGCACGACCAGTGCGCCGAGCACGGCCGGCACCAGCCACACGCCGTAGATGACGGCGCGGCCGGGCAGGGGAATCGCCTCGGCGGGGCCGTTCCACAGGAGGTTCCAGGCCCAGAAGATGACGCCGAAGGCCACTCCCAACACTGCCGCGACGACAATGTCGATGGTGCGCCACCGGTTGCTGTCGGTGTGCTGCATGCTGTGCTCCCAGTCCAATGATCGAACCAGGAGAAGACGCACGCCGCGCCCGGTGGTCGCCGGACGGCGGCGCGGCTGGAGGTCGACCGAACTCCCTGCGCTGGCATTACCCAGATCAGGTTCGAGGGTCTGCGGGCGGCTGCCCGCACTCTCAGCGCTGTGCGCTCCCCTGTCGGAGGTGAAGTTGTCTGGCCCAGACGCTAGCACCGACCTGCGGCAACGGCCCAGCCGGTGACCGGCGCGGGCGACGCACGACGACACGCGGCCGGGTCGGTAGGGTGGCGATCATGCGGGTCGAGGCGCGAGGGCTGACGTTCGAGGTACGCACCGGCGGCCCGGAGGGCGGCGAACCCGTCCTCCTTCTGCACGGTTTTCCCCAGCACGGCGGCGAGTGGGACGACGTGACGCCGGCGCTGCACGCCGCCGGCCTGCGCACGTACGCGCCGGACCAGCGGGGCTACTCGCCGGGCGCCCGCCCGGACGAGGTGTCCGCCTACCGGGTGCCCGAGCTGGTCGCCGACGCGGTGGCGCTGCTCGACGCCCTCGGGGCCGAGGCGGCCCACGTCGTCGGGCACGACTGGGGCGCGGTCGTCGCCTGGGTCCTGGCGGCGCGGCACCCGGAGCGGGTCCGGACGCTGACCGCCGTCTCCGTCCCGCACCCGGCCGCCTTCGGGTACGCCCTGGCGAACGACCCGAAGCAGAAGGCCCGATCCTCGTACATGGTGCTGTTCCGCCAGCCGGGCAAGGCGGAGAAGGTCCTGCTCGCGTTGCGGGCGACCGCCCTGCGCAGAATGCTCTCCGGCGTCGGCGACGCCGCCCGGGTCGCCCGGTACGCCGACCCGATGCGCGAGCCGGGCGCGTTGACCGGCGCGCTGAACTGGTACCGGGCCATGTCCCCGAAGGACTTCGCCACCGCCGGGCCGGTCGCCGTGCCGACCACCTACGTCTGGAGCGACAAGGACGCCGCGATCGGCCGGACCGCCGCCGAGGCGTGTGCCCGGCACGTGACGGGGGAGTACCACTTCGTCGAGCTGGCCGGCATCACCCACTGGATTCCCGACGAGGCGCCGGCCCCGCTGGTCGAGGCGATCCTGGCCCGGGTACGCGGCCTCGGCCGCCCGGACGGGACGAGTGGCGGCGGCGAGGGGGCGGAGCGGGCATGACGGTGAGCGTCGAGGGCTACCTGGCGGTGGTCACCGAGACGACTGGCCGGGTGGCCGCCGGCCAGCGCGAGGCCGTCGGCCGGGCCGTCGACCTGCTGGCCGAGGCGCTGCGGGCCGACGGTGTGATCCACGCCTTCGGCACCGGTCACTCCGAGGCCCTGGCGATGGAGATCGCGGGTGCAGGATGTGCTCCGGTGGTAGCGGTGTGGCGAGGACGAAGGCGTTGAGGAGTCGGCGGATCTCGGCGACGGTCAGCGCGATGATCTCCGGGTCGGTGTCGGGTTGCTGGGCGGCGAGGATGGTCAGGACGGCCGGGGCGAGCATGGCCAGGGTGACGTGGCGGTGCCAGCCGGTCCAGCCGCGGACTTGGTAGTGGAGCTGATTTCGCGCCGGGCCGCAACTGTGCGGCTGCCACTCGGCGGTGGGGATCCGCTCGGCGACCTCGTCAACCCGGATGAGGGTGCGGCCGTCGTTGACGTGCACGCGTCGGTCGCAGCCGACGGCCAGGACGTAGCCGATTCCGCGTTGCTCGAGGTCATTGCGCACTCCGGGGTCGGCGCCGTAGACCTCATCACCGGTCACCCAACCTGACACACCGGCGTGTAACGCAGCGGCGATCATCTGCCGGGCCAAGGCCGGCTTCGTAGCGAACTCGATATCGTCCGGCACACCGGCGGCGGTGAGACGGTCGGGCCGGTCGCACCAGGTCGTCTCCGGCAGGTAGAGCCTGCGGTCGCCGACGAGGAGGGCGGCAGGCCGCCGTCGTCGGCGGTGCGCCAGCGCAGGCGGCCTGCCGCGTCGCGGTAGTAGTTCTGGACGACGATCTGCCGCAACGCCTCGGTCTGCGGGCCCGGCCGGTATCCCGTGCCGCCGCGCACGCTTTCGCCAGCACATGCCGCGGCCTGCCCTGACAGCATGCCAGGGCCCTGCGTTTCTCGGATGTCCGGTTGATCGTGTGATGCCGCAGAGGGCGAGGAAGCGGTGGCGTTCGGTGTGGGCTCGGCATCCGGCGGTGGGGCTCGCCGTCTACGTCAACCGGACCAATTTCTCGCGAACCGGGCAAACTCCTGCTCTGCCCTCTCCATGGCCTGTCCCTGTCAGAAGTAGGAAGACCGCTCGTAGGGAAAGCAGTGGCTGGTTGCCGGTGGCGAATAGCGGCAGGATCGCCACCACGTCCGGTGGTTCGTCCGAGTACCGAAGACTCTGTACGGACCACGCGCTACCTGCACTCGGCACACGCCCCAATTATGGCCCGTGCCCATGGTGCCGGGTCTCGTGCTTCCCCCAGTAGAGAGGTCTTTCCTACATGTCCAGCTTCCTCAGCAGGCGACGCGTCCTCGCCGCGGGCGCGGGTGCCGCCCTCGGTCTCGCTGCCGCTGCGGCTCCGGCCACAGCCTCTCCTTCCGCGCCCCGGCGCGCCTCCGGCCCCGAGGAGACCAGGACGCTCGACGAGCTGCACCAGGCCGCCCTCGCCGAGGGCGGCAAGCTCGTGCTATACGCCGGCGGTGACAGGCCGAACCAGTGGGACTTCATCGCGGCGGGCTTCACCCGGCGTTTCCCGGGCATCGACATGACGATTATCACGGACTACAGCAAATTCCACGACGTCCGTGTCGACAACCAGCTCGCAACCGGCAGCCTCGTCCCCGACCTCGTCCAGCTGCAGACCTTGCACGACTTCGCGCGCTGGAAGGAGCAAGGCCATCTGCTGCGCTACAAGCCCGCCGGGTTCTCCAAGCTGCACCACCGCTTCCGGGACCCGCAGGGCGCCTGGGTGGCGGGCGCGGTGATCGGCTTCAGCTTCATGTACGGCACGGCGGCGGTCGGTTCGGACGCGCCGCGCACTCCGCTCGACCTGGTCGACCCGAAGTGGAAGGGGAAGATCGCCTCGTCGTACCCGCATGACGACGACGGGGTCCTGTATCTCTACAAGCTGTACGCCGAGCGGTACGGCTGGGACTGGGTGGCCCGGCTGGCCGCACAGGACGTGCAGTTCGCGCGGGGCACCGATTCACCGGAGGAAGCGGTGAACGGCGGCCAGGCGGCGATCGGTGTCGGCGGGGCGGGGTCGCTGACGGCGCCGGCGTCGGAGCCCGTGCAGTGGACGGTGGCCGACGGGCATCCGTTCATGGCGTGGGGGCAGCGCCTCGCGATCCTGAAACAGGCCAAGAGCCCGACCGCGGCCAAGCTCTACATCAACTGGGTGCTGTCCGCCGAACGGCAGCAAAGAGCCTTCAACGGCTGGTCGGTACGGACCGACGTCACTCCCGCGGGCGGGCTGAAGCCGATCTGGGAGTACCCGAATGCCCACCTGGACGGCTTCCCCCGCTTCATGGCCGACCGTGCCGAAGTGGAGCGCTGGAAGCAGACGTTCGCCCTGTACTTCGGCGAGGTCAAGGGCGACCCCACGCCGGGCTGGCTCGGGCTGCACCCCGGAGCGTGACCATGGGCGGGGCCGCAGGTCCTCCGCTGGACGCTGCACAGAGGCGAGGCCGGGACAATGGCTGCCGTGACGGAGGTCGAGTGGAGAGCGTCTCTCGCCGAGTTCGTGCGTATCCGGGCGGCGGGCGCAGCCGGTGGGGAGCGCGGCCATGGCGATCGTAAGACAGATCATCGAAATACCTGCGCTTGTGGAGACGCTTCGCAAGAATGCTGACCGCCCGAGCAATCCCCGCCAGCTGTCGCTGATCGTCGGGCGGCGTCCTGAGCCCGGACAGGCCGTCGCTCGCGACTACTACTCCAACGTCACTTGATCTGTCGGCTGGCTTGGTGACCGAGTCTGCGCTGGTAGTGGGATCGTCGGGCTCGGGCTTGGGATGTTCGCCGCCAGATCGACCAGCCGGGCCGGCGGCCTGGTGCCGACCAATCGGATCGCCTTGCGGGGCAACTCCGGCGTCAACGGCACGATGGTGGAGTTCGCGTCCCTGGCGAAGGAGCGCGGTCACCGGCTGGTGGCGATCACCTCGGCGCAGCACTCCGGGCGGATGACCTCCTGGCATCCGTCCGCGCACGACGCCGCGCTGGAGGCCCGGTACGCGGGGCGGATCCGCCGGGGTTCCTGAGCTGGTTTCGCGCGTGCCGTGACGGGGCAACAGCGTTGCTGCCGGCGGTCCGTCCCGTCGGTACCGTCTTACCGGAGGTGGCGCGTGTCTAGGGAATCCGAGCGGCAGCGCTGGCAGCGTAACTTCGCCGACCTCCTCCAGGAGTTGCGCGTCGCGCAGACCGGGGTGCAGATCCTCTTCGCCTTCCTGCTGACCCTGCCGTTCAGCTCCGGCTTTCCCCGGGCCAGCGACTTCCAGAAGGACATCTACGTCGTCTCGCTGCTGTCGGCGGCGGCGGCCACGGCGGCGATCATCTCGCCGGTGGCCTTCCACCGGGCCCTGTTCCGGCAGGGCCGCAAGCCGGAACTGGTGCGTTTCGCCCATCGGATGGCCACCGCCGGGCTGGCCTTCATGCTGATCGCGATGGTCAGCGCGGTGCTGCTGATCACCGACTTCATCCTCGACCGGTCGATCGCCTTCGTGCTCAGCGGGATCACCGCGCTGTGGTTGCTGGCCCTCTGGGTGCTTCTGCCGTTCGCCCGCCGCAACTGGGGCGAGGACGATGACGATGACGACGATGACGACGATGACGACAACCCGCGGGCCCTCGTCGCCGAACGTCCCGCCGGGCCGGTCACGAGCCGGTAAATCGGACGTGCACGCAAGGCTACCTCTGGGTAACACCCGGGGGTAGCGTTGCTCGTGTCGAGCACGTCGACGCATCCGGACCGAGGTTCGAGGGGGCAGCCGTGACCGCGACACACAACAGCCGATCCACCTCCGAGGGCGTCGGGCCACTGCCCGGCGAGGCGGGGCAGGTCTCCGAAAAGGAGGCCCGCCAGGTCGCCGAGGCCGCCCGGGAGATCGCCTGGGACCGGCCCAGCTTCGGCAAGGAGCTGTTCCTCGGCCGCTTCCGGCTCGATCTGATCAACCCGTGGCCCCGCTCCGATCCGGCGGACGCCGCGCGGGCCGAGGAGTTCCTCGCCGCGTTCGAGGCGTACCTTCGCTCCGAGGTGGACGGCGCCGCCATCGAACGGGACGCCCGGATCCCCGACGAGGTCTTCCACGGGCTCGCCCGGCTCGGCGCCTTCGGCATGAAGATCGACCGGAGGTACGGCGGGCTCGGACTGAGCAACCTGCACTACTGCCGCGCGCTGATGTTGGCTGGTTCGGTCAGCCCGGCGGTCGGGGCGCTGCTCTCCGCCCACCAGTCCATCGGCGTGCCGCAGCCGCTGAAGATGTTCGGCACCGACGAGCAGAAGCAGCGGTTCCTGCCCCGGCTCGCCGCCGGCGAGGTCTCCGCGTTCCTGCTCACCGAGCCGGACGTGGGCTCCGACCCGGCCCGGCTCGCCACCCTCGCCGAGCCCACCCCCGACGGCGCCGGCTACCGGCTCAACGGGGTCAAGCTCTGGGCCACCAACGGCACCGTCGCCACCCTGCTGGTGGTGATGGCCCGGGTGCCCGCCGCCGAGGGCCGGCGTGGCGGCATCACCGCCTTCGTGGTCGACGGTGACAGCGCGGGCATCACCGTCGAGCGGCGCAACGCCTTCGCCGGCCTGCGCGGCCTGGAGAACAGCGTCACCCGCTTCCACGACGTCTTCGTGCCGAAGGAGAACGTCATCGGCGGCGAGGGCAAGGGCCTCAAGATCGCCCTGACCACGTTGAACACCGGGCGGTTGTCGCTGCCGGCGATGTGCGTCGGCGCCGGCAAGTGGGCGTTGCACGTGGCCCGGGAGTGGGCCGCCGACCGGGTGCAGTGGGGCCGGCCGGTCGGCGAGCACGAGGCGGTTGCCCAGAAGCTCGCCTTCATGGCCGCCACCACGTACGGCATGGAGACCATGCTGGACCTCTGCTGCCTGCTCGCCGACGACGACCGCAACGACATCCGGATCGAGGCGGCGCTGGTGAAGCTCTACGCCAGCGAGATGGCCTGGGAGATCGGCGACGAACTGGTCCAGATCCGGGGCGGGCGCGGCTACGAGACGGCCGAGTCGCTCGCCGCCCGGGGCGAACGACCGGCCGCCGTCGAGCAGCTCGTCCGCGACCTGCGGATCAACCGGATCTTCGAGGGCTCGACCGAGATCATGCACCTGCTGATCGCCCGGGAGGCCGTTGACGCCCACCTCTCCGTCGCCGGCGACATCGTCGATCCGGACGCCGACCTGGGCCGCAAGGCGAGGGCGGGCGCCAGGGCCGGAGCGTTCTACGCCAGGTGGCTGCCCACCCTCGCCGTCGGCCGGGGACAGCGCCCCAAGGCGTACGCCGAGTTCGGCCCGCTCGCCGGGCATCTCCGCCATGTCGAGCGGTGCAGCCGCAAACTGGCCCGGTCGACGTTCTACGCGATGTCCCGCTGGCAGGGGAAGATGGAGCGCAAGCAGGCCTTCCTCGGCCGGGTGGTGGACATCGGCGCGGAGTTGTTCGCGATGAGCGCGGTCTGCGTCCGGGCGTACGCCGAGAAGGACACCCGCCCGGAGAACGTCGAGCTGGCCGACCTGTTCTGCCGGCAGGCCCGGGTCCGGGTGGAGCAGCTCTTCACCGCCCTGTGGGAGAACACCGACTCCGTCGACGTGGCCGCCGCGAAGCGGATCCTCGCCGGCCGGTACGCCAGCCTGGAAGGGGGTGTGGTCACCCCACCGGCAGACGCCCCGTGGGTGGCCCGTTGGCAGCCCGGCCCTGCGACCGTTCCGGATGTACGTCGCCGCATCCCACCACCGCGCTGACCCCACCGACAGCGTGTCCGCCGGCGCGGCTTCCGTGGCCGGCCTCCGCCGGCCGGTCCGGGCGTTGGCGGCCCGGTCCGCCGGCCCCGGCCCGGCCGCCGGCCCCGGACCCCGGCCGCCGGCCCCGGACCCCGGCCGCCGGCCGGGGTCCGGACTGGCTCGCGGCTTGCGGCGGGGTGCGGTATTGGCTCGTGTGGAGGCCGCGATGTGCCGCAAGCTGCGGCGGGGGGGAGTGCGCTCGCGGGGGTGTGTGC
>NZ_SMKN01000202.1 GCF_004348675.1 Micromonospora sp. KC606 | reverse complement strand
GCGGGGTGGTTGGCCCGACGACACCGAGCAGCGTCCGCGCCCCGGTGAGGCGCCCTGGCCGGGAAACACGGCGCGCCCCGGCCATCGTGGCCCGGACCGCCCGCCGGCCCACCCGCCGCACGCTCCCGCCGCGCCCGTCCCTGACGCCGCCGGCGCGGCCCGGCCCTCGGCGCCCCGTCCGCTGTCCGGCTGGGACGGCCCTCCCCAGGAGAGGGCCGGTGGCCAGCCGGCCACGAACCCGGGACGCCGGCCAGCTCCGGACAGCCGGGACAGCGGCGACCGCACGGCGGACGGCACCGATCCCGGCCATGCCGGCCGGCGGCGTGCCGCCGAGCCGGCGCAGCCACTCGTGCCGGAGAGCGGCAACGCGCCGCCGCTGCCGCCGGCGACCCCGGCCGGACCCGCATCGGCCGGGCGTGACCCCCAGGGGCGGCACGGCCAGCGCACCGACGGCCCCCCACCCGTCGCGCGGCAGGGCACGCCACCGGGGAAAACCCACGCCGACCGACCGGCGCGGCAGGCCGACTGGCCCCGCCGGGGGACCGACCCGCACACCGACCCCGCGCGGCCGGTCGTCGACCGGCCCGGTCCGACCGGTGCGGGCGCTGTCGTACCCGGCCCGGACGCGCCGGGCCGGCGCAACGGCCCGCCTGCGGCCGGTCGCATCCGTCCCGGTGCCGGGCCGTCCGCAGCACCACGGGAGGCGCCGTCCGGCCCGGCCCGGGGAGCGGCCCGCCCGGGCGCCGTCCCGCCGGTTCCCGCGACGGGTCCGGCCCGGCCGCTCGACCCCACGCCGGGGCCCGCCGCGCGTCCCGGCGACGTCGATCCGGGGCCAGGCGCGCACGCCTCCCGACCGGACGGGATGCCCGCCGCCCCCGTACCCGGGCAGGCCGGCCGGGCCGTCGGTCCCGGCGGGCGGGCTGTCGCGCCTGCCCCGGGGCAGCCCGGCCCGGCGGCCGGTGCCGCCGGCCGCGCGGGAGTGCCCGCCCCTGAGCAGGTTGGCCGCGCCGGCGTTCCCGTCCCCGAACCGGGCGCGCGTCCCGGCGGGCCGGCCGACGGGCAGGGTGCCCGGCCCGGCCAGCGCCCCGGCCGGCCCGAACTGGTGCCGGACCAGGGTCCGGGCCGGCGCTCCGCCGGTCGGCAGCGGCCGGCCGACGTGGGACGGGCCGGGTTCCCCGGCGCTCCCGCGCAGGGCGTGGCCTCACGACCCGGCGCTGCCGTCCCGGTTCCCGGTGGCCCTCCCGAGCCCGGCCCAACCGGTGCTCCGCGTCCGGGCGGCCCGGTGCCGGCCCGGGGCGCGGCGCGTCCGGAGGCGCCTGCCACCGGAGCGGCCCGACCGCCTGCCCCAGCCGAGGATCCGCGCCGCGACGGCCCCGCGCCGGTCGGCTCGGGGCCCGGCAGCCCTGGCCAGCCGGCGGTCGCCCGAGCCGCCGCCCCGGTGGCCCGACCCGACGAGGCCGGTCGCGCGGCGTCGCCCCAGCGGCAGCCCGGTCGGCCCGAGGCCGCCGGAACGGCCTCCGTCCCGCAGCAGTCCCGCCCCGACCAGCCGATCCCCCCGGCACGCGCGGCGGCGGCCGTGCCGGTGGACGTCGGAGCGCGACCGGCGGAACCGGCGGGCGTTCCGCCGCTGCGCCCGGTCGCCGAGGAGGAGCCGCCGACCGGGGACGACGCTGGTGGACTCGGCGGCGCCCGCTCCGAGCTGCGCCGCCGGATGCGGGAGCGGCGGCGGCTGCGGCTGGGCATCCTGGTCCTGGTCAGTGTGGTGCTGCTCGGCGCGCTGCCGCTCTACTTCGGCATCCGCACGCTCAGCCGGGACCCGGTCTTCGACACCCTCGACGAGCTGGACGTGCCGGGCTGGGCGGCGGTCGAGCCGGTGGACAACGTCAGCGGCAACCGCTGGTGCCTGCAGGACTGCCGGCTGCGGGAGCGCACCGTGGAGTCGGAGCGCTCGCCCGAGGAGACCGCCCGGGTCTACGCGGCGGCGCTGCGCGAGGACGGCTGGGAGCCGTGGCAGGTCGACCTCTGCCCGCAGCAGCCCGACAAGGGCAACTACACCTGCTGGCGACAGGACGAACTCACCCTCGACCTGTGGGTGCGCGTGCCCTCCTGCCTGCCGCCGCCGGTCGACGGCGCGCCGGCGGTGCCGCCGCCGTCCGCGCCGGCCTCGCCCGCGGCGGCGGAGTGCACCGGGTCGTTGGTGTCGATGAAGGTCCGCAACGCGATCGACGACGACCGGACCCGTCCACAACCCAGCACCGACCCCTCACTCACCGGTGAGGACCCGTTCCCCACGCTCACGGAGGATCCGCTCGGCGAGCCGACACCCTCACCGTCCTGAGCCGGTTTTCATCACGGACGGTAGGGTCTGGGGCTGGCGGGTCCGCCCGTGGTTGTTGACCGTGGGTGGGTCGGTGGGTGCCCTGTGTGGGCAGACGGTCGCGCGTTCCGGGGCGTGGGGCCCCGGAACTCTGCTGGAGGAGGACAGGCGTGGAGCTTGGAGAGGTCGCGGCGCTGATCGCGGCGATCGCGTTCGCGATGCTGGTGCTGATCCTGACGCTGCCGATCCTGCGACTGCGGCACACCGTGGACGCCGCGACCCGGATGATCAACGACCTCAACGACCAGACCGGTCCACTGCTGGGTGACGTGAACACCACGGTGAAGAACGTCAACACCGCCCTGGAGCAGGTGCAGACCTCGCTCGACGGGGTGAACCTCCAGCTCGCCAAGGTGGACACGATGACCAGCCACGCGCAGAACGTGACCGCCAACGTGGCGAACCTGGCCACCGTCGTCTCCGCCGCCGCGGCCAACCCGCTGGTCAAGGTCGCCGCCTTCGGCTACGGGGTGCGCCGGGCCGCGGCGGCCCGCCGGCACGCCGAAACCGAGCGTGAGGTGCGTGACACGATCAAGCAGCAGCGGCGCGCCACCAAGCGCGGCAACGGCTGAGCCGGTCGGGGCGAGCGGGAGGACTGAGAGCATGAGGCGACTGTTCTGGCTGGGCGTGGGGCTGGCCGTGGGTGTGGTGGTGGTCCGCAAGGCGACCCGCACCGCGCAGGCGTACACCCCTGCCGGCATCGCGAGCGGGCTGTCGGAATCGGCTGGCGGCCTGGTCGAGTCGCTGCGTAGCTTCGTGGCGGACGTCCGCGTCGGGATGGCCGAGCGCGAGCAGGAGATCCACGAGGCGTTCGCCCGCGGCGAGGCGTTCGACGACCAGTTCGCCGAGCTGCGGGACGACCCGCGCATCGGCGACCGAGAGATCTTTCCGGAGGAGCACCAGCGATGAAGACGGCGGAGATCAAGCGGCGGTACCTCGCCCACTTCGAGGCCAACGGCCATGCCGTGGTGCCGTCCGCTCCGCTGCCCGCCATCAGCGACCCGAACCTGCTGTTCGTCAACGCCGGCATGGTGCAGTTCGTGCCTTACTTCCTGGGCCAGCAGACCCCGGCGTACACCCGCGCGGTCAGCGTCCAGAAGTGCCTGCGCACGCCGGACATCGACGAGGTCGGCAAGACCAGCCGGCACGGCACGTTCTTCCAGATGAACGGCAACTTCTCCTTCGGAGACTACTTCAAGTCCGGGGCGATCCCGCTCGCCTGGGAGCTGGTCACCAAGCCGGTCGACGCCGGCGGTTTCGGGCTGGACCCGGAGCGGATCTGGCCGACGGTCTACCTGGACGACGACGAGGCGTTCGACATCTGGCGCTCGGTCGGCGTGCCGGCCGAGCGGATCGTCCGCCGGGGCAAGAAGGACAACTTCTGGTCGATGGGCATCCCCGGCCCGGCCGGGCCCTGCTCCGAGCTGTTCTACGACCGGGGCCCGTCCTACGGTCGTGAGGGCGGACCGGAGGTCGACGAGGACCGGTACATGGAGTTCTGGAACCTCGTCTTCATGCAGTACGACATCGCCGACGTTCGGAGCAAGGAGGAGTTCCGGATCGTCGGTGAGCTGCCGGCGAAGAACATCGACACCGGGATGGGCCTGGAGCGGATGGCCTCCATCCTCCAGGGTGTCGACAACCTTTACGAGATCGACGAGGTCCGGCCGATCCTGGACCGGGCGGCGGAGCTGACCGGCAAGCGGTACGGCGCCCACTCCGGTCAGGTGGCCAGCGAGTCGCACCCGGACGACGTCCGGCTGCGGGTGGTCGCCGACCACGTCCGCACGGCGCTGATGCTGATCGGTGACGGGGTGACCCCGTCCAACGAGGGGCGCGGTTACGTGCTGCGCCGGATCATGCGCCGGGCCATCCGGGCGGTGCGGCTGCTGGGCTGGCAGGACCGGGCGCTGCCCGAGCTGCTGCCGGTGGCGCGGGACTGCATGTCCCCGTCCTACCCGGAGCTGGCCGAGGAGTTCGACCGGATCTCGCAGTACGCGTACGCGGAGGAGGACGCCTTCCTGGCGACGTTGCGCGCCGGGACGACGATCCTGGACACCGCGATCGCCGAGACGAAGTCGGCGGGGAGGCCGGCGCTCTCCGGCGACAAGGCGTTCCAGCTGCACGACACCTACGGCTTCCCGATCGACCTGACCCTGGAGATCGCGGCCGAGCAGGGCCTGGCGGTCGACGCCGAGGGCTTCCGCCGGTTGATGGCCGACCAGCGCAACCGGGCGAAGGCCGACGCGCAGGCCCGCAAGACCGGGCACACCGACGTGTCGGCGTACCGTTCGGTGCTCGACGCCGGCGGGGCGGTCGAGTTCACCGGCTACACCGAGCTCAACCGTGAGTCCCGGGTCCGGGCGCTGCTCTCCGGCGGGGCCCAGGTCGCCGCGGCGGTCGAGGGCGACACCGTCGAGCTGGTCCTGGACACCACGCCGTTCTACGCCGAGGGTGGCGGCCAGCAGCCCGACCAGGGCCTGATCACCGTGGGCGGCGGCCAGGTCGAGGTCTTCGACGTGCAGCAGCCGGTGCCGGGTCTGATCGTGCACCGGGCCAAGGTGCTGCGCGGCGAGGTGCGGGCCGGCGAGACCGGGTACGCCGAGATCGACGGGAGCCGGCGGCGGGCGATCTCCCGCTCGCACACCGCCACCCACCTGGTGCACCAGACGATGCGCAACTTCCTCGGCGAGTCGGCGACCCAGGCGGGTTCGCTGAACGCGCCGGGCCGGCTGCGGTTCGACTTCAACACCCCGACCGGGGTGGCGCCGAGCGTGCTGCACGACGTGGAGCAGCAGGTCAACGAGGTGCTCCTGGCGGACCTGGAGGTGCACGCCTTCGTCACCACGCAGGAGGAGGCCCGCCGCATCGGCGCGATGGCGCTCTTCGGCGAGAAGTACGGCGATCGGGTCCGGGTCGTCGAGGTCGGCGACTACGCCCGCGAGTTGTGCGGCGGCACCCACGTGGCCCGGTCGGCGCAGCTCGGCCTGGTAAAGATCCTCTCCGAGTCGTCGGTGGGTTCCGGGGTTCGGCGCATCGAGGCGCTGGTCGGCATGGACGCGTTCGGTTTCCTGGCCCGCGAGCACCTGCTGGTCTCCCGGCTGGCGGAGCTGTTCCGGGTGCCGGGCGACCAGGTCGCCGACCGGGTCGAGCAGACCGTGACCCAGCTGCGCGACGCCGAGAAGGAGCTGGAGAAGCTCCGCGCCCAGCTGGTGCTGGGTGGGGCGGCGGCGCTGGCCGGGCAGGCCAGGGACGTGCGGGGCGTGGCGTTCGTGGGCACCGAGGCGCCGGAGGGCGCGGCCGGTAACGACGTGCGTACCCTCGCCCAGGAGATCCGCGGCAAGATCGATCCGGCTCGGCCGGCGGTGGTCGCGGTGGCCGCCCGTGCCAACGGCAAGGCGTCCCTGGTGGTGGCGGTGAACGCGGCGGCCCGTGGTCGGGGTCTCGCCGCGAACGACCTGGTCAAGGCGGCCTTCTCCGGCCGGGGCGGCGGCAGCCCGGACGTCGCCCAGGGCGGGGGCCTGCCGGCTGCCGAGGCGCCGAACCTGCTGCTCACCGTCGAGAAGGCGATCGCCGAGGCGTGATGTCGTCGGCTGGGAGCCAGGGCGGACCGACCGGGTCCGCCCTGGCTCACCGTATCGCGGGGGTGTCCGGCCATGGGTGAGCTGTCCCGGGGTGTCCGGCTCGGCGTGGACGTCGGCCAGGTCCGGGTCGGGGTGTCGCGGTCCGATCCGCACGGCATCCTGGCCACCCCGCTGGTCACCCTCGCCCGTGACCTGACGGCGGCGCCGGACGCCGTGCCGACCGACCTGGCGGAACTCGCGCACCTGGTGACCGAGCACGAGGTGGTCGAGGTCGTCGTCGGCCTTCCGATCAACCTCGCCGGCCGGCACGGCCCGGCCGCGCAGCACGTGACGGCCTATGCCCGCCGTTTGGCCGAGGTGGTGGCGCCCGTTCCGGTCACGCTCACCGACGAGAGGATGTCGACGGTCGTCGCATCTCGTAGGCTGTCGGAGCGGGGCGTCCGGGGAAAGCGCCAACGTGCGGTGGTCGACCAGGCCGCCGCGGTCGAGATCCTGCAGAGCTGGCTAGACGCGCAGCGGAGGCGGACGGAATGATCGACGATCTGGACCTCGGGTTCGACGAGCAGGAGAGGGGGGAGAAGGGGCGGCACCGGCGCGGCTTCCGCAAGCGCAACAGCAAGTCGGGTGGCGCGGGCAAGACGGTTTTCGCCCTGGTCATGGCGCTGGTGCTGCTGGGCGGCATCGGCGGTGGCGCGTTCTACGGCTTCGACCGGATCCAGAACTACTTCGTCACCCCCGACTACGACGGCACGGGGAAGGGTGACACCACCGTCGAGGTGAAGCAGGGCGCCCTGATCGCCGACATCGGCGACGCGCTCGTCGCCGCCGACGTGGTGAAGAGCACGAAGGCCTTCATCGAGGCGGCCGAGGCGAACTCGCGGGCCAAGAACATCCAGCCCGGGCTCTACAAGGTGCGTAAGCAGATGAGCGCGGAGAGCGCGCTCGCCATGCTGCTGGACCGGAAGAACAAGATCACCAATCAGGTGACGATTCCCGAGGGCCGCACCGCCAAGGACACCTACAAGCTGCTCTCCGACAAGACCAAGATCCCGGTCAAGGAGTTCGAGGCCGCCGCGAAGGACCCGGAGGCGCTCGGCGTCCCGGACTGGTGGTTCGTCCGCAAGGACGGCAAGAAGGTCACCAAGTCGATCGAGGGTTTCCTCTACCCGGACACCTACGAGATCGCCCCGAACGCGACCGCCGAGACGATCCTCAAGACCATGGTCGAACACTTCCTCACCGTCACCGGCGAGATGAAGTTCGCCGAGACGGTGCAGGAGAAGCGGGGCGGGATCAGCCCGTACGAGGCGTTGATCGTGGCCTCCATGGCGCAGGCGGAGGCCGGTAACGCGGACGACCTCGGCAAGATCGCCCGGGTGGCGTACAACCGCGCGTACAGCGGCGACTTCCCGTGCAGCTGCCTGGAGTTCGACGTCTCGATCAACTACTACTGGCAGTTGACCGGCAGGAAGACCAAGGCGTCGAAGGACATGACCACCGCGGAGATCCGCGATCCGAAGAACCCGTACAGCACCCACGCCAACCCGGGCCTGACCCCGACCCCGATCAACAACCCCGGCAAACAGGCCCTGGAGGGGGCGATGGACCCGCCGGAGGGCAAGTGGCTCTTCTTCGTCGCGATCGACAAGCAGGGGCACTCGGCATTCGCCGAGACCAACGCCGAGCACGACCGCAACATCGAGAAGGCGAAGAAGGCGGGCGTCCTCTGAGCGGTTACGCTTCCACCGTCCAAGATCGTGAGTCGGGGAGTCGGGGAGTGACGTGACGGCGGTGCACAGGGCTGCGGTGCTCGGAAAGCCGATCGCGCACTCCCTCTCCCCGGTGATCCACAACGCCGGTTACGCCGCCGCCGGGCTCACCGGGTGGTCGTACACCCGGATCGAGTGCGCGGCCGACGAGCTGCCAACCCTGGTCGCCGGCCTGGGCCCGGAGTGGGCCGGGTTGTCGGTGACCATGCCGGGCAAGGAGGCGGCGCTCGCGGTCGCCGACCTGGCGTCGCCGGTCGCCGCCGCCGTCGGCGCCGCGAACACGCTGGTACGCCGACCCGACGGCTCCTGGTATGCCGACAACACCGACGTGTCGGGCATGGTCGAGGTGCTCACCTCGGCCGGGGTGAACGCCGGCGGCACGGTGACCGTGCTCGGCGCGGGCGGCACCGCGCGGGCGGCCCTCGCCGCGGCGGCCCGGCTCGGCGTGTCCGGGGTGACCGTGGTGGCCCGGCGGGCTACGGCGGTCGACGAGCTGCGGCCGGTGGCCGACGCGCTCGGGGTGGCCCTGACCGGAGCCGGCTGGGACACGGCGGCGACCCACGCCACCGCCGACGTGGTGGTCGCCACCGTCCCGAAGGGTGTCGCCGATCCGCTCGCCCACCAGATCCGGTGGCGTGCGCCCACCGTCGTCTTCGACGCCCTCTACGACCCGTGGCCGACCCCGCTGGCCGCCGCGGCGTCCGCCGCCGGCTGCCGGGTGGTCTCCGGGCTCGATCTGCTGCTGGCCCAGGCGGTCGGCCAGTTCGAGCAGTTCACCGGCGTCGCCGCGCCCCGCGTGGCGATGGCCGCGGCGCTCGCCGCGCACCGCGCACGCTGAACCCCGGTGGCATCCGTTCGGGCGACGGACGGCGGGGCACCCCGTCGATACGCTGCTGCCGGTAACCGTCACCGACCCGGGGAGCGTCCCGTGAGCAGGCCCGGACTCCACCGCGCGGTCGCCCGGCTCGGCGCCCGCCGCCGGGCCGCCGCCCTGGGGATGCTGAGCGTCGGCGTGGTCGCCGCCGTGGCGGCCACGATGATGCCGCTGGGCGCGGCCGAGGTGCCCCCGCTGGCGCTCACCGCCGTCGCCGACACCACCGTCAGCCAGGTCCCGCAGGACGGTGACAACGGGGCGAAGACGACCCTCGCCAGCTGCCCCGAACTGTGCGACGGCAACCGCGCCGGCCGTCGGGACGCCCTGGTCGGGTTCGCGGTCCGTGGTCTACCCGCCGACGCGGTGCGCATCCGTGCCATCCTGCGGATGTACACCTGGCAGCCGGCCACCGCCCGGGTCCGGGTGTACCCGGTCCGGGGTGGCGCCGACGGGCCGGGCGGCTGGGAACGGCGGCCCGTGCTCGGCACCGCGGTGGCCGGGCGGGAGGAGGTCACCGCCGGCTTCAACGAGTTCGACGTCTCCGCCGCGGTCACCGGCAACGGCCCGGTCTCCTTCGCCCTCGTCCAGGAGACCCGACCCAGCCGCATCTACTGGGCCTCCCGGGAGAACGGCAGCGCCGCCGTCCGGCCGCAGCTGGTGCTGGCCTACCAGCGAGGGCCGGGAGCGGCCCCGGCCGGTGGCGCCGCGCCGCCCGGGGCGGCGGCGACGTTCGGCGTCCGGCCCGGGTCGCCGGCCCGCCCGGGCCCGACCCGCGTGCCGTCGCCGACCCGGCCGATCGCCCCGCCGACCACCAGCCCACCGACTGCCGGCCCGCCGGCTTTGCCGTCCCCGGCTCCCGGCAGCCAGGTGCCGGGCTGGCGGCTGGTCTGGTCCGACGAGTTCGACGGCCCGACGCTGGACCGGTCGAAGTGGAACCTGCGCGACAACGAGGGCCGCGACATCGACCGTGGCTGCAACGTCGACGAGCCGGACAACACCTTCGTCTTCGGTGGGATGCTCACGCTGCGCGCGCTCCGGCGGACCGTGACCTGCGGCTCGCAGACCCGGGAGTACACCCAGAGCTACCTGGACACCATCGGCCGGCACTCGTTCCGGTACGGCCGGTTCGAGGTGCGGGCGCAGTCGCCCAACAGGCCGGTCGGCTCGCGAGGGCTGTGGCCGGCGTTCTGGTTGCGCCCCGAGGACGGCGGCCGGGGCGAGATCGACGTGGTCGAGCTGCCCGGCGGCAGCGACTGGTACCGGGCCGCCACACTGGCAATCTTCTACGACTACAGTCCGGTCAAGCAGGACGTGCGGTACGCCTTCCCGGTCGGGCATCCGGGCGACGGCTTCCACACGTACACCACCGAGTGGGAACCGGACGCGATTCGCTGGTACGTCGACGGCCGGCTGGTCTGGCAGCGCGACCGCGGCACCACGCCCTGGTTCGACGAGGTCTTCCACAAGCCGTACAACCTGCGGTTGAACTTCCAGGTGGGCGGCTGGCTCGGCCACCCCGACCCCGCGACCCGCTTCCCGGCCGACTTCCGCGTGGACCACGTGCGGGTCTGGCAGCGCTGAGGGCTCCGTCGTCCGGGGGAGACGGCTCGCCGGCCCGACCCGCCGGCCGGCCCGGCGGTCCGGTCCTCGCCCGTGCGGCCTATCGTGTCCGCCAGCGTGAGCCCACGGACGGGACGGGAGGCGGAATGTCGGTGCACCGGGCGGCGGACCCGCGGGGCCGGGCCGACGGCATCGGTTGGGTGAGCCGGGCCATCTTCGGCGACCCCCGGCTGTGGCTTGACGTCTCCGCCACCGCGTCCCCACCGC
>NZ_SMKN01000201.1 GCF_004348675.1 Micromonospora sp. KC606 | reverse complement strand
GGGGCCGGCCGACGCCGGGCGTCGACCGCGGCGCAAGCGGCTCCGAGTCGACCAGCCACCTGCCCACGAGCCGCTACCTGTGGGTGAGGGAGGTTGCGGCGCGGGTCAGTCGTCCGCGCACTGATCTAGCCGATGATCGGACGCCGTTCCGTCGGCAGAACTTGGTTGCACACGTCATCCTTCAAGGGCCAGAATCGCACGTGTGACAGGCCCGGTCGTTGCCCTTCGACTCGCGCCTGGTCTCACTGCGGAGCGATGCGATCTGCTCATCGACCTGGCACGCCGAAGCGAAGCAGATCATGGAGCGAACCTCCTGGGACTCGTCCTGTCCGGCTCCGCAGGCAGAGACATGGCGACCGACAGGTCCGATCTTGACGTATTCGTCGTCCTTGCCGACACCCGCATGCATGGATCACAAACAAGTCTTTCGACGACGATCGATGAAACGGTCGTGGCGATCTCCGACTTGGAGCGGATTCCACCATTCGGAACCAACGGTTGGTGGTTCCGCTGGTCGTTCGCGTGGGCCCCGGTGCTGTTCGACCGAACCGAAGGGCGGCTGGCATCCGCACTGCGTCGTCAAGCCACGGTCACGGCCGACGAAGCGGAATCGATCCTCGTCCAGCATGTCAGGCTCGATGGCTGGCTCAACTACGCCTATCGCGCCCTCAAGAACCATCGCGACGGACGTCCGCTGGAACGTCGCCTCGACGCTGCCGAGTCCGTGCCATGGCTACTCGATGTGATCTTCACGCTGGAGGGACGAGTGCGTCCGTACCACAAGTACCTTCCATGGGAACTCCGCCGGCACCCGCTTCTGCACTGGCGCGCCGAGGAATTGCTGGCCTTGCTGACGGCCACCCTGGATGGCGACCCTTCAGCGATTCGCACAACTTTCGAGCGGATCGAAACGCTGTGCGTCGCGTTCGACAGCGGACGTGCCGAACCAGTCCTCAAACCCATAATCGATGGCTGGGGCGAAGAATTGCAGTTGCTGAGGAACTGAAGGCCGCTCGAATTAGCGCACGTGTGGCGCCATCAACGCATCAGGCGCACTCACGTGCCGCGATGATGGCGCCGTGGGAGCCGCAGGTCGACCAGTGCCTCGGCAAAGTCGTGATGGTGTCTGACTTGAGTGGACTGGAGTAGAAGCGCCGTTGTTGATGGCAGCGAGACGGGCATGACTGGTTCGAAGATCATCAAGGTTCCTACGCCGTGTTGATCGCCGAAGTGAGTCATGCCCGCCCTGCCATCATCGCTGATCTCGTCGGTGTCGTGTGCACCGGCACTGACCGTGTCCGAAGCCGCTGGCGGACTGCTCGCAGCGCTGGCCGATCTGCCTGATCCGCGTGCCCGGCGCGGCGTGCGGCACCGGTTGACGGTGGTGGTGACCGCTGCGGTGTGCGCGGTGGTGGCCGGCAACCGTTCGTACACCGCGATCGCTGAGTGGATCGCCGACGTGCCGGCGGCGACCGCGCTCGCGCTGGGTATGGCCCCGGACCGACGCCCGTCCGAGGCGATGATCCGCCGGCTGTTGCAGGCCATGGACCCGTAGCTACTGACCGCGGCGGCCAGCGTCTGGCTTGCCGGCCGGGCTGCTGTCGGCACGTCGACGTCCCGGCGAGCGATCGCGGTCGACGGCAAAACCCTGCGCGGCTCGCGCACCACCGACAACACGGCCCGGCATGTGATGGCCGCCTGTGATCAGGCTGTCGGCGTGGTCCTGGCCAGTACCGACGTCGATGGCAAGACCAATGAGATCACCCGATTCGCACCGCTGCTCGACCAGATCGGCGACCTGCGCGACACCGTGATCACCGCCGACGCGCTGCACTGCCAGCGTGAGCACGTCGACTACCTCGCCGAACGCGGCGCGCACTGGATTCTGACCGTGAAGGGCAACCAGCCGAGCTTGCATACCAAACTCGCCGGCCTGCCCTGGCGGGCCGTCCCCGACGCCACCCGCGACACCGACTGTGGGCACGGCCGCCGTGAGATCCGCACCTTGAAGGCCCTGACGATCTCCACCGGCATCGACTTCCCACACGCCGCCCAAGCACTGCAGATCCGCCGCCGCAGACGACGCCTGGACCAACCGAAACGCTTCACCACCGAGGCCGTCTACGCCATCACCGACCTGCGCGTACACCAAGCGAAACCGGCGCAGGGCGGGCATGACTCACTTCGGCGATCAACACGGCGTAGGAACCTTGATGATCTTCGAACCAGTCATGCCCGTCTCGCTGCCATCAACAACGGCGCTTCTACTCCAGTCCACTCAAGTCAGACACCATCACGACTTTGCCGAGGCACTGGCAGGTCGACCGCGGCGGCTGGTGCAGGTTACCGCCGGCAGGGCGCCACAGCCGTCCACCGTGTGCTTACCTTCTGATATGCCGCACCCCATCATGTTCGATGAGTCAGACCCGCTCCTGAGCCGGCTGCGGGCGCTCGCCCTGGCCTTTCCCGACGCGGCCGAGAAGATTTCCCACGGACATCCCGCCTTCTTCACCACCAAGGTCTTCGCCTACTACGGGGGATCGTTGAAAGTCGACGGCGTCTATCGGCAGCATGAACATTCGGTGCTCGTGTTGGTTGATCCCGACGAGCGTGAGGCGCTGTTGGGGGAAGACCGCTGCTTCGTGCCGGCCTACCTGGGTGCCTACGGGTGGATCGGGGTGGATCTGACCGGCGACACCGACTGGGATGAGGTCGACGAGCTACTCGACGCCAGCTACCGACGTACGGCCGGGTCACGCAGGGTTGCTGTGCTCGACTCCCGGCGGTCCCGACCATGATGCCGGCCGAGGCCATGGAGCAATGACCGCCACGACAGCCCCGGCCCCGCCAGATGCACGGATCTGCCGCCGATCGTGCGCGGGACCCGCGCGGTCGTCACGCTCCGTGCGATCCGCGCTGACTTTCCCGCGGCTTCCTCGTCCTCGATGACTCCAGTGGCCTACCACCGTCGGGACCGGTGACCGGCAGGACGCCGCGTTTCATCAGCTCTACAAGCTCGGCCTTGTGCGGCGCGGCCAGACTGAGCTGCAGTCCCGGATCGATCTTGACATCCGGTCATGCCGCGATTCAGGCTGTGTCGTTGTGCGTCTTACCGTAGGCGGAAGACTGGGCCGCGGGGTGTGAAGGGTAGCCGGGCGGCTTCCGGGATGAGGAAGGCGTGTTCGCGCCGGATGCGTACGACGTCGCAGTATCCGTCGGTGATGAGCAGGATCGGTGCGGTGGTGGGGAAGTCGGGGGCGGTTTCCAGCAGGTGGATGCCGGGCTGGAGCACAGTGCCGCCCCGCCCGCGGACCCGTACCCGGCCGGCGATCTGCTCGACCGGGAGGTATCCGGCGTCGTAGGGGTGCGCGTCGCAGAAGACGACCCGGGCGGCGGGCACGTCACGGGCGGTGGCGTATGAGGCGATGGCCCCGAGCGCTTTGCCGAGCAGTTCGTGGTTCATGGATCCGGAGGTGTCCAGCACGACGCCGAAGGTGCATCGGGGTACCGGTTCGTCGGGCCACCGCCAGCCCGGTCGAGGGATGTTCGGTGTGCTGGCCTGCCGCCGTGACGGGCGGGCGTAGGAGCGGGCACGTTGCGGGGAGGGAACGTACTCGTCGAACCAGCGCGCCAGCTCAGCGTCCCACGGCAGCGGCGGCTGTTCCAAAACCCGGATCTCGGCGACGAGCCCGGCTGGTAGGTGTCCCCGGCCTTCCCGCTGGTGGTAGGCGTAGCCGGCCAGCAGTGCCCGCCGGTAGAAGTCGTCCAGGTTGACTCCGCGCCCGGGTGTGCCGGGGTATGGCAGGGGTTCGCCGAGCACGTCACCGAGGCCGGTGCCGCGCAGGGTGGCCAGTTTGCGTAGGCGGCGTAGGTCCTTGGCGATGTGGTCGTAGACCGCCTCGGCGGACATGCCGGCCAGCTGCGGGTCGTAGAGCAGTCCGTCGGGTGGTTCACCGACGCCTATCTCGATCAGCCAGCCGTTGATGACGTAGTCCGCCGCGACGTTCCACAGGTACGGGTCGCGTCCACCGATCCGGTCCCCGTGGCGCAGCGCGGCGTGGAGCATCTCGTGCGCCAACACGAACCGCCACTGCATGGCCGACAGGTTCCGCAGCGGGTTGAGGTAGATCTCCCCGGCGGCTGGGGACACGGCGGCGACCGTGATGTCCCAGGCTCGCGCGAGTTCGGCGTCGGCGATCAGTGTGAATCGGGACGCCAGCGCACCGAGCAGCGGATAGGACGACAGGAACCAGTTCATCGCCAGGTGCCATGGTTGCCGGTGGCTGGCCGGGTCGGTCAGCGAGCTGCGTGCCCCGCCCGCCACGTCCACCGCCGCCGTCGCCGCCGCGGACAGCCCCACCGCGAACTGCGCCGGCCAGTCCGGCGCACCGGCGCCGGAGGTGTCCGGATCGAAGAGTGGTGGGATCAGGTCTGATCCGTGGCCGCCGGTGCCGCAGCCCGCGTACTCGGCTGGTACGCCGGCTTGCCGCCACTGCCGCAGCAGCACCGACTCATCGACAGTGGGCAGCTCGGCGGGCAGCAGCACCGGCTCGGTGCCGAGTTTGACGGCCCGCTGGAACCGTGCCACCGCGAGGCAGGCCGCATCCCCGTACGCCGGGTCGGTGGCGTGACGATCTGGGGCGAGGTGACCGAAACCGAGGTGCAGCAGGCAGTGCGCCAGTACCCACGACCACTGGTCCTCGTTCAGCCGGTGTGCCTTGCTGGCCCGAATCATGCCGCGCGCGTCGACCACGGCGATCGCGTTTGCCGCCAGGAGTTGGCGGTCCTCGGCCAGCGCCGCCCGCACACCGGTGCGCTGCCATGGGCCGACTTGGACGTTCAGCAGCGGGGCGAACATCGGGTGGCCCGTCAGCTTCCGCCACGCGGCCTCGAACGCGGCAACGTTCGGATCGATCTGCGCGCGCGTCTTCCTCCCCATCGCGGTCGGCCTCAGGCGCGGGCGGCGACCAGCCGGGGCAGGTCCCGGCTCACCTCGACCAGAAACCATGCCGGCAGGACCGGTGCGCCGTCCTCTCCGGTCGCGATGACCATCTGGGCGCACTCCAGAGACGTCTCCGCCAGCTCGACCAGCAGCGCCTTGGCCCGGTGCGCGAACTGCCGCAACGCCGGCGAAGCGTGTTCCTTACTCGCCGGCAGGTCCTTGACCAGCCTGGCCCGGAACGCCTCCGCCAGGAAGTACAGCAAGTCCCGGTCGGCAGCCGCGGTAGGCCAGCCCGTATCCCCGCGCACCACGGCGTCGAGCCCGTACCGGTGCCGCACGATCTTCACGTAACCGCAGAACCCGGAGGCGTGGGTGGGGCTCACCGTGCCGGCGGCCAACAGCCGTAGCGTCTGCTCATCGATCTCGTCGCCGTAGGACAGCAGCGCGTCGGAAAGCATGTGCCAGCTGCGTGGGGTGGAAAAAACCTCTTCCACCTTGGGCGGGTTCACCCACAACTGGTCCGGACGCTCCACCAGGTAGCCGACCACCCATCGGTGGATGCCGGCGGCCCGCGCCCACGCCAGCCAGTCATCGACACTGGCCCGCAAATGCACGTGGACCAGCCGGTTGACCAACGCCGAAGCCATCGGCCGAGCCAGCGCGTTGTCCGTCGCCCGGTTACCCGCACCTATCACGATCGACCCCGCCGGCAACTCGTACGCCCCGATGCGGCGGTCCAGGATCAACGAGTAGAACGCCTTCTGCACCTCCGGCGTCGACGCGTTCAACTCGTCAAGAAACAGGCAGTACGGCTCGTCGCGGGCGATCGACTCGGGTGGCGCGAACCGGCTGCGGCCATCCCGCAACTCCGGCACCCCGATCAGGTCCTCCGCCGCGAGTTGCGTGCCGACCAGGGTCACGCAGTCCAGTCCGAGCGAGGCGGCGAACTGACGCACCAGCGAACTCTTGCCGATGCCCGGTGCGCCCCACACGAACACCGGCCGGACCACCGCCACATGCAGCAGCAGGTCCGGCAGTTGGGCCGGCGTCACCGAGATCGCGGAATGCACCCGGCCATCCTGCCCACCACCGGCAGCAACCCGCATCCCATATCCCCGCGCCAACCAGAACAGAAACATCCGAGCCAGCGCCGTGAACTGGACGTACTTCACGCCGCCCACGGTCTGCAGACCGAGCGACTCATCGAGCCGTTCACGGTCGGCTCGCTCGTCACCAGTGGGTATCGGATCCAGCTGCGCTTTTCCTCTCACTCCCACTCTGATCCCGCCGCACCGCATCGAACTGCGGAACTGTCCGCGACCGGTGGGCTGCTCGCTGGTTGGGTGGTCAGCTCATGTCGATGGCGTACGCCTGCTCGCGTACGTCGGCGTCCGGGTGTCGGCATAGCGTGATCAGCAGGTCTCGCCATGGCGTCTTCCACCCGAAGCTGGCTCCGTGCCGAACCAGCGCGACTGCGAACAGCCCGCTGGCGAGGTCGCCGCGATTCGCCAGTCGCGCGATGGCGTCGGCCAGAGCATCGGAGTCGGGCCGCTCGCGGAGGCTTTGTAGGCGGGCGCCGACGCGGTCGGCGGTGCGGACCGCGACGACGGGCCGGCCCGCGCACAGTTCGGCGATCTCGTCCAGATTGTCCAGCCGGCCGAGGTCGACCATCAGTCCGGTAGCCGTGCTGGCGAAGGCGGGATGACCGGCTAGCCATCGTGCCGCTTCGATCAGCCTGGTCCGGTCGACGCCGGTCGGCCGGTGCCGGGATCGAATGGCCGCGCCGCGTGCGAGGAGGTCGATGCGGCGTCGGGCCGGGCGGTCCGTGGCCGGGTCACCCGGATGGTCGTCGGTGGCGTCGAGGTCGGCGAGCCGGGCCAGTGCGGAGCCGAGTACGGCGTCGCCGCCGGCATCGAGCAGGTGGGCGACCTCGGTGGACACCATCGTCTCGTTGCAATCGGTGAGTCGGTCCACGACGAGTTCGGTGATTCCGGTCAGCCACGGCGACCATTGCCCGAGCTGCCGGAACGCGGCGCGTCGGACTTCCCGGTCGGCGACCTGGCAGGCCTCGATGATGAGCGCGCCGTAGGTCGGGCGGTGCCGTTGCGGAATCGTGTACGGGTCCGCGTCCAGGACCGCGCGGCGTTCCTCCCGGCTGCCGTTGACCGCGGTGCGCAGGATGGTCCAGCTCGCGTCGGTCTGTAGTCGTTGCCGGACGGCGGAGACGATCGCCGCGCGCACGTCGCGGTGCGTGTCCGGGTGGTGGTACGCGTCGAGCAGCGTCGCCATCACCGGTGGCGGTCCGTATCGTGCCAGCAGCCGGGCCGCTTCCTTCCGGCTGGTGATCTTCGCGGGCCCGGTCAGCACCTCGGAGAGCACCTCGGCCAGCCGCGATGGTGCGACGTGCCGGGCGGCCCGCCCGGCCGCGTACAGCGCGACCCGCGCCCGGTCACTGTCGGCGTAGCGGAGCAGCACCGGCAGTTCCTCATCAGGCCGGTCGGTCCAGACCAGCGCGCCCAATGCCGCTTCGGCGATCGGCACCTCGGGGGCGTCGAGGTGGCGCAGCACCAGCTTCCGGCCTGCGCCGGGAACGCCGGCAGCTGCTCGGATCGCCGCCGCGCGCTGCCACACTCCCAGCTCGGTGTCGGCGATGATGAGCTCCAGCTGGTCCACGAAGCGGGCCTGCTGGTGGGGCAGCCAACGCTCGGCGTGAAACGCCCAGGCCGGCACCCATCGCGTCCCCGGTTCAACGAACCGGCCCCGCGGGCGGCGTTTGAGTACCCGGTCGAGCAGGTCGGTGCGGGAGGCGCAGATCGTCGCCCACACCTCGGGAATCGTCACCGCTGTCGGATCGACATCGAGCACCTCGGCGACCCGTTCCGAACGGGTACGCGGGTCATCCAGCCACAGCCCGATCGCCGTGCGGGCCACCGACGGCAGCGCCTGCGAATCGATCGCCCGACGCAGCAGGTCCTGCAGCTGTGGCAGCCGCCAGGCCCGCTTGCCGAGCGCGTGGGTGAGCGCGAAGAGCAGCCCGGACCGGCCTCGGGCGATACCGGCCTCGACCCAGCCGCGTAGCCGTTCGAAGACCAGTGTCTCCTGCCCGCGGCGCAGCACGGTGTCGAAGCGGCGCAGCACCGGCACGCTCGCGCCGGTGCTCACCAGGTCGATCGTCAGTAGCGCCCACTCGCGTAGCTGCGGCACGGTCACGTGGTGCTGCAGGACGTCGGCGGCCAGGGTGCTCAGCGCTGTCGTGGTGGTGGCGGAGGCGTCGCGGGCGTCGACCGCGTCGGTGGTCAGCTGCGTGAGCCCGGCCGCCGTGTCCGCCGTGAGCAGCGGTGCCACCTTCGCCAGCGCGGTGAGCGCGGCGGCGCGTACCGGATCCTGCTCGTTGCGCAGCCGGCCGAGCCGCACGATCACCTCAGCCACCGCGTGCGGGTCACGGGAGCGGCGGGCGGCCTGCACCAACAGGGCGTAGCCATGCGCCCGCTCGTCGGCGTTCCCAGAGCGCAGCGCGACGTCCAGCGCCGCCGACGCGTCCGGCCACGCCAGGTACGCACGCCAGGCGCGAACCTCGGCCTCCCGCTCCTGAATCTTCGCCAAACCCAGCACCCGGGTCGCCTCGCGGACCCGGACCGCGGCCGGCAGCACCTCCATGATCTCGGCCGCCGGCACCAGCGCTGCCGTGTCGACCTCGGCCAGGGCCCGGTCGTACAGCTCCCCGCGCCGTGCCGGCGCGACAGCGTCGAGCAGCGCCGCCAGAGCCCGGCTGTGATCCCGGAGCCGATTGGCCAGGGGCACCAACTCGTCGGTGGGCAGCACCGTCAACCGTCGCAGCATGGCCGGTGGCAGCACGGTCCGCCGCAGCCAGGCGGCGCGACCGGGCGCGGTCAGCAGACGAGCGACACGGCTGGCGTCAAATGCCGCGAGCACTCCGTACGCGTCGAGCGGGCCGGGTAGCGACTCCTCGGGTGCGTACCGTTCGAGCAGGTCGAGCGCCTGCTCCGGGTCACACCGCAGCACCGCAGCGGCGGCGTCGCCCCAGATCCGTGCGTTCAGCTCGGGCGGGGTCGCGGCCAGCCGCTCGCGGACCCGGTCCAGCAATGGGCCGGAATGCCACCGGACCAGCCGCTCCAGACGCAGCGCGTGCTCCAGGTCGGGTAGCAACGCCCGCACCGTCGCATCGCCGCACGCCGGCAACAGCGCGGCGGACTCCTCGTCACTGAACTGCGCGCGGACCTCGCCGATCAGCGTTTCGGCGACGGCCGGCGCGTGCCGACGGCGCAGTGCCCGATAGACACGCCGCCGCTCCGCCGCCGACCGGTCGGTGATATCGCCGACCGGGATGCCGGCGCGCAGCGCCGCGGTGAGCGCGGCACTCCTGATCGACGGCTGAGGATCGCGCGCCGCTACGGTGATGCCGTCACTATCCCCGGCCACCATCGCAGCGACCAGGGCGAGGTGCCGCTCGTATGGGCCCTGCTCACGCAGTTCGGCACAAACCTGGACGCGGTCGGACGCGGTGCGCGCCCATTGTGCGAGGCGGTTCATCCGCGTGCGGTACGGCAACGGGTCGAGAGACGTCAGCAGGGTACGGGTGGCGGCGAGCACGGCGTTCATTGTGCCCGCCAACGTACCGGGCGTGAGATCGATTATCGCCTCGCTGGGCGCCACTAGACCGATTGGCACCGATGCGACTCTCGTCATGCGAGACGATGGCAAGAAAATTCTTGACAGATGCTGGAACCAGGGCGATTCGACCGAATCGGACTCTGTGAAGAGACTTGATCAAGGCTGCAAGCTGGGCCGTCTGGCTTGTCGTCTACGGATCAGAAGGTTAGGGGTTCGAGTCCCTTCGGGCGCACTTCACGAATCAAGGTCATGACCAGCGGAAACGCCGATCATGGCCTTGATTCGTTCCCGCGATATGCCACGATCTTCCATGATGTGGGAGCTTGGTGCTCCGTTGGTGCTCCGTTGTCGCTGTGCTGTGCTGGTGGGGGTTCGTGTCGGCCGGTGCTGACCAGTGCTTCTGTGTGTCGCCTGGTCTGGATCATGGCGTAGCTGCGCGTCGGCCGGCCGTTGGGGGCCGCCCGCTGTGGCCTGTCATGTAGATCTTCTTGTGGAGGTCGCTGCGGGTGTGGTGGCCGACGCTGACCTGGAATGGTGCCCCCTGTTGGCCGGACGGCACCATCGGCTGGAGGCGAGGGACGGGGTGACGCTCGCGTTGTCCGCGCATCTGATCTGCCGGACGGCTGATCTGGCGGCGCGGGCGGGACCCCGACCAAGGCGGAACAGCGACAGCGATGACCGGCCCGGCCCGACACTCTGGTGGGGCCGGGTGTCCGACCGAAGCCTGCACAAGGCGACTTCCGGCCCGGAACGCGTCGCGGCCGATCGGTAGGACGGGGCCGGCCGACGCCGGGCGTCGACCGCGGCGCAAGCGGCTCCGAGTCGACCAGCCACCTGCCCACGAGCCGCTACCTGTGGGTGAGGGAGGTTGCGGCGCGGGTCAGTCGTCCGCGCACTGATCT
>NZ_SMKN01000200.1 GCF_004348675.1 Micromonospora sp. KC606 | reverse complement strand
GTCCCCACCAGCGCGCCCGCCCAGCGCAGCGCCATCTCGTGCACCTCCGGGTAGCTGGCGCACCGGTCACCGACCCGGATCGCGGGTTCCCGCCCGGACCGTGTCAGTCCCCGCAGGAACCGGGCGTAGAGCGGATCGCTCGGCGTCTCGGCCATCTCGACCTCCGTCATGAATAGGGGTTCCGCCGCCCTGCCCGGCCGGTAGCGTCCTGGATCGAGCCGGTCCGGCCGGTCCGGCCGGACCGCCATCGCCGATCGGAGCGACGTATGTGGGACAACCGGTTCGCGGAGTTGGTGCGCGGGCATCTGCCGTTCCTGTCGCCGGACGAGCCGCTGGAGCAGGACGCCCGGCTGCGTGAATTCGGCCTCGACTCGCTCGCCACGGTCGAATTGCTGGCCGAGTTGGAGCGGGAGTACCAGGTGCGCTTCGCCGACCAGGCGCTGTCGCTGGAGACCTTCGCCACCCCGGCCATCCTGTGGAAGACGCTGTCCGGGCTGACCGGCGCCGCCGAGTGAGTCACCCGGCGACCGCGTTCCGGCGCCGGGGCAGCAGGGCCAGTCTCGGGTTGACCGCCAGCACCTGGAAGTTCCGGGTGGTGGCGGGCACTCGGCCGAAGAGGCTGTCCGGCCCGGCCACACAGACCGTCCCGACGGACAGCCGACGCAGCGTCGCCAGCACGGTCGGCCACCGCATCGGTTGGTCGATGCCGTCCAGCAACATGGCCCGGATCCCCTCTCCGGTGCGTACCACCGACCCGTCCTGGTCGGCCACGACGGCCGTTCGCGGATCCGCGAACGGCAGGTCGCCGAGCACCTCGTCCTCGGCCTTGCGGCGCAGCGCGCCGAAGGCCGCCGAGTGCATCGGCGGCCGCATGGCGTAGAGCGGCAGGCCGCCCGCCCGGCGCACGCCGGCCTCGAACCGCTCGACGGCGCGCTCGCGCAGCGACACCATGGCGAAGTCGTCGTCCAGGTAACAGGAGATGTCGTACCACTCGCCGCGCTCGCCGAGATCGGCCAGCACCTCGGCCAGCCGCTCCGCCGGGGTCCGCACCACGGAGACGGTCACCACGTCCCGGTGCTCCGTGGCGAAGAACTCGGCCATGCACCGGGCCAGCCGGGCGGTCAGCCAGATCGCCTCGTCGGCCGGCAGCGCCCCGACGAACGCGGTAAGCGGCTTGCCCCCGAAGCTTGGCCCGGCACAGACATCGGCCCGTACCCCGAGTTCGTCCCGGGCCCACTCGGCCAGGGCCAGGCAGCTGACCAGGAAACCGACCTGGGCGTACTCGCTGTAGTCCCCCTCGGCCTCGCTGAACCGATCGATCAGCGAGTAGCCGAGCCGGGCGTCGGCGATCGCGACCAGTCGCCGGGCGACCGGGTTGGTCACCAGGAAGCGGCCCACGTCAGGAAACCGGGTCGGCCCCATCCCCGGAAACACCACCGCGGTCGCGGTGCGCTCGTCGTCCACTGTGTGCATCCTTCGGCTCTAGCCGCGGAGCCCGTGGAGGAAGTCGACCAGGACGCGGTGGAAGCGCTCCGGCTCCTCCAGGTGCGGCAGGTGACTCGACTCCGGGAAGATTTCCCACCTGACGTCCGGGATGTGCTCCTGGTACGGGCGGACAGCGGTCGGGGTGGCCTCGTCGTACCGGCCGGAGATGACCAGCGTCGGAACCGCGATGTCGGCCAACCGGTCGATCACCGACCAGTCTCGCAGCGTCCCGGTGACGTGGAACTCGCTCGGCCCGTTCATCACCGAATACACCGTCGGGTCGTTGCTGGTCTCCAGGAACGAGGCCAGGTAGTCCGGCGGCCACGGCACGATCCGGCAGACGTGCCGGTCGTAGAAGACCCGCATGGCGCGGCGGTACTCGTCGCTGTCGGTGGTCCCGGCGGCCTCGTGCCGGCGCAGCGTGGCGTCCACATCCGGGGGCAGCGCGGCCCGCAGCACCGCCATCTCCTGGCGCCACAGCACGTACGAGGCGGGCGCGTTCGCGATCACCAGGCCGCGCAGCCCCGATGGCCGGTCCGCGGCGTGGCAGGCGGCCAGCATGCCGCCCCAGGACTGCCCGAACAGCACGTAGTTGCCGGCCACGCCGAGCCCGTGCAGCAGGTTGTCCAGCTCGTCAAGGAACAGCCGCGGGGTCCAGAACTCCGTGCCCCGGTCGCTCACGTGCGTCGAGCCGCCGTTGCCGAGTTGGTCGTAGTGCACCACCGGCCAACCCGCCGCGGCCAGCGAGCACAGGCCGAGCAGGTAGTCGTGGCTGCTGCCCGGTCCACCGTGGATGGTGACGACGGCCGGAGCCGGAGTGTCCAGCGATCCGGTCACCCGGTACCAGGTGCGAAACTCGTGGTAGGGCAGCCAGCCCTTGGCGTCGGGCGCCACAGCCACGCGACATCACCTCACCGCCAGAAGCCAAGGGTCCGCCCGACCGGGCCCACCCGGATCTGTCTAGCCGCGGGGTCGACCGGCTCGCCAGCCCCCTATGGGGTCGGCCGGCGGACGCCCCCTAACCTGGCCGCGCACCGGCCCTGGCCCGGCCGGGGCCTGGTTACGCTGGCCGCCGTGCGAGTCATGTTGATGGTCTTCCCGACCAGGACGCATATCTACGGCGTCGCGCCGATCGGCTGGGCGCTGCAGGCGGCCGGACACGAGGTGCGCTTCGTGGTGCAGCACAACCCGGCCGAGGTCGAGCCGTTCCTGGAGACCGGCCTTTCCACCATGTGGTTCGGGGACGACTTCGACCTGGCCCGGCACCGGCGCGCGGCCCGCGGGCTGGACAGCGAGGGCGGCATGGACTCGGCGTACAAAATCTCCGAGAGCCGGCCGGAGAAGTACACCGACGACTACATCCGCACTGTCTACGACATGTGGGCCTGGGCCCTCCGCTGGGCGGCACCCGAGTCCTTCCTGGACGATGTGCTGCCCTTCGCCCGATGGTGGCGGCCGGACCTGGTGATCTGGGATCCAATCGTCTACGCCGGGCCGCTGATCGCCCAGGCGGTCGGCGCGGCGAGCATGCGGATGCTGATCGCGGCGGACCAGACCGCCCGGATCTCGTTCCAGTACCGGGACCTGATGCGCCGGGTGGATCCGGCCGGCCGGGAGCCGGACCCGCTCGTAACCTGGATGTCCGAGTGGTTGGACCGGCACGGCTGCGCGTTCGACGAGCGGCTGCGGTTCGGGCTGGCCAGCATCGACCCCGGGCCCGCGTGCATCCGGTACGACCTCCCCGTCAACTATGTACCGGTCCGGTTTGCGCCGTTCAACCGGCCGCTGCCGATGCCGGACTGGCTGCTGGAGAAGCCGACCCGGCCGCGGATCTGCGTGACCCTCGGCGTCTCCGCCCGCCAGGTGCACGGGCAGGAGGAGACCTCAGTGGCCAGCCTGCTCGACGGGCTGCGCGACCTGGACGTCGAGGTGGTCGCCACGCTCAACGCCGAACAACTGGCCGACGTGCCCCGGTTGCCGGACAACGTCCGCGCGGTCGACTTCGTGCCGCTCAACGAACTACTGGCCGGCTGCGCGGCGATCGTGCACCAGGGCGGTGGGGCGACGCTGGGCAACGCGGTGGTCAACGGGGTACCGCAGCTCATCATCCCGGGCACCACCTGGGCCGAGCGGGTTTCCGCGCTGGCCCAGGAGAAGCGCGGCTACGGCCTGTTCCTGGAGTTGGAGGAAGTCACCGCCGAGGCGGTCCGGCACCGGGTGACCCGGCTGCTGGCGGAGCCCTCGTTCCTCGCGTCCGCCCGCGAGGTACAGCGGGAGATGCTGGCCAGCCCGACCATGAACGACATCGTTCCGGAGTTGGAACTCGCCGCGGCTCGGCACCGAGGCGCCTGATCGAGTGGAGACCGCCGTGTTGAGTGTGGTGATTCCCACCTACAACGACGCGCACTGCTTGGAACTCACGCTGCGCTCGCTCACCGGGCAGACCCTGCCGGCCGAGCTGTTCGAGATCATCGTGGTCAAGGACGGGCGGCTGAGCGGCTACGAGGGCATCGAGCGGCACGGGCCCGGCCTGAACCTGCGGGTGGAGACCCTTCCGCAGCGCCGGGGGCGTTCCGGTGCCCGCAACGCGGGCATCGCACTGGCCAGCGGAGCGACGGTCCTGTTCCTGGACAGCGACTGTTACGCCGATCCACAGCTGCTCGCCCGGCACCACGCGTTCCACACCGAGCGGACCGGCCCGTACGTGCTGCTCGGCAACCGGCACGAGATCGACTGGCCGCACCTGGCGCTGCTGCTGCGGGACGAGCCGATCCCGCCGGACCTGCTCGCCACGCGGCACCAGGACATCAAGTTCGCCGGCCTGGACGCCGCGGAGATCGCCGGGTGCATGCAGACCCCATGGCTGTTCGCCCACTCCAACAACGCGTCCGTGCCCAGGAACCTGCTCACCGCGGTGGGCGGTTTCAACGAGGAGTTCGGCAAGCGCTGGGGCTGGGAGGACCTGGAGCTGTTCTACCGGGTGTACCAGCACCTCGACCGGCGCGCCGAGGCGTTCGAGTACGACCTCGGCGCGGTCTCCTACCACCTCCCGCAGCACCGCGACCAGGTCAGCTACTACCAGGAGATGTTCGAGAACAGGCCGGTGCTGCGGCGGCTACACAACAACATCGACTGGGAGTTCCAGTCGATGTTGCCGGCACCCGAGGTTTCCGCGAAGGTCCGCTACTACCGCGCGGTGATCGAGCAGTGCGTCAAGGCCGGTACCGGCCGGCTAGCCCCGGTCTGGCCGTGGCTCGCCCGGAAGCTGCCGCCCACCGGCCAGGTCCTGTTGATCGGAACCGGAACCGGTGAGGTGCCGGTCCCCGAGGGCGCGTTGACCTTCGACTACCAGGCACCGCCCGGATCGGGCAACTACCACCTGATCGGGGTCAACATCCCGGCCGGCGGTGGCGCCCTGAACCGGGTGGTGAGTGTGGACGTCTGGCGCTGCCTGCAGTGGCACGACCTGTGTGACTTCCTCCACGAGGCGACCCGGGCCGCCGTCCAGGTCCTGCTGGTGCACACCGCCGGCGCCGAGGTGCCGCACGACGCGATGCGCACCCCCGCCGAGATCGACTATCTGCTCCGGGCCCTCGCCCCGGCGTTCCATGTGACTGTGGAGCACGCCGGGTCGGGGATTACCGGAATCACCGTGCGCCAGCGGGCGGGCTGAGTCTCCCCCGGACCCGTTCGCCAACGGGCAGGCAGAGTCAATAGCGTCTATAGGATCACAGGCATGCGTGCGGGCGAAGGCGTGCTAGTCCAGGTCCTCGGCTCGGTCCGCATCTGGCGGGACGGGCAAGAAATCGATCTCGGGGCCACGAGCAGGCGGACCGTTCTCGGCATCCTGGCGCTGGCCAACGGGCAACCCGTGCACAGATCCGACATCGCTGATTCGCTCTGGGGCGAGCATCCACCGGCCAGCGCCGCGAACGTGATCCAAACCCACATCAAGCACCTGCGCCGGCTGCTGGAGCCGCATCGGCCGGCCCGTTCACCGAGCAAGATCCTGCCATCTATGGGCGACGGGTACGCCCTCTGCCTCTCTGGCGGCCAGCTAGACCTGGCCCGGTTCCACAGCCTGGTCACGACGGCCATGCAGATCCGCGCCGAGGGCGACGAGCGGCAGGCGGCCGCCCTGCTCGCCGCGGCGCTGGGGCTGTGGCAAGGCCCGCCGTTCGCCGACGTCCCGGCGCTTGCCCGGCACCCCAAGGTAATCGCGCTGGAGGTGAAGCGGCGCAGCGTGCTGGCCCGGTGCGGCGACATGATGATCAATATCGGAATGGCCGCGGACGCCCTGCCGCTGCTGGAGGAGGCGGCCGCCGCCGAGCCTCTGGACGAGGACGCGCAGGCCCGGCTGATCCGCGCCTACCACGCGGTCGGGCAGCGCGGTCGGGCGTTCGCCACCTACCACGCCACCCGGCACCGGCTGGCTGACGAGTTGGGGGTGGATCCCGGCCTGAGCCTCGCCTCCACGCACACCGCACTGCTGACCAACACCGCTCCGGCAGCACCGGCCCGGCCGCCCGCGGCGCACCCGGTGCCGGCCCAGCTGCCCGCGGACATCCGCGACTTCACCGGCCGGGTGAGCGAACTGCGCGAACTGGACACACTGCTGGCCGAAGACGGCCCGGGCATGCCGATCTGCGTGGTCTGCGGTACCGCCGGGGTGGGCAAGACCGCGTTGACCGTGCACTGGGCGCACCGGGCCAGGGCCCGGTTCCCAGACGGCCAGCTCTACGTCGACCTGCGCGGCTACGACCCGGAGCAGCCGGCCTCGGCCGGTGACGTCCTGGTCCGGTTCCTGACCGCGCTCGGCGTGCCGGCCGACAGCATCCCGCTCGACCTGGAGGGCCGGGCCGAGCGATACCGCACCGAGATGGCCGACCGGCGGGCGCTGGTGGTGCTGGACAACGGCGCCAGCGCCGACCAGATCCGGCCGCTGCTGCCCGGCGCCCCATCCTGCGCCGTACTGGTCACCAGCCGCAGCAGCCTGGCCGGCCTGGTCAGCCTGCACGGCGCCCACCGGCTCAGCCTCGACCTGCTCACGACCCAGGACGCCACCAGCCTGCTCCGCCGCTTGATCGGCGCCCGGGCGCAATCCGAGGAGCAGGCCACCGCGGTGCTCGCCGAGCAGTGCGCCCGGCTGCCCCTGGCGCTGCGACTCGCCGCAGAGCTGGCCAGCACCCAGCCGACCACCCGCCTGGCCGACCTGGTGCGGGAGTTGGAGAATCAGAGGCGCCGGCTGCGGCGACTGGACGCCGGCGGCGACCCCCGAGCCGCCGCCCAGGCGGTGTTCTCCTGGTCGTACCGGCACCTGCCGGACCGGGTGGCGCTGGCGTTCCGCCGAGCCGGTACCCACCCCGGCCCGAGTGTGGGGCCTTACGCGATGGCCGCGCTGAGCGGTGCCGACCTACCCGAGGCCGACCAGATGTTGACCCAGCTCACCCGGGCCCACCTGGTCCAGCCGGCACGGGCCGGGCGGTTCAGCATGCACGACCTGCTGCGCGCGTACGCGGCCGAGCTGAGCGAGGCGGAAGACACCGCGGCCGACCGCGCGCGGGCGATCGGCCGGCTCCTTGACCACTACCTGTTCACCATCGTCGTCGCGATGGACGTGCTACACCCGGGTGACCGGCACCACCGGCCCCAAGTGGCGGATCCGGGGACCCCCACGCCACCGATCCGGAACCCGGCCCAGGCGCGCGCCTGGTTGGACGGCGAGCTCACGACGCTCACCGTCGTCTGCGCGTACGCCGCCACCCACGACTGGCCGACGCACGCGATCCAGCTCTCCACCGCGCTCTTCCGCTATCTCGAGTCCGCCCCCTACGCCGACGCGCTCACCATCCACGCCCAGGCCCTGCACGCCGCCCGCCGGATCGACGACGCCGCCGGGCAGGCCCACGCCCTGACCAACATTGGCTCGGTGCATCGGCTCCAGGGCCAGTACCGGCCGGCCATCACCCATCTGGAGGAGGCGCTGGCCCTCCACCGGCAGACCGGCGACGGCTACGGCATCGCGCGTACGCTGTCGCACCTAGGCATCGTCCACGAGCGGCTGGGCGACTACCGGCTCTCCGTGCGCTATCAGGAGCAGTCGCTGGCCGCCTACCGCCAGATCGCCGACCGGTACGGCGAGGCCGGTTCCCTGATCAACCTGGGCACCGCGAACGGCCACCTCGGCCGGCACGACGTGTCCAGCAAGAACCTCCAGGACGGGCTGACCATCTTCCACGAGATCGGTGAGGACAGCGGCGAGGCGATCGGCCTGGCCAACCTCGGGGACCTCTACAACGAGCTGGGCCGACACCACGAGGCGGCCGAGCACCTGGAGCGGGCACTGGTCCTCTTCCGCAAGCTCGGCCACCACTACGGCGAGGCCACCACGCTGGCGAACGCCAGCACCGCTCAGATCCAGATCGGCCGGTACGAGCAGGCCCGGGAGAACCTCGAACGGGCCCTCACGATGTACCGCGACCTGGGGCACCGCTACGGCGAGGCGAGCGCGCTGAACGGGCTGGGCGAGCTGCTGCACGCCACCGGCCGGCCAGCCGAGGCGCTGCACCACCACAACGCCGCGCTGGCACTCGCGGTGGAGACCGGCGACCGGGACGAGCAGACCCGCGCCCAGCACGGCATCGAGCGCGCCCGCAAGTCACCCGGCGAGCCGGGCTGAGGCCCTCCGGCGGGTGACGATGAACCAATCCTGACAAGCTCGGCCTCAGCTCCCGGGTGGAGTTGGCAATCAACGCCTCACGCCGCCCGTTGACCCTCTAACTGCGCCACCGCCCTCCACACCTGGGCTAGCGGCTGGGCTCTTCCACCGTGGGAGGGGCCAGGATGAGGTCGTGAGCGGCGAACTTCACCTGGGGTGTCCCTGCGAGCGCGACCATACTCGCGACGCTGAGGGAGTCTACAGTCGACACCCACCAGGCGGCGCTCGTGGCCGCAAGAACGTGCTTTTCGGGCGGACGGCGCGGCGCCGTGGCGTGGGTTCTCAACTCGTCGAGTTCGCACTTGCCTTGGCCCGCACTGCGGATTGCTACAAGATCCAGATCCTGTCTCCCGTCCATCGAGTCGAGGCCCACGCATTTACGAGTCGCTGGGGTTCCGCGTCGTGCGAACCCGTATTGGTCCCGGCCCCCACCCATGACCAGCACGATGAAGGACCCTGACCAGGGAAAAACTGGTCAGGGTCCTTCATCGGGTGTCCGGCCGTCAACGGCCCGTGGCGGCTGCCTGCGCAAGGTTCGGCGCACGCCGGTCAAGGCCGAGAGCTCGCTCGATGTGCTGGTGACGCGCGTGGGCTTTCGGTGTCCGTGGCTTTGTGGGGCGATGTGACTGTGGCCGCGACGTTGGTTCGTCGCCCCGGACCGGAGCCAGTTGTCCCAGGAAGGGGTGCCAGGGCTCCGATGTGGTTGACTGCCCGTAGTCCGGGCTCGGCGTGGCCCCGGAGAGGTTGTCACCACTGTCGGCGCACCGTTGCCTTGCTACCGATCACCAAACTTGCCGGCGGAACGTCATCGGCCACGACCGCGCCAGCGGCGACCACGGCATCACGGCCAATGCTGACGCCGGGCAGGATCGTGGCACCGGCGCCGATCCACACGTTCTCCGCCACGTCGATGGGCGCGCCGCTCAGCCACCCCCGCCGCTCCTCGGGATCGACCGGGTGACCGACGGTGACGAACGTGACCTTTGGTCCGACCATCACGCGCTCGCCGAGCCGGATGCCGGCGTAGTCCAGGAACGTGCAGTTCTGGTTGATGAACACACGCTCGGCGAGGTCGAGGTGAAGGCCGTGGTCCGTGTAGAAGGGCGGATAGATCGTAACTCTCGCCGGCAGCGGCTTGCCGAGGATCTGCTCGAACAGGTCCGCCTTGCCCGCTTCGTCCTCGAAGGGCAGGACGTTGAGGCGGGAGGTGAGCTCGGTGACCCGCAGGACCCTCTCGGCCATGGCCTGGAACTCCGCGCTGTGGATGCGCATGAGACGGTCACTGGACATGCCACGATCCTTTCCGGTGTACGACACCGGCAGCCACTGCGGCGCGGAACCGCCATGAACACGAGGCGAGCGGAAGCGCGATCATATGCGGAGACTGTTGTCGGATCATGATGGCCCCGGCCGCTGCGCCGCGCGAGCCGTGACCTGACCCGCTGGTCACTGGGGCAATCTCGGAGAAGAGCCGGCGTATTCAACCGGAGCACACTGTGTGCATTCTCGTACGGCGCTCCGCCGACGACGTGCTGCCGTCCGGAGGTGCGCGTGTACCGTCCGACCCTGGATCACCTCGCCGACTCGCTGGCGTTGACCGCCCTCGTCGCCGGGTCGCCGATCGTCACGCTGTTCCTGCTGCTCGGCGTGGTGCGGGTGCGGGCGTGGCTGGCCGCGCTCGGCGCGCTCGCCGTCGCCCTGCTCGTGTCCATCGTGGCGTACTCGATGCCGGCCGGACAAGCGCTGCTCACCGCGAGCCAGGGCGCGACGTTCGCGCTGTTCCCGCTCGCGTGGACGTTCGGCACCGCCATCTGGATCTACCGGATGACCGTGACCAGCGGGCACTTCGACGTGCTCCGGCGCTCGTTCGCCAAGGTCAGCGACGACCAGCGGGTGCAGGCGCTGGTCATCGCGTTCTGCTTCGGTTCGTTGCTGGAGGGTCTGGCCGGCCAGGGCACCCCGGTCGCGATCACCACGGTGATGCTGCTGGCGCTGGGTTTCCATCCGATGAAGGCGGCCTCCGTGGCGCTGGTGGCCAACACCGTGCCGGCCGCGTTCGGGCCGCTCGGCCTGCCGATCACCACGCTGGCGCGGGTCACCGACCTGCCGGCGAGCGACCTGGGCGCGATGGCCGGACGCCAGGTGCCGGTGATCGCGCTGTTCGTTCCGCTGCTGTTGGTCGGCATCGTCGGCGGTCGCCGAGGGCTGCGTGAGACCTGGCACGTGGCGATGGCCTGCGGATTGTCGTTCGCGCTGGCCCAGTTCCTCACCTCGAACTACTCCTCGGCGGCGCTGGCCGACATCGTCGCCGCACTGGTCAGCGCTGCGGTCGTGGCGGGGACCGCGCGGGTGTGGCCACCCCGGCGCAACGCTGACCAGGTGACCGACGCGACGTCCGCTGGGGACCGTGCCGACCCCTGGC
>NZ_SMKN01000001.1 GCF_004348675.1 Micromonospora sp. KC606 | reverse complement strand
GTCAGGGTGGGGCCGGGCGTCGGGATGCCCGCGGAGGGCACGCCGGGCGATCGCGTCGACAGCGCCTCGAGCAGGTCACGGTGCACCGCGTCGAGTTCGGCGCCCAGGCGGGCGGCGGTGGCGGGATCGTCGATCGCCGGGAGGTCGCCGCGCGCCCGGTCCACCAGCTGCCGAGCATTGTCGAGCTGACCCGAGTCGACGGCGGCGCGGGCGCGGACGAGGCTGTCCTCGACGCTGCGTACCTCGGCCTGCCCCGGATACAACACGCGGGTCAGCGACCACAGCGGGCTGCCCGGCCCGGCCGTACGGCTGGCCACGCCCAGCCCGATGGCGAGGGCGGCGAGGGCGACCACGGCTGCGGCGACCCGCAGGAACCGGCCCCCGAGCCGCGCCGGCGTGGCCGCGGGCGTGGCGGCCCACGGATCGACGGCGGGCGGGGCCTCCTGCGGATCAGCGCCGAGATCGGCGTGCCAGGCAGCCAGCATCGAGGCGAGGTCGTCGCCGGCCGGGACCGGCTCGCCGCGGCCGAGCGCGTCGAGCAGCCGGTCGTCCCGGGCGATCGTCGCCAGGTCCAGCTCCTCGCCGCCGTCGGGCCTGTGCTCCCTCATGCCGCCACCTCGCCGAGTGTGTCGCCTGCCAGCGTACGGAGGCGGGCGAGCGCCCGGGACTGGGCCACCCGGACCGCGGCCGCGGTCATGCCCACGATCGTGCCCACCTCCTCGGCGGACAGGCCGACCGCCACCCGCAGGACGACGATCTCCCGCTGCGCCTCCGGCAGGCGGTTGAGCAGCACCGTCAGTCGGCGGGCGAGGTCGGTGGCGACGGCTCGCTGCTCCGGCCCCGGCTGCGTGTCCGGTGTCTCCAGCGGCGGTTCGGCGGCGGAGACGGTGGCGGCACGTACCGCCGCCCGCTGCGCGTCGGCCACCTTGTGCCCGGCGATTGCGTAGACGAACGCCGAGAACGGCGTGCCCTGGTCGCGGTATCGCGGCAGGGCGCGAAGCACCGCGAGGCAGATCTCCTGGGCGACGTCGTCCGCGGTGGTGTACCCGCCGCCGATGCGACCCAGCCGCGCCCGGCAGTAGCGCACGAGCCCGGGCCGGACCTCGGCGAGCAGGGCCGCGAGGGCCGTCTGGTCGCCGCGGGCGGCCCGGTGCACGAGCTCGGGCTCGGTCGTGGTGGTCATCGTGTCGGGGGCACCTTCGTTACCAGCGGGTTACGGGGCACGGTATCGAGCCCTGCCCTTCTTGCATAGCTCACGGTCGGTGCGCGGCCATCACCCAAAGTAGTTGTTGCGCCCGAGCGGGCCGCCGCGATGTCCCAGTAGCGAGAGGGGAGGGGCGCGTGGGCGTCGAGGTGGCGGTGCGCGGGCTGACCAAGTCCTTCGGTGGCCAGCCGGTCTGGTCCGACATCAGCCTGACCCTGCCGGCTGGTGAGATCTCGGTGCTGCTCGGCCCCTCCGGCACCGGCAAGTCGGTGTTCCTCAAGACTCTGGTCGGGCTGCTGCGGCCGGACCGGGGTGAGATCTGGATCGAGGACAAGAATCTTCCCGCGCTCTCCGAGCGTGGCCTCTACGAGGTCCGCAAGCTGTTCGGCGTGCTGTTTCAGGACGGCGCGCTGTTCGGTTCGATGACCATCTACGACAACGTCGCCTTCCCGTTGCGTGAGCACACCCGCAAGACCGAGGCCGAGATCCGGGCGGTGGTCGACGAGAAGCTGGACATGGTCGGGCTGACCGGCGCCGAGCGGAAGCTGCCGGGTGAGATATCGGGCGGCATGCGTAAACGTGCCGGGCTCGCCCGGGCGCTCGTCCTCGACCCGCGGATCATCCTGTTCGACGAGCCGGACTCCGGACTCGACCCGGTGCGCACCGCGTACCTCAACCAGCTCATCATCGACCTCAACCAGCGCACCGAGGCGACGTTCCTGATCGTCACGCACGACATCAACACCGCCCGGACCGTGCCGGACAACATCGGGCTGATCTACCACGGGCACCTGGCCATGTTCGGGCCCAGGGAGATGCTGTTGTCCAGCACCGAACCGGTCGTGCGGCAGTTCCTCAACGCCCAGCGGATCGGACCGATCGGGATGGCCGAGGAGAAGGACGCCGAGGAGTTGCAGGCCGAGGCGCAGGCCGGCGCGGAGCTGCCGCCGCTGCCGCCCATCCCGCCGCAGTTGCGGCCCACCGACGGTCTGCCCCGTCGCGCCGAGCGACCCGCCGGGCAGTGGTGCCGGGAACACGGCATCACGCCACCGCCTGGTTCCTTCACGAGCACACCGGCCGCCGAACGTCCCACCGGGGAGATTCCGGTGCAGCCTCGCCGAGAGGGTTCCGGATGAGCGACACCCGAGCCCCCGTCCGCGAGGTGGGCCAGTTCCTCGCGTTCTGCCTGGACACCCTGCGCGGGCTCGGGCGGCGGCCGGTGCAGGTCCGTGAGTTCGTCCAGCAGGCGTGGTTCATCAGCTCGGTCTCGATCCTGCCGGCCGCGCTGGTGGCGATCCCGTTCGGCGCGGTCATCGCGTTGCAGCTCGGCTCGCTGGTGCGGCAGCTCGGCGCGCAGTCGTTCACCGGGGCGGCCTCGGTGCTCGCCGTTGTCCGCGAGGCCGGGCCGATCGTGACCGCCCTGATCATCGCCGGCGCGGGCGGCTCGGCGATCTGCGCGGACCTCGGCTCCCGGAAAATCCGCGAGGAGCTGGACGCGATGCGGGTGCTGGGCATCGATCCCGTCCAGCGACTCGTGGTGCCCCGGGTGCTCGCCTCGATGCTGGTGGCGGTCCTGCTCAACGGTCTGGTCAGCGTCGTCGGCGTCACCGGCGGATACCTGTTCAACGTGGTCATGCAGGGCGGCACCCCCGGCGCGTACCTGGCCAGCTTCCAGGCCCTCGGGCAACTGCCCGACCTGGTGGTCGGTGAGATCAAGGCGCTGTTGTTCGGTGCCACCGCCGGGCTCGTCGCCTCGTACAAGGGGATGACCGCCCGGGGCGGCCCGAAGGGCGTCGGCGACGCGGTCAACCAGAGCGTGGTGATCACGTTCATGCTGCTGTTCGCGCTGAACTTCGTCGTCACCGCCGTGTACTTCCAGGTCGTACCGCAGAAGGGGACGTGACGTGCCGGTGCTGCGACAACTCGACGACCTCGGCGGCCAGCTCGCGTTCTACCTGCGGGCGTTCGCCTGGGCGCCGCGCACGGTCCGCCGCTACCGGCGGGAGGTGGTGCGGCTGCTGGCCGAGGTCAGCTTCGGCACGGGCGCCCTCGCGGTGCTCGGCGGCACCGTCGGCGTCATCTGCTTCCTGACCTTCTTCACCGGCACCGAGGTCGGCCTACAGGGCTACCAGGCGCTCAACCAGATCGGCAGCAGCGCGTTCACCGGCTTCATCTCGGCGTACTTCAACACCCGCGAGATCTCGCCGCTGGTGGCCGCGTTGGCGCTGTCGGCCACCGTCGGCTGTGGGTTCACCGCACAGCTCGGTGCGATGCGCATCTCCGAGGAGGTGGACGCCTTGGAGGTGATGGCCGTGCCATCGCTACCGTTCCTGGTCACCACCCGGATGATCGCCGGGTTCATCGCGGTGATCCCGCTGTACGTGATCGGCCTGCTCTCCAGCTACCTGGCCACCCGCACCATCGCCGTCGGCTACTTCGGGCAGTCGGCCGGCACCTACGACTACTACTTCCACCTCTTCCTACCGCCCGGCGACGTTCTCTGGTCCTTCGGCAAGGTGCTGGTCTTCAGCCTGATCGTGGTGCTCGTCCACTGCTACTACGGCTACACCGCCAGCGGCGGGCCCGCGGGCGTCGGCGTCGCGGTCGGGCGGGCCGTCCGGCTGGCCATCGTGGCCGTCAACATCGTCGACTTCTTCCTGTCGCTGGCCATCTGGGGAGCGACCACCACCGTCCGGATCGCGGGGTGACATGAAAAATCGGGTCCTCGGTGTCGTCTTCATCGTCGTGCTGACCGCGGCGCTGACCGCCTCCGTGCTGCAGTACCAACGGGCGTTCACCCCGGTTGCCTGGGTCACCCTGCACGCCGACCGCGCCGGGCTGCAGCTCAGCGACGGCGCCGACGTCAAGGTACGCGGCGTGCGCGTCGGCGACGTCCGTTCGGTGCGCAGCGACGGTGCCGGGGTCGTCCTCCGGCTCGCCATCGACCCGGCGTCGACCGCCCGGATCCCAGCCGACACGACCGCCCAGCTGCTACCCAAGACGCTCTTCGGCGAACGCTACGTCGAGCTCGTCCCGCCGCCGGCCAGCACCGCCGGGCCGATCCGCGACGGCGCCGTGATCACCCAGGACCGCAGCCGCACCGCCGTCGAGCTGGAACGGGTACTCGACGAGGCGCTGCCCCTGTTGCAGGCCATCCGCCCCGATCAGCTGGCCACCACGCTGGCCGCCCTGGCGACCGCCCTGGAAGGGCGGGGCGACCAGCTCGGCGCGAACCTGGCCGCACTCGACGCGTACCTCAAGCAACTCAACCCGGCGATGCCGGCGATCGCCGAGGACATCCGCACGCTGGCGATAGTGCTGGACAGCTACGACGCGGCGCTGCCCGACCTGCTGGCGTTGCTGCGCGACGTCACGGTCACCGCCCGCACCGTCGCCGACCAGCGCACCCAACTGGCGGCGTTCCTCGCCACGACCACCGGAGCGGCCGACGTCACCCGGGGTTTCCTCGACCGGCACGGCGACCAGTTCATCCGGCTGGGCGCGGTGAGCCGGCCGGTGCTCGAACTGCTCGCCGCCTACGCCCCCGAGTACCCGTGCCTGATGAGCGGCCTGGTCGCCCTGCAACCCCGGGTGGAGGAGGTGTTCGCCGGCGGCCGGATGCACATCACCCTGGAGGTCACCCGCGACGGCGGCAGGTACGAGCGGGGCCGCGACGAGCCGGTCTACGGCGCCGACGACGGGCCGAACTGCCGTGGCCTCCCCCGGCCCGCCGGACCGGCCCCGGAGGTTCCGGTCGACGACGGCTACGACTACTCCGGCGAGCGTCACCGCCCGAGCCTGCCCGTCGGCGTGCCGGCCGCGCCCGCCGGCGCCTCCCCGGAGATGGGCCGGGCCGCCACCAGCGAGGAACGGGCCCTGGTCAAACCCCTCGTGGGTGCCCTCACCGGCACCCCGCCGGCGGAGGTGCCCGACATCGCGGTGCTGCTGTGGGGGCCGCTGCTGCGCGGCGCGGTGGTGCACGCGCGATGAGCCAGAAGACGATCGCGCCGCTGGTCAAGCTGGCCATCTTCGCCGCCGTGACGCTGCTGCTGACCGGGCTGCTCGCGCAGACCCTCGGCGCCTTTCCCGCCGGCGGTGTCACCTACCGGGCCCGGTTCACCGACGTCACCGGGCTGCTGCCCGGCGACGACGTGCGCATCGCCGGGGTGCGGGTCGGCCGGGTCAGCGACATCCGGGTGGTCGACAACACGGTCGCCGAGGTGGCCTTCACCGTCCGCGACGAGGTGCCCCTGGTCACCAGCGTCCGCGCCAAGATCCGCTACCGGAACCTCGTCGGCCAGCGCTACCTGGCGCTGAGCGAGGGACCGGGAGACCGGCGCCCGCTGCGGCCGGACGGGCTCATTCCGGTCGGCCAGACCACCCCGGCGCTGGACCTGACCGCGCTGTTCAACGGATTCCGGCCACTGTTCGCCGCGCTCGACCCGGACGACGTCAACAAGCTCGCCTACGAGATCATCCAGGTGCTCCAGGGCGAGGGCGGCACGGTCAGCAGCCTGCTGAGCCGCACGGCGTCGCTGACCAACACCCTCGCCGACCGGGACGCCGTCATCGGCCGGGTGATCACCAACCTCAACGACGTCCTGGCGACCCTGGCCACGCGCGACCGTGACCTCGACCGGACGATCCGGCAGTTGCAGGAGTTCGTCTCCGGGCTGGCCGCCGACCGGAAGGCCATCGGCCAGGCGCTGGTCAACATCGGCGACCTCACCGCCGCGACCTCGTCACTGCTGGCGGAGGTGCGGCCGCCACTGGCCGCGGACGTGCGGGCCCTGGACCAGCTCGCCGGCACCCTCGACCGCAACTCGGCGGTCATCGAGGGCACCCTCGGCCGGCTACCGCAGCGGTACGAGGCGCTGACCCGGGCCGCCTCCTACGGATCCTGGTTCAACTTCTACCTCTGCGACTTCGACGGCCAGGTGACGGCCGCCGGCCAGACGCTCAACCCCGTGACGTTCAGCGCACCGGCCGCCCGGTGCGCCGGCGGAGGCAGCCGATGAAACCGTTCAGCGAACGCAATCCCGTGGTCACCGGCGCCGTCGGGCTGACCGTGATCGTCGCCGTGCTGCTCGGCGCCTTTCAGCTCGACCGGCTCGCGGGGCTGACCGGTCGCGCGTACCAGGCTGCCTTCCACGACGCCAGCGGCCTGGCCGTCGGCAACGAGGTGCGGGTCGCCGGCGTACGGGTCGGCAAGGTGACCACCGTGGAACTCGCCCGCGACGGCGGCACGTTCGTGCGGGTCCGCTTCCGGGTCGACGACGACGGCGTACGCCTCGGCGACCAGACCGGTGCGACCATCCGGATCAAAACCGTGCTCGGCCAGAAGTACCTCGCCCTGTCTCCCTCCGGCGGGGGACGGCTGCCCGAGGGCGCGCTGATTCCGCTGGAGCGCACCGCCGCCCCGTTCGACGTGTTGCAGGCCGTCACCGGGCTCGCCGACACCCTCGACCGGGTCGACACCGAGCAGCTCGCCGCCGCGTTCGCCACCCTGTCCGAGACGTTCGCCGACACCCCGGCCAGCGTCGGCTCCGCGCTGGACGGGCTGTCCCGGCTGTCCCGGACCGTCGCCGAGCGCGACGCCGAACTGCGGTCCCTGCTGGCCCGGGCCCGGAAGGTCACCGAGGTGCTCGCCACCCGCGACGAGGAGTTCCGCAGGCTGGTCACCGACGGCGAGGCGCTGCTGGCCGAGGTGAGCCGCCGCCGGGACGCCATCCACAAGCTGCTCGTCGGCACCAGCGACCTCGCCACCCAGCTGTCCGGCCTGGTCGCTGACAACCGCACCACGCTCACCCCTGCCCTGAACAAGCTGCGTGAGGTGATCGCCGTGTTGCAACGCAACCGGGACGACCTGGAGCTGACCATCGAACGGATGGCGCCGTTCGTGACCGCGTTCGCCAACGTGGTCGGCAACGGCCGGTGGTTCGACTCGTACGTGCACGGGATGGTGCAGCCGTTCCAGCCAACGACGGGAGGACGATGATGCCCGGCCGGATCCTGCGGTGGCGGCGTCCGGTCGCCGCCGCGACCGTCCTGCTGACCGCCGTCGCCGCCACGGTGGTGGTCCTCCGCCCCGAGACCCCGCAACGGCAGCTGGTCGCCCACTTCACCCGCGCCGTCGGCGTGTACCCCGGATCCGACGTGCGGGTGCTCGGCGTCCGCGTCGGGGAGGTGACCGCCGTGACGCCGCAGGGCGCCACCGTGCGGGTCACCATGCGCTACGACCCGGAGGTGGGCGTGCCCGCCGACGCGCAGGCGCTGATCGTTCCGCCCAGCGTGGTCAGCGACCGGTACGTGCAGCTGACCCCCGCGTACTCCGGCGGGCCGGCGCTGGCCGACGGAGCGGAGATTCCGGTCTCCCGGACCGCCGCTCCGATGGAGATCGACGACATCTACCGGGCGTTGGACGAGTTCAACCGCGCGCTCGGGCCGAAGGGGGCCAACGCCGACGGCGCCCTGGCCGACCTGGTCGCCACGGGACGAGCCAACCTTGAGGGCAACGGCGAGAATCTTCGCGACGCCCTCGACGGGCTGTCCCGGGCGCTCGCCACCGTCGCCGACGGCCGGCAGGACCTGTTCGGTTCGGTCGCCAACCTGCAACGGTTCACCACCACCCTGGCCCGCAGTGACCAGCAGGTCCGCGCGTTCAACCAGCAACTGGCCGACGTGGCGCAGCAGCTCGCCGGCGAGGGCGACGAACTGACCGCCGCGTTGCGCAACCTCTCGGTCGCCCTGGCCGACGTCACCGCGTTCGTGCGCCAGAACCGCGAGGTGCTCACCGCCGACGTCGCGGCGCTCGCCGACATCACCGGGGTGCTGGTCCGCCAGCAGCGGGCGGTCATCGAGATCCTCGACGTCGCGCCGCTGACCGTGAGCAACCTCGCCCTGGCCTACAACCCCCGCTCCGGCACGCTCGACACCCGAAACAACGCGACCGGCCCGTACGACCCGGCCGGGTTCGTCTGCTCTCTGATGGTGGACCAGCTGCCGGCGACACGGGTGCCCGAGACGTGCCGCGCGCTCGCGCAGACCCTGCACGCACGCGGCCTGCCCATGACCGACCAGCTGCGTAGGCTGCTCAAGCTGCCGCCCGGCGCCCCGGCGACCGGTCCGGTCCCACCGGGAGCCCCCTCTCCCGGAGGGCCGGCCGCCGATGCGGCGCCGGGCGGCCCCGACATCGCCCCCGACCTCACCCTCGGCGGCATCCTGCGGGGGCCGGCATGATCGCCCGGATGCGCCAGCTGGCGGCCGGCGTCCTGGTCGCGGCGCTACTGCCCGCCGGGTGCGGCCTGCCGGAGGTGACCGACCTGCCACTGCCCGGTGGCGAGCCGGCCGGCGCCGGATACCGGGTCACCGTCGAGTTCAGCGACGTACTCGACCTGGTGCCGCAGGCCGCCGTCAAGGTCGACGACGTGACCGTGGGCAGCGTCGAGAGGATCTCGCTGGCCGGCTGGACGGCGCGGGTGACCCTGCGCATCGACCGCGAGGTCCGCCTGCCGGCCAACGCCACCGCCGCCGTCCGGCAGAGCAGCCTGCTCGGCGAGAAGTACGTGACGGTGGCCGCGCCGCCCACCGAACCGGCGCGCGGCCGGCTCGCCGACGGTGACGTCATCCCGCTGGTCCGCACCAGCCGCGGGGCGGAGGTGGAGGAGGTGCTCGCCGCCCTCGGGCTGCTGCTCAACGGCGGTGGACTGGCGCAGCTGCGCACCATCAACCAGGAACTGGCTGCGGCACTGGACGGCCGCGAGCCCGCGGTCCGCGACGCGCTGCGCCAGCTCGACACCTTCATCGGCGGGCTGGAGCGGCAGAAGAGCGACATCGTCCGGGCCGTCGAGGCGCTCGACCGGCTCACCGGCCGGCTGGCCCGGCAACGGCAGGTGGTCGGCGACGCGGTCGACTCCCTCGCCCCCGGGATGACCGTGCTGGCCAGCCAGCGCGCCCAGCTGACCAGCGCGCTGACCGCGCTCGGTGAGCTCGGCCGGGTCGGCACCCGCGTCGTGGAGCGCAGCCGCGACGACACCCTGGCCAACGTACGGGCGCTGCAACCGATCCTGGAGCAGCTCGTCCGCGCCGGCGACGACCTGCCGAAGTCCCTGGACTTCATGCTGTCCTTCCCGTTCCCGCCGAACGTGACCGGGGCGATCGTCGGCGACTTCGTCAACCTCTCCGTCACCGCCGACCTCGACGCCGCCGGCATCCTGGCCAACCTGGTCGCCGCGGCGCCCGCACCGCCCGCCACGGCCCGCCCGCCCAAGTCCGGCGCGTCCCGGCCGGGTGGCCCGGGCAGGCCCCGGCCGGACGCCGGCCCGCTGCCCCTGCCCGACCTGCCACTGACCGGGTGCCTGCCCGATCCGAAGAATTTCCCGGCGACCTGGACGCCACCGAAGGACTGCCGGCTGCCCGAGGGATGCGTGCTGCTCAAGCCCGGCTCGCCGGTGCCGGTCGACGGGCTGATCCTGCCGAAGGGGCTGGTGCCCCCCGGCACCGCGTTCCCCGCCGGAACCGAGCTGCCGTCCGGCACGGTGCTGTCGGGGCAGTGCGTGCTGCCGGTGACCGGGGCGATCACCGGCCAGACCGGTGACCTGACCGACGTCCTGAAAGGAGGCTTGCTGCCGTGATCGGGCGTGGCACGAAACTCAAGGTTCTCGTCTTCGTCGTGGTGAGCCTGCTCGGCGTCACCTACGTGGGGGTGCGATACGTCGGTCTCGGCGACCGGCTGCTCGGCGGCGGGTACGTCGTCCACCTCGACCTGGCCCGCGCCGGCGGCATCTTCCCGCACGCCCCGGTCACCTACCGCGGCGTGCCCGTCGGCCGGGTCACCGCGGTCACCCTGCGCGGCGACGGCGTCCGCGCCGACCTGCGGATCCAGCGGGGCGTACGGGTGCCGGCGCAGTTGCGCGCCGTGATCGCCCAGCGTTCCGCCGTCGGGGAGCAGTACGTGGATCTGCGCCCGGACCGCGACGCCGGGCCGTACCTGCGCGCCGGTGCGGTGATCCCGGCCGACCGCACGGGCGTCCCGCTCGCCCCCGAGGTGCTGCTGTCCAACCTGGACGCGCTGGTCCGGTCGGTCGGGCCGGACGATCTGGCGGTGCTGGTCACCGAGCTGGGCACCGCCTTCGCCGGCAACGAGCAGGCGCTGGCGCGGATCCTCGACGCCGGTGACGCGCTGCTCGCCGACGCGACCGAGGCTCTGCCCGAGACCCTCACACTGATCGAGGACGCCCGGACCGTCCTCGCCACCCAGGCCGAGTCGGCGGAGGCGCTGCGGCGGTGGGCGGCCGGGCTGGCCCAGCTCGCCGCCGCCGTCCGGGCCGCCGACCCCGACCTGCGCCGCCTGCTCGCCGCCGGCCCGCCAGCCGGGCAGGAACTGGTGGCGCTGCTGCGCGGGCTGGAACCGACCGTGGGCACCCTGCTCGGCAACCTGATCACCGTCAACGGCATCGCCGCCCGGCGGCTGCCCGGCATCGAACAGTTGCTGGTGGTCTACCCGATCACCGTCGCCGGCGGGTTCACGGTCACCCCGGGCGACGGCACGGCACACCTGGGCCTGGTCCTGAACGCCAACGACCCGCCGGCGTGCGTGTACCGGAGCCCCGAACGGGGGTGCAGCGCGGCGGACCGCGCGGCCGGCGCCGGCGTACGCGGCGCCGCGAACGCGCCGCGGCCCTCGGGGGCCGAGCCGGCCTTCACGGGCGGCGCGTCCCGGGCGGGGGCCGGCACGGCCGGCTACGACCCGGTGACCGGGCTGGTGCTCGGCAGCGACGGCCGGCCCCTGCAGTTCGGCGGGACGGGCGGCCAGTACCGGACCGCCGGAGACCAGTCGTGGAAGCAGTTGCTGCTGGCCGGGGTGACCCCGTGACCGGTGGTGGGGAGGAGGATGTCGTGCAGACACCCAGGGACGGCAGGCTGAAGGTGATCAGGGGTGCGAAGCTCGCGGTGCCCGGCCGGCCGGCCCGCCGGCGGCTCGTCAGTCGGCCGGTGAACCGGCCGACGGCCATCGAGGACGTGCTGCGGCGCCTCGACCGGGAACCGGTCGAGGCGCCGATCGAGGTCGAGGACCGGGAACCGGTCGAGGATCTGCCGCGTGATGGCGGCCGTGTCGAGGACCGGGAACCGGTCGATGGCCTGTCGCGTGATGCCGGCCGTCCCGGTGTCGTCAAGCCTGCCGCCGATCCGGACACCGCCACCGGCGACGGGCGCCGAGCCGGGTCGCCGGCCGGCCGGGCGCTGGTGGGCCTGCTGGCGGTCGCGCTCGCCGCCACCCTGGCCGCCGCTGTCGTGTACGGCCACCGCTGGTACGCCGACCGGGCGGTGGAGGAGGCGCGCCAGGGGGCGCTCGCCGCGGCCAAGCAGGTCGCCGTCAACTTCGTCTCGGTCAGCGCGGCGAGCGTCGACCGGGACCTGCAACGGATCTCCGCCGGGGCGACGGGCGACTTCAAGGAGGAGTTCGCCCGGGGCCAGTCGCAGGTCCGGGCGGCCGTGGTGGAGAACAAGGTGGAGTCGCAGGGGTCGGTACTGCGGGCGGGAATGGTCTCCGGAGACCGCCGCCGGGCTGTGGTCCTGGTCGCTGTGGACGCGACGGTGAAGAACGTCAAGGCCCCGGAGGGGCGGCCGTCGCACTACCGGATCCAGATGGACCTGGTCCATGAACCGGAGTCGGGTCAGTGGCTGGTGTCCCGCCTGCAGTTCGTCGGTTGACGCCCACCTTCGATTAAGGAGAATCGATGCGTACTCTCGACCCGGCCCGCTGGCGGCCCGCCCTCCGCCGCGTCCGGCCGATCCCGGCGTTGGTCACGGCGATCCTGCTGGCGGCGGCCGTCGCCGGCCTGGGCTGGCACGGCGACCGCGGCGCCGAGCGGCGGGACGCCGCCGTCCGGCAGGCGCTGGCTACCGCCCCCGCCGCCGCCAAGGCGATCTTCTCCTACGACCACCGCACCTTCGACGACAGCGTCGCGAACGGCCGCAGCTTCGTCACCGGGCCCTTCGCCCGGGAGTACGCCCAGACCACGGCGACGCTCAAGCAGACCGCCGTCAAGCAGCAGGCGGTGGTGCTGGCGGAGGTCTCCGCGACGGGGGTGGTGAGCGCCACGGCGGACCGGGTGGAGCTGCTGGTCTACCTGAACCAGTACCGGCGCAACGTCAACACCGCCGGCGAGAAGGTGGACCAGAACCGGGTGCTGCTCACGCTGGTGCCCGACGGGGACGCCTGGAAGGTCAGTGCGGCGTCCGCCATCTGAGGGCCCGTCGGCGGCGGGGTGGTGGTCGCCGGCCTGCCGCGTCGCCATGCGGTGATGGCGAGGGATCTGCCCGGCGTCGTTGTCCTCCCGGTACAGCGCCCCGACCCGCCTCGCACTCGCGCAGTTGCGGAGTCTGCGCAACACCTATGGCACTGTGTGCCACCAACTGCACATGCCGCTGCAGTCCGGCTCTGACGCGGTGCTGAAGTCGATGCGCCGGTCGTACCGGTCGGATCGATACCTGGGCATCATCGAGAAGGTGCGCGCCGCCATGCCGGACGCGGCCATCACCACCGACATCATCGTCGGTTTCCCGGGGGAGACCGAGGAGGACTTCCAGCGCACGCTCGACGTGGTGCGGGCGGCGCGGTTCGCGAGCGCGTTCACGTTCCAGTACTCGAAGCGGCCGGGCACGCCGGCTGCCAGCACGGACGGCCAGGTGCCGAAGCGGGTGGTGCAGGAGCGCTATGAGCGGCTGATGGCCACCGTCGAAGAGATCACCTGGGCGGAGAACAAGGCGCTCGTCGGGCGCGAGGTCGAGCTGCTGGTCGCGGTGGGCGAGGGTCGCAAAGACGACCGCACCGGCCGGATGTCCGGCCGCGCGCGAGATGGCCGCCTGGTCCACTTCACGACGGCGCCAGCCGGAGCGAACGGCGGGCACATCCGGCCCGGGGACATCGTGTCCACTGTGGTCACCTATGCGGCACCGCATCACCTGAACACTGACGGTGTGCCGCTGCGCCACCGCCGTACCCGAGCGGGTGACGCTTGGGAGGCGGGGCGCGCGCCGCGTACCCCCGGGGTGATGATGGGACTCCCGACGGTGGGTGCGCCGCCGGCGCAGCCCGCCGCGCCCGCGGCGGCCTGCGCCGTCCACTAATGATCACGATGTAGCCGGAAAATGGCTACTCGATGAATTCGATCATGGGGCCTTCTCTGTGCCCAGTGCGCTTCGTACGATCTTGCCGGGGCGACTGAGCACAGTGGAGGTTCAGTGTTTCGTTCTGCCAAGAGGGCTTCCGGTCCGGGGTGGCCTCACGGCGAATGGCGCCGGGATCATCCAGTGGACCTGCCACGATGATGCCGAGCGGAAACGGGACCACTGGACCAGCTATCGCCTGGAAACCGCAAGAGCGGCACGCTGGCGTCGGTCGAGGACGGTGGCTCCACGCGTAGTGGCGCCAGGGTGATCCCGTGGTCGGACAACGGCGGCGCCGAACAGTCCTGGTGCTTCGAGACGCGCTGAGCGTGGCGGTGTAGCACTGACATCAGAAGGGTGCACGATGCGCAGAATTATTTCGGCGTTTGCGGTGTCGATTGTGGCGGCGGCTGGGTTGATGCTCGCCGCGTCGCCGGCCGCTGCGACCGCCAACAGTCAATGCCCGAGTGGCAAGCTCTGCCTGTATGACGGCTTGAACTGGAACGCTGACCTTTCGGGGAACGCGGATCTCTGGTCGGATATCACTGCGAACGTCGCAGACTTGAGGAGGTACTACTGGCATAACGAGAGCGGGGCCATCACGCACTGGAGTATGCAGGATGACATCACGTCAATCAAAAATCGTACTCGTTGTGACGCCTATCTCTACCGCGACATAGATTACGGCGGCGACATATTCGGAACCGCCCCCGATTTCGTCGTCCGTCCGGGTGAGTACTACGGGAATTTGGGGGCCGCAAACCGGGGCATGAACAACAACATCACCTCGATACGGTTCTCCTGCTGACCATCGTTCCGCCACTGCCATGATCAAGGCGTCCCTCCAGTCGTTCTCACGACCCGAGGGACGCCTTGATCATGGCTGAGAGCTAGTGGGTCGCGGCGTCCACCGTCTCCGGTTCCCGGGTCGGCCCGGCGGCGCCGCCGGGCGCGTCGCCGTGCCCGGGCCACCAGGCCTTGTGGCCCAGCAGCGCGGTCAGGCTCGGTACCAGGAACATGGCCATCACGAACGCCGAGATGATGATGCCGATGGAGACCGCGAAGCCCATCTCGGTCAGGAACGCGATGCCGCCCAGCATCATCGAGGCGAACGTGCCGGCCAGGATCAGGCCCGCCGCCACCGACGGCCCGCCGTGTTCGACGGCGAGGTCGGCCGCCTTACGCGGGTCGTTGCCCAGCCGGGCCTCCTCGCGCAGCCGGGCGATCGCGCGGCGGGCGGGCGACACGGTGATGATGCCCGTCGTCGAGGCGCTGCTGTCCGCGCCGGACGTACGCTCCGCGCTAGATGCCATGCGCAGTGTGGTGCCCCGGGTCACGAGCGACGAGAAGGTACTCCGGCTGGCCGTGGAGCTGATGGCGGGAGCGATGCGTACTCCGGAGCTCGGCGACGCGCTGCGCCTGGGGCTGCGGGAGGCGCGCGGCCAGATCGCCGACTGGCTCGGGGCGCTGAACCCGCAGTGGCCGGCCGAGCGAAGGACGGGACGGCCACGCTCGTCGCGGCGTTGCTGGACGGGATGATGCTGCACCACCTGCTCGACGCCGAGCTGTCCATCGAGCCCGCCCTGACGGCGCTCGGTGAACTGGGCGGGGCCCGTCCATGAAGATATTGATCTCTGGCGGCGGGATCGCCGGTCTCACCCTCGCCTACTGGCTGCACCACTTCGGCCATACCCCCGCGGTGGCCGAGCGTGCGCCGCACGGGCGCCTCGGCGGCTACGGCATCGACTTCTTCGGCACCGGCTACGATGTGGCCGCGCGCATGGGCATCACCGGCCGGCTCGCGGCGCACCAGCTCCCAGCCGACAGCATCTGCTACGTGGATGGGGCAGGAGTTGCGCCCCGCCGTGCAGCAACGCCAGCAGCGCACCCGCGCCTTCGCCCGCTCCCTCGTCCCCGCAACCCGCATCGGTCTCGCCACCCAGAGCGCCGTCACCCGGCTCATCCTGCGCGACGCCTTCACCGGCCTGCTGCGCCGTAGCTACGGCGACACCAGCAGCATCCTCACCCGCACCTGAAGGGCACCACCATGAGAATCGTGAAACGACCAGCCCCACCGACCGGCATCCGCCGACTGCTGTTCCGGGCCCCCATCCGCCTCTACCGACTGCGGCTGGGCTGGCTCTTCGGCGGCCGACTGCTCCTGCTGAACCACACCGGACGAGTCTCCGGCAAGCGGCGCCAGGTCGTCATCGAAGTCGTCGAGCACGACCGGACGGACGGCAGTTACGTGGTCTGCTCCGGATTCGGCCCGAAGGCCGCCTGGTACCAGAACCTCCTCGCCACACCCGAGACCAGCATTCAGGTCGGCGTGCGCACCGTCCCCGTCACCGCACACCCCCTCGACACGGACGAAGGCGGCGACTTCATGGCCCGCTACGCGCCCCGCCACCCCCGAGCCGCACGCAAACTCGTGCGCTTCATGGGCTTCTCCGTTGACGGCACACCGGAGGACTACCGTGCGGTCGGGCGCCAGCTGCCCTTCGTACGCCTCAGCCCACGCAAACCGTGAAGTAACCGCCCGGCCCACAGGCCCCGACAACAGGCAAGGGCGTGGCCGACTGCCTTTCGACGCCGTCGAGCGAGCACAGCTCAGTGACCTGTTCGACGAACTCGGCCCCGAGGCACCGACTCTCCTTGAGCCGTGGACGACCCGCGATCTCGCCGCGCACCTCGTTCTCCGCGAGCGCGACTACCTCGCTGGCCCCGGGCTTGTCCTGCCCGGTGCGTGGAGCCGCCTCGCTGAACGACGAAGAAGAGCGCTCGCGCTGAAGGACTTTGCAGGGCTCATCGCGACGATCCGATCGGGACCGCCGCCAGGCTTCTTCCGCATCCAATGGGTGCGCCGGATCCCGAACCTCAACGAGTTCTTCGTCCACGACGAGGACGTACCCCGGCCTGGGTAACTCAGCGCCTCAACCTGCTCAAGCTCGCCCCCGAACTGCAAGCACTGCTGAGGTCTGGCGAGGTGCCTCTGCGCGACATCCGGGACCTTCACCAGCTTCCACCCTCAGACCAACTTCAGGAACTGCGGCAGCGGCAGCAGGACCCGGCCGAGCAGGAATCAAACCGCGGTTGACACTCCAACGTCACTTGGCCTCGGCGTTGGGCGTGGCGTGGGTATGAGGACGGCCACTGCGGTGATCATCGATGGTTTGTGAGGACAACCGAAGACCGTGCGGTGGCCGCAGGCCACAGCGTAGACCTTGATCGGTGGCGGGTCATCCTGGACGAGGTGGTGACGCGTGTCGCTGGCCGGTTCGTGCGGGCGGAACCACGTCGGACCGCCGGGCAGTTGGTGGAAGGGCTGCTGTCGGGCGTGGAACGCAAGACCTGCTGGTCCCTGGCGGAGCGGGCGGGTCACGCGGATCCGCAGGCGATGCAGCGGCTGTTGCGTACGGCGGTGTGGGACGCCGACGCCGTCCGCGATGACGTGCGAGAGTGGCTGGTCGAGCAGCTCGGCCACCCGGACGCCGTGCTGGTCTGCGACGAGACAGGGTTCCTGAAGAAGGGCGTGTGCTCGGTCGGGGTGCAGCGGCAGTACACCGGCACTGCCGGGCGTGTCGAGAACAGCCAGGTCGGGGTGTTCCTGGCCTACGTCACTCCGCACGGGCGGGCGCTGATCGACCGCCGGATCTACCTGCCGGAGACGACCTGGTGCGACCAGCCCGACCGACTCGCCGCCGCCGGCGTTCCCGACCAGGTCGGGTTCGCCACGAAACCGGCCCCGGCCCGGCAGATGATCGCCGCCGCGTTGGACGTCGGTGTGCCGGTCGGGTGGGTGACCGGCGACGAGGTCTACGGCGCCGACCCCGGCCGACGTGGCGATCTCGAACACCGCGGGATCGGCTACGTCCTGGCTGTCGGCTGCGACCGACGCGTGCACGTCAACGACGGCCGCACCCTCGTGCGTGTCGACGACCTCGCCGAGCGGATCCCCATCACGGAATGGCAGTAGCACAGCTGCGGGCCAGGGGCGAAAGGTCCCCGCGACTACCTGTGGGCCTGGATCACCACCGCCACCCGGCCGGACGAACACCGGTGGCTGCTCATCCGCCGCAACCGCAGTCTGTCGTAGTCCGGATGCCGACACCGCAGTTGCTCGCCGCAGGTGCGCGGCCCGGCGATGATCAGGTCACCGGCCCGTCGGCCGGTCAGCTCGCCGACTAGGGATGGTGGCATGCCTGTCCTCGCCCCTGGACGCCCGGCAGCCGCGCGGCCGCCGCAGCGTCGAGGCGTCGCGCTGTTCGTCGCCCTGGCGCTGGCCGGCCTGTCCGCGATCGCGTTCACCGTGGCGGCGCCGAAAACCGCCACGGTATCGGACTACCTACGCCGCTCGTCGGTGGCCGGGCGGGACCTGCGGGTCGGGGTGTTCCCCGACCAGCCGCTGCTCGGCGAGGAGGGCCGCAGTGGGGTGTTCGACGGGTTCGACGTGGAGCTGGCCGGCGCGTTCGCTCGCTCGCTCGGCCTTCGGCCGGTCTTCGTGTCGGTGCGGGCGTCCGAACGGGTGTCGGCGCTGGTCGAGGGCCGGGTCGATGTCGTCTTCGCCGGCCTGCTGATGACCACGGAACGCCAGCGGGTGATCGAGTTCGCCGGCCCCTACCTGGTGGGACGGACCGTGGTGGCCAGCCGCACGGCGTGGCCGCCGCCGCGCGGTGGGAACTCCCGTCTGTGTGTGGTGTCGGGATCGGTCGCCGAGGTCATCATGACGCGGACGCGCCCGGTGGAGGCCCGCCCGGACGTCGGTCGTTGTGTCACCGAGGTGCTCGCCGGGCGGCTCGACGCGGTCGCCGGCGACGAGATCCTGCTGCGCGGCCACGCGTACGCCTCACGCGGACTGTTGCGGGTTTTCACCCCCGCCATCGAGGAGCCGGTGCAGCGTTACGGCATCGGTGTCAGCCGCCGTGATCCGTACCTCAAGGCGCTGGTCGGCTCGTTCCTGCGGGCGAGCTACGCCAAGGGGCGGAGCGGGGCGTGGCAGCGGGCGGCGGACCGCACCCTGGCCCGGGCCGGGTACACCGGCCGCCAGCCCCGGCCGGAGGGAACCCTGCTGCGGGGCGCGGGGGACGGGCAGGCCCCGGCGGACGCGATGGCGAGGACGCCGCCGGGCGTTGCTGCGACCGTACCGGCGCCGTCACGTCACGGTAGGACGGTGGCGCACCGGCGGCGGCGCGCGACCCGGCGGGCGGTCCGACTCACCGCGTCCGTGGCGCGCCCGGCCCCCGGTCGGCCCACGTCACCGACGGGCGACACGGGGATCGGTTCGCCGGCGCCGGGGCCGTGGTCGCTGTTGCTGGCTGTGCCGGTGGCGGTGTCCGCGCTCTACCTGTGGATCCAGTCCGGTGGCGACCGGCAGTTCACGCTGATGCTGGCCCAGAGCGTGAACCCGATCAACTTCCTCGCCACGGTGAGCCTGTCCGTGGTGTGGGTCTTCGCGGCGGTGCCCGCGCTGATCCTCACCGTCGGGTCGGTGGTGCTCAGTGCCGCCGTGGACCGGGCCGACCGGCAGCGGCTGAGCGCCGCGTACGCGGTGGCGCGGTGGACGGCGCGGGCACCGGGCTGGGTTGTCTGGGCGAGTGGGGTGGCCGCCACCGCGAGTACCCCGTTGGTGTTCGCCCCGGCGTGGATCCTGGCGCTGTTCGTCGCCCGCCAGTCGGCGGTCACCGGGCGGCGCGGGTCGCGCCGGTGGCGCGGGTTCGGGTTATCGGCCCTCGCGGTGGTGTCCGCCGCGATCGTGGTCTGCGCGCTGGCCCGGGACGAGCCGGTACTCGCCCTGATCGCGGGTTGGCCGGTGGCGCTGCTGCTGGCCGGCGTCGACGCGCCGCTGCGGCCGGCCTCCGTCGTCGCTTTCGTGCGGACCAGCGGCGCCCTGGCGGCGGTGCTGGCACTCGGCGTGCTGTACGCGGTGGTGACCACCCCGATCCTGCCGTCCACCGCGATCCAGGTAGCCCGCCCGCAGATCACGCCGGAGCCCAGCCGGTCACCCGACGGTTCCGTCGCCGACCCGGACGCCTCGGCGACGGAACCGCCGATGCGGCAGTTGCGCGGCTACGTCGTCTCCGTCGACGACGAGTCCACCACCGTCCTGTCCGACGCCGGTGGGGTAGAGATCGTCGCCAACGACGAGATCAGATCCCGGGTGTCCTGTCCCAGCTTCACCGATCTTCCGGGCGACTCGGCCGCCCTCTTCGGGCTGCCTCTGCGGGAGTCGCTGCTGAAGTCGCTCGCCCGACGACAGCGGCCGGCGACGTTGCAGGATCCGCGCTGCCTGATCCGGGTGGATCCGACGTCCGAGGGGTGACCACGTCTCTGGGTCAGGCGGCGCGGCCGACGTGACGTGGCCGGGCTGCCCGTAGTCAATTCGGTCGCGGCGACGGCGGTGCCCGTATAGCGTGCCGTGGCCGCCGGGACTGCAGGTTCGGGTCTCGCGGGTGGTAGCGCAGCCGGGCCGAACATGTCGACGTGCCCCCGCTGGTTCGGGACCTGGTCGTACCCGACGTTCAGCAGAGGTGGGAACGGCTGATCATCGGCCAGCAACGCGAGGTGGTGTCGCTCCTGCTCGATCTGGGAGTAGGTAAGACGTACCGGCGCGGTGCGCTCGCTCGACCCCGCCCGGCTCGGCAACTCTCGCTGGCGTGGCAACTCTAGACGTGCGCAGAGCGCGGGTTGGTCTGAGCACCTCGCTCGACCGTTCCGCTCCTCCTGCTCGCCTGAGACCACCTGCTGCCGGGATAATTGATGACGACGATTGACCAAAGACGGGGACGCGGGCCAGATGCGCGGACGCGAGAGCAAGCTGATCGACGAGATCGAGCGCGGCGCGCTGGACAGCAGGGTGCCGCTCGCCGCCACGCTTCGGAAGTGTGTAGCTCTCGGGGGGCAGGCTAGGTCCGCTGAGCTACGAGACTGGGCGCGCCGGGAGCTGAACGGGTATGGCCCCGACGACGAACTCCCGGAGTGGCGCAAGGTGCACGCACCGTTCCAGATGGACGGGATCAGCGGCCGATACCACGTCAGCAACCAGACGATCAGCCAGTGGGATCTCCCCGACTTCGCTCGCGGCAAGCTTACTGAGGAGGTCGAGCTGGTTCAGGGCGTCAGGGAGCTGGAGGCTCCGGGACGCCGACAGGAACGTGGTGAAGCTGGGACCGCACATGGGCCAGGAGTTGGTGGCCTACATGAACCACACGAACCAAGACCAGTTTCAGCACATCGAGAGGATCTACCGGGCGCTCAGCACCACGGCCGTTCACGGCGTGCTGGATCGCATCCGGACAGCGCTACGTCCAGGCGATTACCTACGGCCCGGTGGTGCTCTCCGGCAACTACGGCAGCACTACCCTCGGCAGCCTGCCCAGCCTCAACGTCGACTCCATCTCCCGGACCAGCAGCACGGCCCTCACCTTCACCGCGTCCGCGAACGGGTCAACGGTCAACCTCATCCCGTTCTACGACGCCCACGGCCACAACTACACGGTGTACTGGTATGCCAGCACCGCGCCGAGCGGGTACGTCAACCGCAACCGCTACAGCGGCAAGGTGCTGGAGGTTTACCAGCGGTCTACGGCCGACGGCGCGGCCGTCGTGCAGTGGACCGACAACGGCGGCGCGGATCAACAGTGGACCATGCTTATCGGATGACCTGACCAGACGGACTCCACGTCGGCGCGCACCCCGGGGCGCGCCTCGCTATCGGAAAACGCATAGCAAGGTGTCCCTGCCGACGCCCATTGCCCGGTCTCACCTAGTTCCGAGAAGTTGGAGGTTGGATGAAACTCATGCGAATCCGGCGTCGGTTGGCCACCGCGGCACTCGCCGCGCTGGCTTTGGTCGCCACCGTTGGGCTCACCATCAATAGCCCACAGCCGGCGCAGGCGTGGGACAACGGCACCGCCGACACCCCGCCGATGGGTTGGAACAGCTATGACGCGTTCAACTGGAGCGTCAAAGAGTCCGACGTCAAGGCGAACGCCGACTACATGGCAGCCAACCTCAAGCAGGCCGGCTGGCAGTACATCGTCATCGACTGGGCGTGGTACTACCCGGGATACCACACCGGCAGCCCGAACCAGGACTCCAACCTCAACCCCCGGCTCCGCATGGACGCCAACGGACGGCTGCTGCCGGACACCACGCGCTTCCCGTCGGCGGCGGGTAACAACGGCTTCAAGCCGCTCGCCGACTATGTGCACAGCAAGGGCCTGAAGTTCGGCGTGCACCTGATGCGCGGCATTCCCCGCCAGGCGGTCGCGGCCAACGTGCCTATCCTGGGCACGAGCTGCCGGGCCAACCAGATCAACAACAACACCACGGCGGCCTGGCTGAACCTCATGTGGGGCCTGAACATGTCCAACCCGTGCGCCCAGGCGTACCTGGACTCGGTGTTCCAGTTACTGGCGAGCTGGGGCGTGGACTATGTCAAGGTCGACGACATCGCCGCGCCCACGTACCGGCAGGCCGAGGTCGAGGGGTACCGGACGGCCATCCAGAGCAGCGGGCGTCCGATGGTGCTCAGCCTGTCGCCCGGCCCGACGCCGCTGTCCGCCGGTCCGCACGTGCAGCAGAACGCCCACATGTGGCGGGTCGTCAACGACCTGTGGGACGAGTGGCGACACGTGGACCCGCTCTTCGACAAGCTCCGCGACTGGACGCCGTACCGGACGACGGGCGCCTGGCCCGACCCGGACATGATCCCGATCGGGCGACTCTCCAAGCACGGGCCGGTGGGTTCGCCCCGGTACAGCAGGCTCACGCCTGATGAGCAGCGCACCCTGATGAGCTTGTGGGTGATCAACCGGTCACCCATGATGTGGGGCGGCAACCTGGTCGAGAACCGCGCCTCCGAGCTCGCGCTGATGAATAACGCCGCCGTTATGGCGATCCTGCAGAACAGCACCAACAACCGCCAGCTCGTCGGCGGTACCCGCCAGGTATGGGCGGCCGACATCCCGGGCAGCAGCCACAAGTACGTTGCCATGTTCAACCGCGACGGCGTCGCGGGCAATGTCTCGCTCAACCTGGCCACCCTCGGGATCGGCTCGGCGACGGTGACGGACCTGTGGTCCGGAGCCAACCTCGGCACGGTCAGCGGGACGTTCACCCGGTCCCTGCCCGCGCACGGGGCCGGGCTGTACCGGCTCGTGCCGCAGACCACCGTTCCGCCCCCGGTCACGTACACCCTCACCGCGCGGCACAGCGGCAAGCTGCTCGACGTGTACGACCGCTCCACCGCCGACGGCGGGAACGTCGTGCAGTGGGCCGCGAACGGGCAGGCCAACCAGAAGTGGCAGTTCCTGGACCTCGGCAACGGCTTCTACAACGTGGTCAGCGTCAACAGCGGCAAGTGCCTCGACGTCCACGGCGGCACCAGCGCCACCGGCGACGGCGTGCGGGTCGTCCAGTGGACCTGTCATAGCGGCACCAATCAGCAGTGGCGGGTCCTGGACCTCGGCAACGGGTACCTCCAGCTGATCGCCCGGCACAGTAACAAGTGCCTCGACATCCAAGGCGCCGCCACTACCGACGGCGCCCAAGCCATCCAGAACACCTGCGGCACGAGCACCAGCCAGCAGTGGCGCCGCCAGCAGGTCTGACATCCTGACTACGCCCCTCCGCGATCCGTCCTGCCGACGGGTCGCGGAGGGGCGCTATCGCGGGGTCTCACGTGCATCGCTGGTGGCGGCGCTGCGCTCGGCCAGCCACGCGGCGACCTGAGCGCGGCTACAAGGCCTGCAGGCAACGGCTTCTTGGTAGTACGCAGAAACGAGAGACTGACCGTCTGGGGTTGACCCGGTTTGACGGACAGGGTCGATAAGTTGCTCTCACGCTACGGTGCTGGTTGGCCTGCGGGAAAAGGCGGTCTCCTCGTACTCGGCGGGGCTGAGGTAACCGAGGGTGGAATGCCTGCGGCGGGTGTTGTACCAGCCCTCGATCCCGTCGAAGATCGCCGTGCGGGCGGCGGGACGCTGAGCTACGGTGCTCCGATGCAGGCGTATGAGACTCAGCGGGCAACACAGGCAGCCATATCGAGCGCCTCATCGCTTGGCCTAACCGCCCACGACGCCGCCGTCCTGCACAACTCGAACAAGCTCACCCTGCGTCTGCAGCCCTGCGACGTGCTGGCCCGGGTGGCGTCGGCGGCGCACCAGTGCGCCCAGCTCGAAGTGGATGTCGCCCAGCGGTTGGCCGAGGTCGGGAGCCCGGTGGCCGCGCTGGAATCGCCCGAGGTCTTTGTTCGGGACGACTACGTGGTCACCCTGTGGGCCTACTACGAACCGGTGACTACCCAAGCGATTCCAAAGGCGGAATACGTTGGCGCGCTCGAACGTCTGCACGCCGGAATGCGCAGGGTCGACCTGCGGACCCCGCATTTCACGGACCGAGTTTCTGAGGCCCAGACGCTCGTGGCCGACCAGGCCCGAACACCGGAACTGGCTGACCCGGACCGGGTGTTCCTCGCCAGCACGTTGGACCGTATGCGACGAGCGGTCAGCGAGAGCGGCCGGCCCGAGCAACTCCTGCATGGCGAACCCCATCCGGGCAACCTGCTCTTGACCCAGACCGGTCCGCTTTTCATCGACTTCGAGACGTGCTGCCGGGGGCCGATCGAGTTCGACCTGGCCCACGCGCCCGAGGAGGTCGGAGACCACTACCCGAGCGTCGATCACCAGCTGCTCCGAGATTGCCGGACCCTCGTGTTGGCGATGATCACCGCGTGGCGCTGGGATCGCGACGATCAGTTCCCCGACGGCCACCGGCTCGGCATCGAGTGGCTGACCGAACTGCGGAAGGCAACGGCTCAGTCTGAAACCAGGGTCGAGATTCTACTGGGACGCGAAGGACTACGACAAGTACCTCGCGGACCCTGAGATCCCGGCCATCGCACGGGAGCTCGGGGTCCAGGCGCCGCCCGTGCACGCCGTCGCCGCGACCGAGCTCGACGCCTGACCACTACTCGGGGAGAGAGATCTCGGCATGGATGTCACGTCCCCGCGGGTCCGCAGGTTCAGCTCGGCGATCGGCGACGACGCCATCCGCTTCGGCGACGGGATCCTCATCGCGCCCGCCTTCGGCAAACAGGCAAGCAGGCGGATGAGCGCCTACACGTCGTTCCTCTACACGGGGCGCGGGCCGACCTGCCGGCCTCCTACGGGGAGGTCTGGGTGGTGCTCAGCGGAGCGCTACGAGTGGGCGCCGGGAGCGACGCCGTAACGGTGGGTGCAGGCGACTTCGTACACGTTCCGGAGCAGGCCCCCGGGGTCGTCGAGGCCCTCGAGGACACCACAGTGGTCTGCGTGTCGGTGTCCGCTCATTGACGGGGACGGCGGTCACTTGAGGCTGACGCACCGTTCGTCTGGTGATCGCGGACACGAACACGACCCGCCGGGCTCGGCTGGCCGTCATGTGCCCGTAACGTAGAACGGCTAGCCCGGGCGATTTCCTCACCACCATGCGCCTGGCTGGCGTTGACCTGGATGGTGGGGGCGGAGCTGACCTGGTGACCGTGACGGATCTGTTGGCCGCCGATTCCTCCCGCTGGACACCGGACGTGCCGCGGGTGCCCGCGGTCTTCCGCACCGACGGCGCGAGCGCGAGGCGCACGCTGCTCGACATCTTCGAAGCGACGGTGGCCAGCCACCCGCACGCGGCTGCGATCGACGACGGGGCGACGGTGCTGACCTACCGTGGGCTGGCCGAGGAGGTCGACGCGTTGCGCGCCATCCTCGCGGGCCACGGGATCGGCGTCGGCGACCGGGTCGGCGTGCGGGTCACCTCCGGCACGACGGGGCTCTACGTCGCCGTCCTGGCGGTGCTCGCCGTGGGCGCGGCGTACGTGCCGGTCGACGCGGAGGACCCGGACGAGCGTGCCGAACTGGTTTTCACCGAGGCGGACGTGTGCGCGGTGCTCGGTGGCGACGGTGGTCAGCTGTCGTTGTGCGCCACCCCTACCGGCCGTCCTGGCCGCCCCGGGCTGGACGACGACGCGTGGATCATCTTCACCTCGGGCTCAACCGGCACGCCCAAAGGCGTCGCCGTGCACCACGCCGCGGCGGCGGCCTTCGTGGACGCCGAGGCGATGCTGTTCCTCGCCGAGGCCGGCAGCGACCCGATCGGTCCGCGGGACCGGGTGCTGGCCGGGCTGTCGGTCGCCTTCGATGCCTCCTGCGAGGAGATGTGGCTGGCCTGGCGGTACGGCGCATGCCTGGTTCCGGCCGCCCGTGCCCTGGTGCGCAGCGGCGTCGACCTGGGCGACTGGCTCGCGGCGCGGCGCATCACCGTGGTCTCCACGGTGCCGACCCTCGCCGCGCTGTGGCCGGTCGAGGCGCTGGACGACGTCCGGCTGCTCATCTTCGGCGGCGAGGCGTGCCCGCCTGAGCTCGCCGGGCGGCTGGCGGTGGAGGGACGCGAGGTCTGGAACACGTACGGGCCGACGGAGGCGACCGTCGTCGCGTGCGCGGCCCGGCTCACCGGTGACGGCCCGGTGCGTATCGGTCTCCCGCTCGCTGGTTGGCAGCTCGCCGTGGTCGACTCGGCCGGCGTGCCGGTGGCGATGGGGCAGACCGGGGAGTTGGTCATCGGGGGGGCGGGGCTTGCGCGCTACCTCGACACCGCGAAGGACGCGGAGAAGTTTGCCCCGCTGCCCGCGCTTGACTGGCGGCGGGCGTATCGCAGCGGTGACCTCGTTCGCGCCGAGCCGGAAGGGTTGCTCTTCCTCGGGCGAGGGGACGAGCAGGTGAAGCTCGGCGGCCGCCGGATCGAGCTGGGCGAGGTGGACGCGGCGCTGCAGGCGCTGCCGGGGGTCGCCGCCGCCGCGGCGGCAGTGCGGACCGCCGGTGCCGGCACTCAAATGCTTGTGGGCTACGTAGTGCCCCGCGAGGGCAGCCGGTTCGACGTCGACGCCGCAGCGCGGCGGCTGCGCGAGCATCTGCCGGCCGCGCTGGTTCCACTGCTCGCTGCGGTGGGCGAGCTGCCGACCCGCACCTCGGGGAAGGTGGACCGCGCGGCGCTGCCGTGGCCACTGGCCGCCGTGCCGTCCGATGCCGGTGCGGAGCTGTCCGAGGCGGAGGCGTGGCTCGCCGGCGGCTGGGAGGAGGTGCTCGGCCTGCGGGTGACCGCCGCGGACGCCGACTTCTTCAGTCACGGCGGCAGCAGCCTCACCGCCGCGCAGCTCGTCGCGTGGATCCGCCGCCGCTACCCGCACGTCTCGGTCGCCGACATCTACGAGCATCCGACGCTGTCGGCGATGGCAGCGCGGCTCGGCGCCGCGCAGACCGGCCCGGCGGCCCGGCGCGAGGTGACGCCGACCCCGCGCCGAACCGGATTCCTCCAGGCCCTGCTGCTGGTGCCGCTGCTCGCGCTGCCCGGGCTGCGCGCCACGGTCGTCGCCGCCGCGTTCGGCAACCTGCTCGTCGGCCTCGCCGGCGTGGCCTGGATATCCACCGTGTCGTGGTGGTGGATCGGCATCGGGTGGGCGCTGCTGTTCACCCCGGCCGGCCGAATCGTCATCTCGGCGGGAGGAGCACGGGTGCTGCTGCGCGGCGTACGGCCGGGCAGCTATCCACGCGGCGGCACTGTCCACGTACGGCTGTGGGCCGCCGAGCGGCTCGCCGAGCTGACCGGGGTCACCGGCGTGTCCGGGGCGTCGTGGCTGGTCCGGTACGCGAAAGCGCTCGGCGCCGAGGTCGCCCCGGATGTCGACCTGCACTCCGCGCCCCCGGTGACCGGGCTGCTCAGGGTCGGCCGAGGCGCGGCCGTCGAGCCCGAGGTGGACCTGTCCGGCTACTGGGTCGACGGCGACCTGGTGCACATCGGCAAGCTCCGTATCGGCGCGGAAGCGCGGGTCGGCGCCCGCACCACCCTGTCACCCGGTGCCCGGATCGGCAAGGGTGCCTGGATCGGCGCCGGGTCCACGGTGCTCGGCGCGGTGCCGGCCAACCAGCACTGGGCCGGATCGCCGGCGGCACCGGTGCGGGGGCAGTCCGTTGCCTGGCCGGTTCAGCGGCCGCCCCGGTCCCGGGGCTGGGCTGCCGCGTACACGGTGACCTCCCTGCTGATTGGGCTGCTGCCGGCCACCGCCGCGCTGCCCGCCGCGGCGCTGCTCGGCAGCGCGATGGCCGGCACCGCCACCCTTGGTGCCGCGTTCGGCCACGCGCTGCTCGCCGTCCCGGCCGCGACCGCCACGTACCTGCTGGCGTACGCGGTCCTGGTGCTCGCCGCGGTGCGCGGGCTCGGCATCGGGTTACGCGCCGGCCACCACCCGGTGCACGGCCGGATCGCCTGGCAGGTCTGGGCGACGGAGCGACTGATGGGGCTGGCCCGGGTCGGGCTCTTTCCGCTCTACGCCAGCCTTTTCACCCCGGTCTGGCTGCGCTTGCTCGGCGCCCGGGTGGGGCACGGGGTGGAGGCGTCGACGGTGCTCGCGGTGCCGGCCATGACCACGGTCGCCGATGGCGCGTTCCTCGCCGACGACACCATGGTCGCCACGTACGAACTGGGCGGCGGTTGGCTGCGGGTGGCCCCGGTACGCATCGGCAAGCAGGGCTTCCTCGGTAACTCCGGGATCGCCGCGCCCGGCCGGTCGGTGCCCAAGCGGGGCCTGGTCGGGGTGCTGTCGTCGGCGCCGCGCAAGGCGAAGAAGGGCTCGTCCTGGCTCGGCATGCCGCCTATGCCGCTGCGCCGCACGGCGGAGGCGGTGGACAGCAGCCGTACGTTCGACCCGCCGCGCCGGTTGAAGTTGGCCCGCGCCGCCGTCGAACTGGGCCGGATCGTGCCGGTGATGCTCGGTGCGGCGCTCGCCGGCGCCGTCGTCGCCGCGCTGCTCGTCATCGAGCGGACGGCCGGGCTCCTGCCCGCGGCGCTCGCCGCCGGGCCGGTGCTGTTCGCGGCCGGGGTACTGGCCGGTGCCGTCACCACCGCGGCGAAGTGGTTGCTGGTCGGGCGGATCCGCGTCACCGAAAGGCCACTGTGGACTTCGTTCGTGTGGCGCAACGAACTCGCCGACACCTTCGTCGAGGTGCTCGCCGCGCCGTGGCTGGCCCGCTTCGCCACCGGCACCCCGCTGCTCGCCGTGTGGCTGCGGAGCATGGGTGCGAAGATCGGCAGCGGGGTGTGGTTGGAGACTTACTGGCTGCCAGAGTACGACCTGGTGCGGCTCGGTGACGGGGCCACGGTGAACCGGGGCTGCGTGGTGCAGACCCACCTCTTCCATGATCGAATCATGAGCATGGACAAGGTGGCACTGGAGGCCGGTGCGACGTTGGGCCCGCACGGCATCGTGCTGCCCGGAGCGGCGATCGGTGCCCGTACCACCGTCGGGCCGGGGTCGCTGGTGACCCGCGGCGACGCCGTACCGCCGGACAGCCGCTGGCAGGGTAACCCGATCGCCACCTGGCCCGCCGCGGCCGCCCGCCACGGATGACTCCCAGGGCCGGTCGGGCCGCCGGTGGTCCTGGTGATCGCGACTGCGCCGGGGGAGGAGCCGGCGCTGGTACGACCCAGCGTGGCGCCTTCGGCCCGGGTGCCGAGCGCTCGGGCGACTCGTACCTGCCGGAGCACGGCAACGGTGGCTACCGGATCCGCCACTACGACCTGGAACTGGACTACAAGATCGCGTCGAACCGGCTCGTCGGCCGCGCTGTCCTCACCGCGCTCGCCACCCAGGGGTTGTCCCGCTTCACGCTCGACCTCGGCCGGTTCCGCGTCCAGGAGGTGCTGGTTGACGGCCGCTCCGCGAGGTACACTCACCGGCCGCACAAACTGCAGGTCAAACCGGCACACCCGATTCCGATGGGGGCGCAGTTCCGGATCGAGGTTCGCTACGTCGGCCACCCCGCCCCCATTCGCGGGCGGTGGGGAGACATCGGCTGGGACGAACTCGCCGACGGGGTGCTCGTGGCCAGCCAGCCGAACGGCGCCCCGTCCTGGTTCCCCTGCGACGACCAGCCGGGACAGAAAGCGAGCTACCGCGTCGCGGTGACCTGCGCTTCGTCGTACACCGTGCTGGTCACCGGCGACCTGGTCGGCCAGCGGCCCGGCGCCAGCAGGACCACCTGGGTCTACGAACGTGCGGAGCCAACTCCGGCCTACCTGATGAGCGTGCAGATCGGCCGGTACGAGCGGCTGGAACTGGCCACCCAGCCGGTGCCGCAGCGCGCCGCCGTCCCCGCCCGCCTGCGTACGCCGTTCATGGTCGACTTCGCCCGCCAAGCTCAGGCGATGGCGGCGTTCGAGCGCCTTTTCGGCCCGTATCCGTTCGGCGAGTACACCGTCGTGGTCACGGACGACGAGTTGGAGGACCCAATCGAGGCCCAGGGCATGTCGATCTTCGGCGCGAACCACGTGGACGGGAGGCGTACGCATGAGCGGCTGGTCGTGCACGAGTTGGCCCACCAGTGGTTCGGCAACAGCTTGACGGTCGCCGACTGGCGGCACATCTGGCTCAACGAGGGCTTCGCCACGTACGCGGAGTGGTTGTGGTCGGGACTCTCCGGCGGGTCGTCGGCGGAGGCGCTCGCCCGGCAATGGTACGCCCAGATGGCAGCCCGCCCGGCGGACCTGCGGGTCGCGGACCCCGGGATCGGCCGGATGTTCGACCCGCTGGTCTACAAACGTGGCGCGCTGACCCTGCATGCGCTGCGGCGCGAGATCGGTGACACACAGTTCTTCACCATGCTGCGTGGGTGGGTCGCCGGGCACCGGCACGCCACCGTGACGACGGCGGCGTTTCGCGCGCACGCCCAGCGGTACGCCCGCCAGCCGCTCGACGCGCTCTTCTCCGCCTGGCTGGACCAGCCCGCCCTCCCGGCCTTTCCTAGTTGACGGCGACGACCCCGTCGGCGACGCGGCCAACGCGGGCGGTGGCGGCCACACCACATGCGCAAGCTTGTGTACTTCGACGAGGCCTACCGGGGAGGGCGAAGTGCATTTTTGCGCAAGGTGCGGTGCCGACCGGCGGTTCAGCGATCCCGGCGGGCGTTGAGGCGGGCGGCTTGGCGCGTCAGGTGGTCGCGCTCAGCGAGGTTGGGGGCCTTTCGGGCTGCTTCGGCGTACAGCCGGGCCGCCGGTCGCCGTCGCGTTCGTGCAGGTACGCCGCCACCGCGGTGGAGGGAGGTTGCGGCGCGGGTCAGTCGTCCGCGCACCGATCTGTCGAGAACAGTGCATCTATGGTTCGACGGTCTGTGCTAGGCGAAGTCGATTGCCCAGGCCATCAACCGCCTAGATGCTCCTCGATTACGGCGACCAGTTCACTGGCGCCGTGAAGGCAGCGCTCGCAGTATGCTCGTACCTCTGCACGGCGGAGGTGAGATGCGCGGCGCAGTCGGCGATTACGCGAGCAAGCGGCTAGGTCATCAGGTACGCGTGGAGCGCCTGGGCAACAAGACGATCCACACCTACGTTACCTTTCCCATTCCGGTTCGCAGGCCGGCTCATGGCGCCAGCGTGTCGGAGCTGAGCTGCGGCAAATGCGGTGCGCGTTTGCGTGTTCGGGTCCGCAATGCCGCAGGTACGAGATGGGCGCGCAGGGTATGGCTGGCCGCGGCTGTGCCCAGCCTCCTCCTCACGGCCGCCGCCATCTTCGTGTTTGTCCAGTTCGACCGTCCGCCTCCGGACAACAGGCCCTACGTCACGCCGCTGTGGGTCGAGCTGTCCTTCATACCGGCCGGTCTCGGGATCGCCGCGTTCCTGCTCTGCGTCCTCATGTGGTGGCACACAGACGGAGTCAGGTTGATATCCAATCGCGGCTGGGAACACCAGCTGGTCTATGCCAAACGCAGGAAGGGCTGAGCTGGTGGATCAGCTCGCGCCGGATCGGTCGGCCAACACCGGTGGGTCGGGTTCGATCTGGGTGATGACCGGGCTCATCTGCGCACCGTGGGCCCGCAGCCCATAGATGCGGTCGAGCAACTGGGTGTCGTCCCCGCGGTGCCGCGTCGCTCGTACGCGGTTCACCCGTCCCATACCACGACCGGCGTGCTCGTGTCGCCAGCGGTTCGCACCCACCGGCCGACCGCCTCCGCGACCTTCGTACGGCGCTCGTCCGGTGTGGAGAAGAAGTCGCAGCCATGCGTGGTCGACAGAGGATGCCCTGGACACCTGGGACCGGTCAGCGGCGTCGATGTCGGCGATACGGTCGCCACGCTGACCCGGCGCACAGGGCGGAGGTTCTCGCTCACCCGCGCGATCGTACAGACGATGGACGCCGGCGTGGGGGTCGGCAGTAACGACACCTCGCCCGCCGTGTTCCTTCACGGTGACGCGCAAAGTTCTGCCGCGATCCGCTCGCCACGAAGCGTCATCACGAGCAACGTTGAGGGCGTTCGCTGGCGCCTCGCAGTGCCCGGCTTTCAGCGCGTTCCGTTACTCCGCAAGGGTCTGGGGTAGTTTCTCGATCCACGCGGTGAAGCTGGCGGCTATGGGCCGGACGGCGGGTTGGTCGTGGTCGTAGTAGAGGACCGGCGGATCGTCTACGACGCCGTCGCGGAGATCGAACAGGGCCTGGTCGCCGTCGCCGGTGAGCCAGAAGTCGGCGATGCACAACATGCCCCGGGTGGGCAGTGCGACCTTCGTCGAGTTGTGCACAAACGGATGAGTTGAGGTTATCTGCAGCGTGTCACCCAAGACGACTTCCCGGGTGCACTGCAGGAAGGTGCGATAGGCGGCCGGAAGCCGGAGGCCCAAGTCCTGTTCGAGGCGGGCCAGTTCGGCGTCGTCCAGGCCGGATCGGCAGCTGTCGACATCATCGATGTTGGCCTTGAGGAAGCGGGCAAAGCGGGGAAAGTGCCCGGTGAGGCGCGCGATGGCTGGGGTGAACTCGGCGGCCTTGGCCGCTTCCTTCGCCCGTTCCTCCCGGCAGAACTGCTCGAAGGCCCGCCGCCAGGCCAACTCATACCGATCAGATCGGACATACCCGACGCCGAGCAGGTCGAGGACCTCGCAGGCGCCCTGCTGGCTGGCAAGCGCGCGCCGCGCGGGATCGTCGCCGGCGCCCCGAGGCTTCAGACGCAGAAACACCCCGGGCGAGCACAACGCCTTGACCTGCCGCTCGTGCTGCTCCCACCACACCAACCAGTCCCCGGGCTCCGTCCGACCCTCGACCAATTCGTGGAACACGGCCGCATACCGGCCCAGCGGCTGTTCTTGATCGACCATCCCGTTCTTCCATGTGATCAGCGAGTCCGCACCTGGCGGCTGATCAGAAACTCTATGTACCACGTCAAATCGACCAACCGGTGATGCTCTGCGCTCGCTCGTGCCGATGGCCGGGTTGTTCTAAGCGACAGGGCGCGGCTCCCATCGGTCGCCGAAGGCTTGGTGGAGGACCAGCAGAAGAACGCTGATCAGGATCATCGCGAGGATGCGCCCAGCCACCGACAACGTCAGATTCCGGAGTCGCCGCCCGGTGAGTCGTCGCCCTCGTCGTCGACCACGAAGATCGGCGAGAGGCGCTCCGCCAGGATGGACCCGTTGATCTCCTCCCAGCGATACATGCGGTCACCGGCGACCGCAAGGTAGTACTGCTCGTAGGCGCCCCACCAACTGGGCTCGTAGGCGACCACCTCGACGTCCTCGTCGGGAAACCGTGCCCGGACCTGCTCGGGTAGGAGGCACCCGTCGTCTCTCAGGACATGGTCTCGGATCGTCACCATCGCCACCAAACGGCTGTCGGCGTCGCGCCACACCCGAAGTCGACCTCTGCTGCCCCAGCGGTCCCCACTAGTCCGGTAGTGCCAGTCTCCCTCGTCGAACACCAACTCCGGCCCGGTCATCCCCCCAGTATGCGCGGCCGCCTCAACATCGGCCCCCGCCGGAGGCAGCGCGAGCGGCAAATCGGCGGCGGCGGTGAACCGACGGTCCAGGTGGATGTCGTGGGCGGTCCTATCGGAGGCTCTCGGCGGCCCGAGCTGCCGTGTTGGCGCAGCACAGCACTTCCGGACCCACCAAAGCGGACGGTGAATGAAGGCTCGCTGTGGTGTGTACGAAGAAGCTGTGGGTCTCTCCGGCCGTGAGTGAGATGAGCATGTCGTCGACGACCGCGTCGGGCGCGACCTTGTCGGCCAGCAGGGCGAGGTCCCGGACGTACGAGTTGGCTCGCACGTCGACCCGGTAGCCCCCGGCCGCGGGTGTGATGTTGGCGGTAATCGGCGCTGGCTCGTAGCCGAGATCCCGGTCCTCGGCGAACAGGTGATGGACACGCGCGTCGCCGGCGGTCGCGACCAGTACCTCGGTCCTCGGGTCGGTGGGTTTGAGCAGGTTTTCGTTGAGGTCCAGCAGGGCGGTGGACCGGGGTGGGACGCTGAGCGGCAGCTCAGCGGTGGCGAGCACGTCGCCGCCGAATGTCTGTCTGGTTGCGAGGACGGTGCCCGTCCAGGGCTGGTCGTGGTCGTTCACCGCGACCAGGGTGGGCTTGCCCGCGCGGGGCTGTATGGTCAGCAGCCGGGGCGCGAACGCGTGTTTGATCGCGTAGTAGAGGGGTTTGGGGCGTTCGTCGCTGTCCACAGCGGACCATGAGGTGACCGGCCAGCAGTCGTTGAGCTGCCAGACGAGGGTTCCTGCGGTGCGTGGCCACCAGGAGCGGAAGTGTTCGATGCCGAAGGCCACCGCACGGGCCTGGTTGAGCTGGGTCGCCCAGTGCCACTGCTCGAAGTCGGCCGGGACAGGCAGGTGGGGTGCGAGGCCGCGGTGCAGCTTGCCATTGCCGTCATCGGCCTTCTGGTGGAGCAGGAACGCCGGCGAGGTGGGTGTCAACGGCTGGTCGTGGATCCACCGGGTGAGGGTGGCCCAGGTGGGCGGTCCCTGGAAACCGAACTCGGCGCAGAACCGCGGAAGGTGGTCGCGGTAGTGGGTGTAGTCCAGGACATTCCAGACGTCCCATTCGTGACGGGTGCCGTGGTCGGCGTCGTTGGGTGGCAGATCATCGGGGCTGTACGGGCTGCCCGGTGCGTAAGGGCGGGTGGGGTCCAGCTCGGCGACGAGCCTGGGCAGCAGCTCGGTGTAGTAGCCGAGTCCCCAGCTGCGTCCCTGTAGGCCGTCCTGCCAGCCCCAGTCGGTGTAGGCGGGGAGGTTCTCGTTGTTGCCGTTCCACAACACGAGCGACGGGTGGGCGACCAGCCGGGTGATGTTCTCCCGGGCCTCGGCCTCGACCTCGCCGCGTAGCGGCTCCTCCTCGGCGTAGAAGGCGCACGCGAAGGGGAAATCCTGCCACACCATCACGCCGCGTTCGTCGCAGGCTTCGTAGAAGTCGTCGGTCTCGTAGATGCCGCCACCCCAGATCCGCAGCATGTTCATGTTCGAGTCGGCGGCCTGGTCGATTCGGCGGGCGAGCCGCTCGGGGGTGATCCGGGTGAGGAAGTGGTCGTCCGGGATCCAGTTGGCGCCTTTGGCGAAGACGCGTGTGCCGTTGACGACGAAGGTGAACGGCGTGCCGGTCTCGTCCGGCTCGGTGTCGACGGTGACCGTACGGAACCCGATTCGGCGCCGGTCGGTGTCCACCGGCTCGCCATCGGCCAGGAGCGTGAGGGTCAGCTCGTAGAGTGGCTGGTCGCCGTAGCCGACCGGCCACCACAGCCGGGCGTCCGGCACGAGGACGGTGACCTGTGCGGTGTCGCCGGAGACGGTTACCCGTTCCTCGCGGTCGCCGACCGTCACGACCGCGGTGTAGTCGCGGTCCGCGGCGCGTTCCAGTTCCAGGTGTACGTCGACGCGGCCGGTGCCGTCGGCGGCGACGGCCACGAGCGGGCGCACCTGGGCCAGGCGGGCGGTGTCCCAGCGTTCCAGCCGTACGGGTTTCCAGAGGCCGGCGGTCTGGAGGTCCGGTCCCCAGTCCCAGCCGAAGGAGCAGGCCATCTTGCGGATCGCGTTGTACGGGTGCGGGTAGGCCCGCTGGCGCCAGCCGAGCCGGGCCTCCATCTGCTCGGCGTGGGTGAGCGCGGATCTCAGCGTCACGGTCAGGTCGTTGCCGGCGTCGTGCAGCGACTCGGAGACGTCGAATCGGTAGCCGCGGTGCATGTTGGCGGTGTGGCCGAGCAGGTGGCCGTTCAGCTCGATGGTGGCGACCGTGTCGATGCCGTCGAAGACCAGCTCCACCCGCTCGCCGGGTCGAGGCGTCTGCGCCTGGAACCTGGTCGTGTACTGCCAGTCGACGCGGTGCATCCAGGTCAGCGCCGCCTCGTTCCGATCCAGGAAGGGGTCCGGGATGAGGCCCGCGGCCATCAGGTCGAGATGGGTGCTGCCGGGCACCTGAGCGGGCACCTGCCGTCCCACGAGGACGTCCGGCACCGCTCCCACGGCCCGCAGTAGCCAGCCGTCGTGCAAGGTCTCGCGCATCATCCGCCCTCTTGTCGCCGGTCGGCGACCGCATCCTTACGTAGGAAGCTTAAGTAAGTCAATCGCAGTCTGATCGACGGACGTGGCGATGCTCCCGCCCCGCCGCCGATTGGCGCCGCTGTGGCTGCCGGAACCTATTGACGGCTTTTTAGGCAACTTGGCAATGACGGGAGGCGGGTTTTGTACACGACCACGAGCAGCGTGCGCCACCGCCTACAGATGGTGCTCCAGGACCCGTTCGCCTCACCGAACCCGTTCCACGGCATAGCCCACCACCTGGCCCGGCCGCGCCCCACCGCACGAACACCGGTAGGCGGGTCAGAGCACCCCGCCCGCGCTGGCGGGCACCGGCCTGACGACGTCCTCCGGGCGGGAGTGTGCCAGGGTCAGCTGGCTCTGCAAGACGAGGGCCGCCCCGCCCATCGCCGCCGCGTCCGACCCGTTGACCGACGGTACGACCCGCACCGGATGGGCCGCCGGGCGAACGTGCGGCGGTCCACCTCCTGCTGGATCACCGCCTGGTAGATCGAGCTGGCGACAGCGAAGCTCGGCCCGGCGAGGACGATCGTGTCCACGTCGAACAGGCCCGTCATGGTGACGGCGGCAGACCCGAGATAGCGGGCCGACTGCTCGACGAGGCCCCGGGCGTCGGGATCGCCGGCGTTCGCCGCAGCCGCGACCCGCGCGAACTCGGTGAGGAGGTCGGCACCGGCCGGATCGAGCGCCAGCCGCTGAGCGAGCCCGGGTGTCGCCAGAGCCTGCCGGACCAGAGCCGACGGGCCGGCGTAGTTTTCCAGGCAGCCGATGTTGCCACACGGGCACTCGTCGCCGTTGACGTCGATCGAGATGTGGCCGATCTCCACACTGTTCGAGGAACTGCCCCGGTAGACCTCACCGGCGACCACGACCCCACCGCCGATACCGGTGGCCATGTAGATGCAGCCGTAGGTGCTGCGTGGGTCTACCGCGCCCATCCAGTACTCGCCGATGGCGGCCGCCGCGGCGTCGTTGTCGAGCAGGACGGGCAGCTCGAGAATCTCCGCGAGCCGCCGCGCGACCGGGTAGTCGAGCCACTTGCCGGTGGGCTGCGGCGTCAACAACACGCCCACGCGCCGGTCCTGCGGGCCGTAGCTGACCAGGCCGACCCCCAACACCCTGTCACGATCGACGGCCGCCGTGGCCAGCAGCGCGTCGATCTGCGACGCCACCAGCGGCAGCGCCTGCTCCGGCGGCATCGTCGCCACGCCTTGGAACGAGGTGCGGGCCACCTGCCGGCCGGCCAGGTCGACCACGACGATGACGCACGTGTTGCGCTCGAGCTGGATACCGACGCTGTAGCGCGCCAGCGGGTTGAGCTGGACCAGCGTGCGTGGCTTGCCGCCCGTCGGCGCGCCCCGGCCCGCCTCGACGACCAGACCGTCGCCCATGAGCTCGCGCACGACCTCGGAGATCGTAGCTCCGGTGAGACCCGTCGCCTCGGCGAGCTCGATCCGGGTGATTGTGCGCGCCGACCTGATCAGATCGAGGACCAGGCCGCGGGTCTTCGGCCGGCTGGCCCAGATCGGGCTCGTCGCCACGGTGTCCTCCTCCGTCCCGTCGATCCTCGGAGCTACTTTACTGACCCCTCCGATCGTGCCGCTCCCGTCGCCTGCTCCCGTCCCCCTCGCGTCGGTCATGCGGGGTATTGACTCTCGTAACCAGCCTAATAAAGGATGTCCGCAGCGCTCCCATCGATCCCTCACCCATCCACGAGGAGATCAGATGAAACACCGTCATGCACTACTGGCCGCCGGCGCCGCCAGCACGCTGGTACTGGGTGGCATCGCAACGGCAACCCTTCCCGCCTCGGCGGCCGCATCCGGCTGCTCCGTCACGTACACGGTGCAGAGCCGGTGGACAGGCGGATTCACCGCCAACGTCGCCATCACCAACCTCGGTGACCCGATGTCGAACTGGACGCTCACGTTCGATTTCCCCAATGCCGGCCAGCGCGTCACGCAGGGTTGGAGTGCGACCTGGACGCAGTCCGGCGCCCGCGTTTCGGCGGCCAGCATGACCTGGAACGGGTCACTGGGCACCGGGGCGTCCACCTCGATCGGGTTCCTCGGCGCGTGGAAGGACGCCAACCCGGTACCCGCGTCATTCGCGCTCAACGGCACCGCGTGCACGGGCTCGGTGATCACACCGACCGCCAGCCCCACCACTGCCAGCCCGTCCCCGACCGCCACAACGCCGCCGCCGAGCGGTCGGGCCCCGGAGCTGCGCGTGTCCGGCAACAAGATCGTCACCACGGACGGCAAGGCGTACCGGCTGCTGGGCGTGAGCCGCTCCAGCGGCGAGTTCGCCTGCGTCCAGGGCAAGGGCCTGTGGGACTCCGGGCCCGTCGACCAGGCATCCGTCGACGCGATGAAGACCTGGAACATCCACGCCGTCCGGATACCGCTGAACGAGGAATGCTGGCTGGGCGTCAACGGGACACCCAGCGGGGCCACCTACCAACAGGGCGTCAAGGACTACGTCAACCTGCTCGTCGCCAACGGCATCAACGTCATCCTCGACCTGCACTGGACCTGGGGCGCCTACACCAACAGCCCGGACTGGCACTGCAAGGACGAGCACGCCACCTGCCAGAAACCGATGCCGGACGCGCGGTACGCCCCCCAGTTCTGGACCGGCGTCGCCGACACCTTCAAAGGCAACGACGCCGTCGTCTTCGACCTGTTCAATGAGCCGTACCCGGACATGCCCGCCGAGTGGAACAAAACCCTGGGCTGGCAATGCCTACGCGACGGCGGCACCTGCGGCGGCCTGCCCTACGAGGCAGCCGGCATGCAGGACCTCGTCGACGCCGTCCGCGCCACCGGCGCCACCAACATGCTCATGGTCAGCGGCCTGGAATGGACCAACGACATGCGCGAATGGCTGACGTACAAGCCGAACGACCCGCTGAACAACATCGCTGCCTCCTGGCACGCATACAGCTTCAACGCCTGCGCGAACGAGTCCTGCTGGGACAGCCAGATCGCCCCGATCGCGCAGCAGGTGCCGGTCGTGATCGGTGAGTTCGGTCAGGACGATTGCAGCTTCGACTACATGCAACGGCTGGTTACCTGGGCCGACGCGCACGACATGGGGTACCTGGCCTGGACCTGGAACCCATGGGGCTGCACCGGCGGCGCCGTGCTCATCAAGGACTGGGCCGGCACCCCGGAACCCGGTGTCGGCGAGGGCTACAAGGCCCACCTGCTGACCCAAAACCCATACGTCTGATCCAGACTCGCGGTGACCTCGGCCTGTCCCCAGGCCGAGGTCACCGCCCCCATCCCCACCCGTGAAAGACGCGCTTGCGCAGGTCCAGCTCAGCTCGCAACCCACCCTCGACGACCAGACGCGCAAGTTCGGGCCAGTGGCGGGTGACCCTCTCCGCCACGGAGGTCACCAGGAGGGAGTTCCGCCGGGCCCGGGCCAGCAAGAGGGCGCCTTCGAGGGCGGCGAGCACCTGTATCGTGCCAACGCTTGCCACCGTGGCCCACGGCCTGTCACGAACAGGGGCCCGTGTGCTCCGAATGTGGTCCTGGGCTGGGAAAACAGGGGTGCGGGGTGACGCGGGCGAACCTGGGCCACTCCCGATCAGGGTTTTTTGTCCACTGGGTGTGGGGATGTTTGTTGGTGCCGCGGTGTTGGTTACGGGACGAGGCAGGTGCGGTTGGGTAGGGGGCCAGCGATGTACACGCGGTCGGCGTCTTTGTTCCGGCGTTGGTGGCCGTAGACACAGACGTGGCCGATGAGGACGCCGAAGGCGACGCTGTCGGTCACGGCTGGGTCGTCGGAGCGAGCCAGCCGGACCTGGGGAGTGTTGGTGCTGAGGGTGGCCAGTCGGGAGCGTATGTGTTCGGGTGTGGCAGGCTGATCAGCCCAGGCCATCAGCGCGTCGCAGGGTTCGTGCGTGCGGTTGCAGCGGTCGAGCTGTGCAGAGCTGGGAATCCGGGCATAGGCCATTCACGGCAGTGCCGCTCGGACAAGCAATCGCCGTCCGGCATAGGCTCGGACGGCTCGGGGCGAACCTAACCCTGATCGCCGCCCCGGCCGGCTGAATGGATCTGATGCAGGGCAGGTCAGAGCCTCGGCTTGGCAGTTTCACTGACCCAGGACACGACACTCACAGCCCAGGTCTACCCGCTCCTGTCAGCCCGAACCGGCGATCTGCCAGCGCCGGCCGCCAACACCGGCACCTTCTGACTTCCGACTGCGTCGACCTGAGCCGCCACCGGGACGAGATGCAGATGCCGGGGTTCAGAGCCACGAAGGGTGTGCCCTCAACCCCGGCATCATCTGAGCATTGAGCGAGAGACGCTCACTGAACGGGCTGTGTCAGCAGGTCACGAGCTCAGGCGATGCCCGTAGCGGTGCCGCAGTACTCCTGACGGTGGTTGACGCTCGTCTGAAGGCATGCCTTGATGTGGACGGTGGTGCCCTCTTTGATATTCGGCAGCCATGCCTCGCGGCAGCCGCTGGTGCCGGCGCCGTTTGTGTCGTACAGCGAGAAGAACTGCCACTGGCCGTTGAGCTTCCACTGCGCCTCGGCATAGACGATCTTGCCGTCGTTGCCCTGCTTGTCGCAGGCTCCAAGCCTCTCCCGCTTGCGCATATCGGGATCGACTGCGTTGGGATTGTTGCCCCAGAAGATGGCCGTGCCCCCGATAGGCATTCCGTCGGTAGTCTTGACCGATACCGTCGTGGCGGCCAACGCGGGCGTCGCCTGGGATACGGCCAGTGCCAACGCGGCAGCGCCGGTTACCGTCCACGTGATAATGCGCCTGTTTACCATTTCTCATCCCCCTGAGAACAGGTCCATGAAGGAGTGACCGCCTTCGTCGCAGAACCTACCACTGAGCCACTTTCATCCGCGTAGCGGATCGTCTCGACGTGGTGAAGGACGAGGATGGCCTGCACGATCGTGGTTGCTCGGCGTGGGCAGCAGCGTAGCTTCATCAGGATCTTCCAGGGTCTTGAGCGTGGCGATTGTCCGTTCACCGCCCTCAACCGCCTGGCCGACCTGATCCGCCAACACCGAACGCAGTGTCGATCCAGGTGGCGACGCCTGGACCCCGGGCGGCAGGCGCTGCTGGTCCTGGCCCACCTGCGCAACGGTGACACCTACTCGCGCCTCGCCGCCGGCTTCGCCATCGGCACCACCACCGCCTGGCGGTACGTCCGCGAGGCGATCACCCTGCTCGCCGCCCTGGCCGACGACATCAACGCCTGCGCGGTACGAGTTGCCCGATTGGCCTACGCGATCCTCGACGGCACCCTCATCCCCATCGACAGAGTCGCCGAGCAGAGGCCGTACTACTTGGGAAAGCACAAGCGACACGGCGTGACGGTGCAGGTCGTGGCCGACCCCGCCGGCCGACTGGTCTGGGTCTCACCCGCCCTGCCCGGCGCGGTCCACGACCTGACCGCCGAGCGAACCGTCGGACTCGTTGACGCGTTGACCAGCGGCAACGTGATGACGTTCGCGGACAAGACATCCGATGGGCGTAACTGTCAAGCAGCGACGGCCGTCGTGATCGGGAAGGCTGTCGCTTTTCGGTAGTGCTGTCGTGCCGTCAGGTAGTGGTGCAGGCAGCCAAGGAAGCGGCTGAACAGGTGGCGGAAGGCGGCGGCCTGGCCGTCGCCCGTGGCCCGGCGTCGGTCGTAGTGGGCTCGCGTGCCGGGTGACTGGTTGAGTGCCGAAAAGTCCCCAGGTGAAGCCGACCGCGGCGAGTCGATCGTTCTTGATCCGGCGTTGCGATACGACCAGGCTGCGGCCGGAAGCACGGGTTACCGGTGCCGCGCCGGCGAAGGCCTTCAACGATCGCCCATCGGCGAAACGGTTCCGGTCGTCACCGATCTCACCGAGTAGCCGGGCGCCTGCCTGGGCGGTGATGCCGGGGAAGCTCGTGATGATGTCGTGGTCCGGGTGCTGCTGGAACGTTGGTCGGGCGACGAACTGGGTTGGGTACGGGCGACGCTCGAGCGTCTGCTCGACCAGCCTGCCTGGGGCAGGTGTCCTGGATGTCGCCGACCGGTCGGCCGACCGTGCGATCTATCATCGGGCGCGCTGGGTCGCGCTGGTGAGGACCCCCTGCGGGCAGGTGCCGCTGGCGGAGCTTTCGATGAACGGGGACCACAGTCGGATCGCGATTCGTAACCCCGACCGGCCCAGCCTTGACCTGCTGACCGTTCACTTCGACGCTGCCCAGTACGACGCCGAAATCGCCCGCGCCGAAAACGATCACTCCTGGGAGTGGCCCGACCGAACTGTCGCCCGGCTGCTGCGGACACGCCTACGAGAACAACCCGATCTGCTCGGCCGATGGGACTGCCATCTCGGGTGGGTGGCGGCACGGCCGGACGACCAGGGCCGGGTGCACGTGTCGTACTTCTACCCCAAGCGGCCTGTCGGTTTAGAAGATCTCTGGTTGCAGTTCGTCGCGGTGATTGAACTGCCAGCAGGCGACCCCGAAATCGTGGTCGACGAAATCGTCCGGCAGATTACCGAAACCGACCCGCGCGAGCAGCAGTGGCTGACCGGCGGCAGCGTGGAAGCCGCCCAGCAGTTGGGCTTCGACTGGTCCTTACGGCACTGAGGACGAAACCGGCTGGTTCACGTCGTGGGCCAGCCGGTACTCTGCGCCCGCCAGGAAGGAGTGCCGCGATGGCCGAGACGATGACCCTGTGGCGGCCGACCGGCCCCGAGGAGTTGGAACTCGTGCGCGCCACCGGCTGGAAGGCGTGGCCGCCGCGGCTGCCCGACCAGCCGATCTTCTATCCGGTCCTCAACGAGCAGTACGCGATCATGATCGCCCGGGACTGGAACGTATCCGCCTCCGGCGTCGGCTACGTCACCCGGTTCGAGGTCGACCGCGAGTTCGCCTCCCGCTACCCGGTCCGGCACGCCGGCGGCCGCGACATCCTCGAGCTGTGGGTGCCGGCCGAGGAACTCGACGAGTTCAACCGGCACATTGTTGGGCTGATCGAGGTGGTCCACGAGTTCCGGCCCGGCCGCTGAACGGACGTGGTGACAGTGAACGAGGATGAGATCCCAGGGCTATTGCGTTGTCGGGTAACCGCTGGTCACGGCGGTGATGAGGTCGTGTGATCGGCGTGTGGCGCGGGCGATGTTGGTCGCGCCGGCGGTGCGGTGCCAGCCGATCGCGGTGTTACGCAGCGTTGCGATGACGGCGGGTCCGTTGCCTGTCCGGGCCTGGTGGAGGTCTTCACGGAACGTCACGTCGCGCACGTGATGGATCTTGTTTTCGATGTGCCTGTCGGCGGATCCAGGTTTGCAGGTCGCGGGGCAGAGCCTGGCGTGCGGGCAGTGACACGGTCAGGTAGGCGGTTTCGCGGCTGGTCTTATCAGCGACGAGGCGGGTGCGGGTGATCCGCACGGCCTGCTGGGCGTGCGGGAAGGTGATGCCGCCGGGGGTGGCGACGGTGATGGACGTGATCTCATTGCTCTCGGCGTCCACGGTGACCTGGGCGAGCACGATCCCGGTGGTGGTGTCCAGGGCGGACAGCAGGAGCACCTGGCGGCCGCCGCCGATGCGGAACCCGAGCTGGTCCTGGGCTTGCTTGTCCAGGTTGTGCAGCCAATCCGTGATCGCGGCGAACAACGATGCTCCGGCCATGACGGCACAAACCGCCACCACCACCACCACCACCAGCAGCGCGGTCAGCGGGCGTGCCGGTCGGAGCCTCGCCACCGACTCCCGGACATCACCCAAGTCATCAGGACGGCGATCCCGTCAGGCGTTGGGCGGTGAGCTGATCGTGTGGGAGAGCGGACGGACGAGGGGTGTCGGCAAGAACCACCACGCCAGGGGCTGATTCGGTGATTTTCACTGGCCGCTCGGGGCGGTCGGCGATCGGCGAGCTGGTCAGATCGGCCGCAGGGCGGCGAAGACCTCGGGCCAGTTCGCCGGCAGATTGTCGAAGATGAATCGCTGGTACAGCGTCATGAGGTGCGTCCCGGCCCTGCTCACCTCGGCGCTGTCCGAGCGTGTGGCCGCAATGCACTGGTCGAGGCAGTCCCAGTCCTCGCGGTCGCGTTCCCGCACGCCAATCGTGGTGAGCGCGGCCTGGACGGCCTCGTCCTCGAAGAATGAGTCGTCCCACGCCGTCGCCGCGCCCATCAGGTACATGAGTTGCGTGCTGGGCGACAGCCGTTCCGCTGTCAGGGTTTCACTGTTGTAGGTGCGATCCTCGTCCTCACCCACGATGCCGGATGTCTCGACCGAAGAGTCGACCAGATCTCGCCAGTAGGCGACGTCGTGCGCCCCGTCGCGCTGGAGCATGTGCTTGCTGGCGAACTCTGCCATCCGCGCCTGGTCGTCGATCAGCGGCGAGACTGCGGTGTCCATGCTGTAGTCGAACCCGAAGAACCACCTGCGCCCATCGACCAAGATGGACTCGATGCCGCCTATGCGACCCTCGCGGTCCGCGATCGGTTTGATGTCTGCCATGAGGGGCGAGCGTAGTACAGCAGCGCCATCACTTCCGGTGACCGCTGGCCGGGCGCCGAAACCTACTGACCGAAGACGCCTGAAACACCGTTCGCATGGCTCTGTCTCACGATCGGTGGTGACGAAGGGTGGGGGGTTAACCGAGCAGGATGCGGTGTCGTAGGAGGGCGAAGCCCGCGCGTCCGTACAGTAGTCGCTTGCTCAGTTTGGTTCTGGTGTTGACGCCTTCGGTGCCGCCGTTGTGGAACGGGTGGGTCAGTGCGGCGTTGACGGCGTCGCGGTCCAGGCCGAGGCCGCGGGTGAATGTGTGCAGGTGGGGCCGGTGGTTTTGACCTCGGCGATCCAGGTGGTGAGACGGGTCGTCGCGCGTTCAGAACCGTCCGGTCTGGCCAGGACAGTCGTGGTCGGCCGTGAATCTGGCGGCGTGGTACCGCAACCTCATGGCGAAGGGCCAGTAGCTCCGCGAGCACCGGTGTTGTCGCTACGGCCGTGCACAGCAGGGCGTCGAACATGCGAATCGCGACTGGATGGATCAATCGGAACGCCATGACCGCGAGGGTGCCCCAGATTCATGAAGCCCCAGCTCACAGCAGGTGCGACAGGTATTGGCGCCGTACACGGGTCGGAGTCGCTCGACCCTGCCTCCTGAATGCCGGGTGTCGGCGCGGGGGCCGCACCCCGGCGTCCGAGAAAGCGCGGGCTCAGCCGCCCTTGACGGTGACCGGCAGACCGAGGCGCTCCGCCACCACCGGGACGAGCGTCGCCACGGGCAGCCGCAGGTCGAGCACCACGCCTCGTTCGTCCGGGCCGAGGGTCTCCAGGGCGTCGGTCTGGGAGTCGAGCAGGCTCGCCGGCATGTAGTGGCCGGCACGCAGTGACATCCGCTCCCGGATGACGTCAGCCGGGCCGTCCAGGTGTACGAAGTCGACCGTCGGCGGTCCCTTCCGCAGGACGTCCCGGTAGTACCGCTTGAGTGCGGAGCAGGCCAGCACCGTCGAGACGCCCTCCCGGTGCCGGGCGGTCATCCAGCCGGCGAGGTCGCGCAGCCATGGCCAGCGGGCCGCGTCGTCCAGGGGCACACCGGAGCGCATCCGCGCCACGTTGGCCGCGGTATGGAACTCGTCGGCCTCGCCGAAGACGAGTCCGGTGGCGTCGGCGAGGAGCCGGGCCAGGGTGGTCTTTCCCGCGCCGGAGACGCCCATCACGACGACGTGCCGTGTGAGGGCGGGGTCACCAGTCATGGACGGTGCCGTCCTTGAGCCGGTTGAAGGGCAGGTAGGCCGGGACGTACGGGAAGCGGGCGGCGGCCTCCTCGTCGATCTCGACGCCGATACCCGGCTGCTCGCCCGGGTGCAGGTAGCCGTCGGTGAAGGTGAACGACTGCCGGAACACCTCGTTGGTGAGGGATCCGTGCCGCATGTACTCCTGGATGCCGAAGTTGTGGATGGCCAGGTCCAGGTGGAGCGCGGCGGCCATGCCGACCGGGGAGATGTCGGTCGGGCCGTGGATGCCCGACTTGATCTGGTACTGGGCGGCGAAGTCGAGCAGCTTGCGCAGGGCGGTGATGCCGCCGGTGTGGGTGACCGCGGACCGGACGTAGTCGATGAGCTGTTCCCGGATGAGGGTCTGGTAGTCCCACACGGTGTTGAAGACCTCACCGATCGCCAGCGGGGTGGTGGTGTGCTGGCGGACCAGCCGCAGCGCTTCCTGGTTCTCCGCCGGCGTGCAGTCCTCCAGCCAGAACAGGTCGTACGGTTCCAGCTCCTTGCCGACCTTGGCGGCCTGGATGGGGGTCATCCGGTGGTGACCGTCGTGCAGCAGGGGCAGCTCCGGGCCGAACTCGTTGCGGACCGCCTCGAACACGCCGGGCAGGTGGCGCAGGTACGCGCGGGTGTCCCAGTCCTCCTCGGCCGGAAGCGGGATGCGCTGCGCCGGCTCGTAGTCGTACCGCTTGCCGTCGGCGCTGGGCTGCGCGGCGACGCCGTACACGGCGTTGATGCCGGGCACGGAGGTCTGGACGCGGATCGACCGGTAGCCGTCCTCCAGGTGCCGGCGGATCGAGTCGAACAGCTCCGGCAGGTCGCGGCCGGAGGCGTGCCCATACGCCATGATGCCGGTGCGCGACGCGCCGCCCAGCAGTTGGTACAGCGGCATGCCGGCCGCCTTGGCCTTGATGTCCCACAGGGCGACGTCGACCGCGGCGATGGCGGCCATGGTGACCGGCCCACGCCGCCAGTACGCCGAGCGGTACAGGAACTGCCAGGTGTCCTCGATGCGGTGCGGGTCCCGGCCGATCAGCAGCGGTACGACGTGGTCGCGCAGGTACGAGGCGACCGAGAGTTCCCGCCCGTTGAGCGTGCCGTCACCCAGGCCGACGATGCCCTCGTCTGTGGTGATCTTGAGGGTGACGAAGTTGCGGTCGGGGCTGGTGACGATGACGTCGGCAGCAGCGATCTTCACGGAGGGGTGCCTTTCTTCACGTGGTGTGGCGGCGGCTAACGGAGGACGCTTCCGGTCTCGTGCCCGTCGAGGAGGGACAGTTCGGCGCGGCGGGGCAGCCCCTCGTAGTCACCCCGGCTGGAGACCGCGAAGGCACCGAGGGTGGCGGCGCGACGCAGGCGGCCGGCGAGGTCCAGCCCGTCGAACCACCCGGAGAGGTAGCCCGCAGTGAACGCGTCCCCGGCGCCGACGGTGTCGACGGCGGTCACGGCCAGCACACCGGCGTGCTGGACACCGTCCGGGGTGTGCGCCCGGGCACCGGCGGCGCCCAACTTGACCAGGACCGTCCGCACGCCCCGCCGGAACAGCTCCGCCACCGCGGTGGACTCGTCGGCTCCGGGGGCACCGACGAGGTCCAGCTCGTCGGCGGAGGCGATGACGGTCGAGGCGGACCATGCCAGCGGGGTGAGCGCCTCGCGGGCGGTATCCCGGGACCAGAGCCGAGCGCGGTAGTTGACGTCGAGGCAGACCGGCACGCCCGCCGCCGCGGCGGCCTCGGCCGCCCACCGGGTGGCGTCTCGGGCGGTGTCGGACAGCGCCGGCGTGATCCCGGTCAGGTGCAGCATCCGGGCTCCGGCGGACAGCGACGCCCGCAGGTCGTCGGCCCGCAGGGCGGACCCCGCCGACCCGGACCGGTGGTACTGCACCCGGGTCAGGTCGGCGGTGCGCTGTTCCACCAACATCAGGCCGGTCGGGCGATCCGGATCCCGGGTCACCCCATCGACGCCGATGCCCTCGGCGCGCAACCGCCGCAGCACGTACTCGCCGAGCTCGTCGGTGCCGACCCGGCCGGCCCACGCGGCCCGGTAGCCCAGCCGGGCCACCCCGACGGCCACGTTGGACTCAGCGCCGGCCAGGTGCATGGTCAGCGGTCCGCCGGCGGCGAGCGGACCGGCCGAGCGCAACGACACCATGGTCTCACCGAAGGTGAGCAGGTCCGGTGCGGTCATGAGCCCACCGGCCCGCGTACCGCGGCGAGGTAGGTGCGGGCCCGGGCGCGCAGTGCGGCCAGGTCGCCGCCGGAGGCGGCGTCGCCGACCAGCGGACCGCCGACGCCCACCGCGATCGCGCCGGCTGCGAGGTAGCCGGCCACGTCGTCCAAGCCCACGCCGCCGACCGCGACGAACGGGATGTCCGGGAACGGGTCGCGCACCGCCTTGAGGTACGCCGGGCCGCCGACCGACGCCGGGAACAGCTTGATCGCCGACGCCCCCATCCGCGTCGCGGTGTACGCCTCGGTCGGGGTGAGGGCCCCGGCGGCGACCGGGATCCCGCGGCGGGCCGCCTCGGAGATCGACTCCACCACGGCCGGCGTGACCACGAACTGCGCGCCGGCGGCGGCCACGTCGGCGACGTCGGCGGCGGTGAGTACGGTGCCGGCTCCGACCACGGACCCCGTGGGCGCGACGGCGCGCAGCGCCGCCACGGCGCGCGGGGCGTCCGGCGTGGTGAGGGCCACCTCGACGAGGCGTACCCCCTCCTCCAGCAGGGCGGTCCCGGCGGCGATCGCGCCGGCGGTGTCAGTGCCGCGAATGACCGCGAGGATGCGGGCAGCGGCGAGTTCGGCGGTGAGGTTGACGGTCATGTGATCACCATTCCGCGTAGGAGCCGTCGCGGTGCCGCCAGGTGGGGCTGCGCCAGGCGTGGCCGCGCTTGTCCGCCGTCCGCACCGCGTGTTCGTCGATCTCGATGCCGAGCCCGGGAGCGGTGAGCCGCTCGACGTACCCGTCGACGAACGTCAGCGGGGTCTTGTCGAGGCAGTAGTCGAGCACTTCGGCGCCGAGGTTGTAGTGGATGCCGATGCTCTGTTCCTGGATCAGGTAGTTCGGCGTCGCGAAGCCGACCTGCAGGCAGGCTGCCAGGGCGATCGGCCCGAGCGGGCAGTGTGGGGCGAGCTGCACGTCGTACACCTCGGCGAGCGCGGCGATCTTGCGTACCTCGGTGATGCCGCCGGCGTGCGAGAGGTCCGGCTGGGCGACCGCGATGCCGGCCTGCAGCACCGGCAGGAACTCCTGCCGGTTGTAGAGCCGCTCCCCGGTCGACACCGGCGTGGTGGTGGAGCGGACGAACTCGGCGATCAGGTGCGAGTTCTCCGGAACCACCGGCTCCTCGAGGAAGAACGGCCGGAACTCCTCGAGCAGTGGCGCGATCCGGCGGGCGGTGGCGAGGGTGAACCGGCCGTGGAAGTCGACCGCGACGTCCCGCTCGTCGCCGAGCACCTCGCGGGCGGCGGCCACCCGCCGGACCACGCCGTCGAGTTCGGCGACCGAGGCGACCGCGCTCATCCGCCCGGACGCGTTCATTTTCACCGCGGTCAGGCCGCGTTCGACAGCGGCGCTGATCTGGTCGCGGACCTCGTCGGGCTCGTCGCCGCCGACCCAGCCGTAGATTCGAATCCGGTCCCGGACCGGGCCGCCGAGCAGCTGGTGCACCGGCGCGCCGAAGTGCTTACCGGCGATGTCCCACAGCGCCTGGTCGAGCCCGGCGACGGCGCTGGCCAGGATCGGTCCGCCCCGGTAGAACGAGCCCTTGGTCAGCACCTGCCAGTGGTCCTCGATGCGCAGCGCGTCCCGGCCGACCAGCAGCTCACTGAGCTGTTCGACGGCGGTGCGGACCGTCTCGGAGCGGCCCTCGCACGTCGCCTCGCCCCAGCCGACGATTCCGGAGAAGGTCTCCACCCGGACGAACAGCCAGCGCGGCGCGACGAGGAACGTCTCGACCCGTGCGATCGTCGTCATGCCTCAGCCCTTCGTGGCGCCGGCGGTGAGGCCGGAGACGATGTACTTCTGCACGAACAGGGCGATGAGCATGATCGGCAGGGTGACCACGGTGGCCGCCGCCATCAGGCCGCCCCAGTCGATGCTGGCGTAGCCGATGAAATCGAAGATCGCGACGGGCAGCGTCTTGGTGTCGGCCCCGGAGAGCACCAGGGCGAACATGAAGTTGTTCCAGGAGAAGATGAAGGACAGGATTCCCGCGGTGGCGACGCCGGGCACCGACAGCGGCAGGGTGATCCGCCGGAACGCGCCGATGTGGGTCAGTCCGTCGACCAGGGCCGCCTCTTCGAGTTCGGTGGGAAGGCCGTCGAAGTAGCCCATCATGATGTAGACCACCAGCGGCAACGACACGAACATGTGGCTGAGGATCAGCACGGTGTACCCGCCGACCATCTGCAGATTCGAGAAGACGTAGTACCAGGGCACCAGCAGCGAGACGCCGGGGATCACCCGGGCCATGAGCACGACGAGCGCGGACTTCTTCATGTTGAAACGGCTCATCGAGTACGCCGCCGGCACGCCGAGGATCAGCGAGAACACGGTGGCCGCGAGCGCCACCCAGAGGCTGTTGCCGATGAACTGGACGTAGTTTGCCTGCTGGAGGACGGTGTCGTAGTTGTCCGGCGTGGGCGAGAAGGCGAAGGCCTTGCCAGTGTCGTAGATGTCGACGTTGGTCTTGAATGACGCGGCGACCATCCAGAGCAGCGGCGCGACCAGCGAGAACACCACGACGGCCAGGGCCACCGCCCGGAACACCTTGAACGGCCTGCTCGGCTTCATCGCTCCAGCCCCTTCTTGCGGTAGGTCAAGGCCCACATCACCCCGATGATGATCAGGAAGAAGATGATGAGGACCGTCGATGAGACGCCGTAGTCGTTGTAGTCGAAGCTGAGGCCGTAGGCGTAGACGTTCAAGGTCTCCACCTCGTGAAAGGATCCGCCACCGCGGCCCTTGGTCGCGTAGAGGATGTCGAAGGTCTTCAGGGCGTCGATGCCGCGCAGCAGGATCGCAACGATCACGGTGGGCATCAGCAGCGGCAGGGTGACGTGCCGGAAGCGCTGCCAGGTGCTGGCGCCGTCGATGAGCGCCGCCTCCTGCGGCTCGTCGGAGAGCGACGTCAGGCCGGCGAGCAAGATCAGCACGACCATCGGGGTCCACTGCCAGATGTCGATGAACATCGTGGTCGGCAGGGCCGAGTTCTGCCCGGCCAGCCACGGCTGCGGGCCGATGCCGAACCAGCTCAGCATCTGGTTCGCCATGCCGATGTTGGGGTCGAAGATCAGCCGCCACATCATGCCGACCGCGACCGGCGTGGCGACGAGCGGCATCAGGATGGCGACGCGGACCCACTTCTCGCCCCGGAACGGTCGCCACAGCAGCAGGGCGATCGCCATGCCGAGCACGACCTCGACAAGGAGCACGACGCCGGTGAAGAGGATCGTGCGCCACACCGCCGGCCAGAACCGGTCGGTGTCGGAGAGCACCTCCAGGTAGTTCTGGAAGCCGATGAACTCGCTCTCGGCGCGTACCGACCCTTCGGCATCGGTCAGGCTGAGGTACCCGGTCCACGCGACCGGAAAAATGATCAAAACGGCGACGAACACCATGGCGGGCGCCGCGAAGAGCCACTTGCGGTGCGCGTTGGCCCAACGCGACCAGGCCGACGCCGCCGGGGACGCCGGGCGGGTCTCGGACGGTCTGCTGACGGGTGTGGTCACGGCTGACATGAGGGTCTCCGGGGTTCTCAGGGCGGCCAGGGTCCCGGCGCGGGTGGCGAAGCCGGTCAGCCCCACCACCCGCGGTCGGACTACTTCGCCTCGTCGTCGAGGAACTTCTGGAACGCCTCGTTGGCCGCGTCGGCCGAGGCCGCCGCGTCCTTGCCGGTGATCGCGTCGACGATCGGCTGGCCGACGATCTCCCGCGCCTGGGCGACCTTCACGACCAGCGGGCGGTCGTGGCCGACACCGTTGGCGGTGCTGACCTTGGTGGCCTCGGCCAGGTCCTGCGGAAACATTGCGGTGCCCTCCGGGTTCGCCCACACGGAGGCGCGGGCGCCGGGGACGCCGGCCTTCTGCTGCGCCAGCGACTGCTCCTTGCCGGCCGCCCACTGGATGAACTTCCAGGCGTTGTCCTTGTTCTTGGACGCGTCGTTCACCCCGAGCGCCCAGGACGGGATGTTGTACGGCTTCGAGCCGGCCGGGCCGGCCGGGAAGGGGGCGAAGCCGACCGTCTCGGAGACCTTCGACTTGGCCGGATCGGTGGCGTTTCTGTAGAGCGAGTTGGCCTCGGTGTAGAACGCCGCCTTGCCCTGGGTGAAGATCGCCATCGCCTCGGACCAGCTCATGTCGGTGCTGATGTTCTCCGGGCCGTGCTGGCGCAGCAGACCGCCGTAGTACGCGTAGGCCTGCTTGGCCTGCTCGGTGTTGACGGAGGCCTTGCCGCTCGCGTCGACGAAGTCGCCCCCGAAGCTGTACAGAAAGCTGGAGAACTGGGTCACGGCGGCGGCCTTACCGGTCCGGGACACGAAGCCCGCCACGCCCGGGTTGTCGGCCTCGACCTTCGCCGCCTGGGCCTTGAGCTCGTCGAGGGTCTTCGGCGGGGCGGTGAATCCAGACTTCTCCAGCAGGTCCTTGCGGTAGTAGAGCACCTCCTGCTCGGTGATGATCGGCACCCCGACCAGCTTGTCCTCGTACGTGGTGGCCTGCACCGGCCCGGGCTGGAAGTCGCCGAACTCGAACGCGCCGTCCGACTTGGCCTTGTCGGTCAGGTCGGCAAGGTACTTGTTCCGGGCGAACAGCTTCCCCTCCTGCAGCGGCCGGTACATCATCACGTCCAGGTCGGTGGATCCGGCGTTCAGCTTGACGTTGTACTGGTCCGACAGCTGGTCCTCGCCGAGCTGCGTCACCTCGACCTTGAGGCCGGTCTGCTTCTCGAACTCCGGCAGGGCCTTCTTGATGTTCTCCGTCCAGACGTGGTTGACCAGCGTCACGCGGAGGGTGTTCGACCCGCTGCCGCCGTCGTCACCGCCACCGCAGGCGGACAGGCCAACGGCGACGACCATGGCCAGAGAAGTGCCGATTATCGATCGACGTCGCACGCTATCTCTCCTTCTGTCCCGGTCGCTGCCCGGGTAGGGCGCCAACCCCGGTGTTTACATCCGCTTAACATCCGGATGCTAGGCCGAAAAAGCAGATTTATTCAAGAGGTTGATCTAACTGATATGCTCCGTGGCGTGGAACCGCACTCCTCCGGGGGCGTAGCCGGCCAGAACGCCCCTACCGAGGCCGGGCTGCACGCACGCGTACTCGATCACCTCGGCACGGCCATCTGCGGTGGCGATCTCCCGCCCGGGTTGGTCCTCAACATCGACGATCTCGTCGACCGGTACGCGGTGTCCCGCTCGGTGGTCCGCGAGGTGTTGCGGGTGCTCGCCTCGATCGGCTTCATCGAGACCCGCCGACGCGTCGGGGTCATGATCCGCCCGCCGGACGCCTGGAACGTCTTCGACCCGCAGGTGATCCACTGGCGACTCGCCTCGGCCGGCCGCATCGCCCAGATCCGCTCGATCACCGAACTGCGGACGGCGGTGGAACCGCACGCCGCCTGGCTGGCCGCCGGCCGCGTCGGTCACGACGAGGCGAGCGAACTCGTCGGCCTCGCCGCGAGGATGTGGGCCGCCGGCAAGGCCGGCGACGAGGAGCGCTTCCTGCGTCTCGACATCGAGTTCCACCGGCGGGTGCTGGCCGCCTCCGGCAACGAGATGTTCGTCAAGCTCCAGAACCTGGTCGCCGAGGTGCTCAGCGGCCGACACCACTACAACCTCATGCCCCACCACCCGCACGAGCAGGCCCTCCAACTGCACGCCGACGTGGCTCAGGCGATCCAGCGGCGCGACGGCGAACGGGCCCGCAGCGCGATGGTCCAGATCATGGAACACGCCTTCGACGAGATGAAGGCCATCTGGGAACAGACCGCCGATCCGGCAGTCCCGCCCACCGCAGGCGACGCGCGCTGACCGGCTTGCGTTGGGTGAGCCGCCAGCGCTTCCCGAACGGGTCGTCGAAGGCGGCGATGGCCAGCGTGCGGCTGTCGCCCGCCAACCATGGTCGCAGGTAGCCGTCGACCAGTCGCGCCAGCTCCCGGTCGAACTCGCGACCGGGACGCCGTCGGCGACCGTACGGACGGACAGCACGAAGGACTGTGTGGTCAGGAAGACCGCGCGGGCCGTGAGGTCGGCGTCGTCGGCCCGGATCGAGCCGTCCTGCTGGCCGCCGACCAGCGCCGCCGCGATGGACATGGATTTGGAGGTACACCCATGAAGCTGGAGGGTGGGACCGGCAGTGCCGCCCGGGCCCGTCCGACTGGCAGGGTCATGTAATCAAACTGTCTGGTATTCCGGCGGGTGGCCATGACCTGAGAGCTTGGCGGCTGCCTGGCGATTGGAGGCGCCGTCGGCGACGAGGGCGAGGACTTGGAGTTCGCGGTCGGTAAGGGCGGCCTTGGCCGGTTTGCGGACCTGGCCCATCAGGCGGCCGGCGACGGAGGGGGACAGGACTGGCTCGCCGGCGGCTGCGGCGCGGACGGCGCGTAGGAGTTCGTCGGTGGGGGCGTCTTTGAGGAGGTAGCCGGTGGCGCCGGCCTCGATGGCGGGCAGGACGTCGAAGTCGCCGTCGAAGGTGGTCAGGACGAGGGTCTTGATGTGGGGGTGGGAGTGGCGCAGGGCGGTGATGGCGGAGTCGAGTTCGAGGATCTAAAGGAGTTCGCCGGTGCGCTCGGCGACGACGGCGGGGGGCAGGCCGCGCAGCAGGCCGAGGTAGGTGAGGACCTCGCGGCCGGTAAGCCGTTCCGGCATGGCGTTGCCGTCGGGCAGCACGCCGATCAGTTTCTTGGCCCGGACGGTTGCGCGCCAGACGTCCACGCCGAAGATCTCGGCGCTGCCGGCGTCGGGGCGGAGCAGGCCGACGGCCATGGCCAGGGTGGTGGTAGTGCTTAATGATTACCTTTGGTAACGGAGCCAGCGCATCGCATCCGAGGTGCCCGTCGCCACGGGATCCGAGCTCTCTCCGAGCTGTTACTGCTCCGGAGTCGAGGAGTTGATGAGTCCTTGGAGGGCGGTGCGGGTGTTGAGGAGGCTGGCGATGCGTTCGTCGTATGATTGGAGGTGCTCAATGAGGGTGGGCACAGCACATGGTTCGAGCCGGCCGGGTTCGTGGATGCACTCCAGCAGCTCGGCGATCACACGAGTCGGCAGGCCGGCCTCCAGCAGGAGGCGGATGGAGCGGACCTGCTCTACAGCCGAGGCCTCGAAGAGCCGCTGCCCGGTCGTAGAGCGCTCGGTGGCCAGCAGGCCTTGGTTGTCGTAGTAGCGCAGCAACCGCGGGCTCACCCCCGTGCGGGAGGCCAGCTCACCAACGCGCAGCATCTGCCTGTCCTGAACGCTTGCCTTTGACACTGGTGTCAGCTCCTACATTCTTGGCATGGCTATCTCGCTCACTCATCTCAACGGTAAGCCCGCCACCGCCAAGGACCTCGCACCGCTGGCCTTCGCCGGCTACGCCCACTTCACCGCGATGCAGGTCCGCGACCGGGCTGTCCGGGGCCTGGATCTACACCTGGAGCGCCTGCGCCGGGCGAGCGAGGTGCTGTTCGGCCAGCACCTACCCGACAGCCGGGTCCGCGAGTACCTGCGCGCGGCCATCGACGCGAGTGGACCGGATGTGTCACTCACCTGCTTCGTCACCTCCCGGCCAGGGGAGTTCATGGCCACCAGCCCTGACCTGAGCCTGGACGTGCTGATCAAGCTCACCGATCCGGCCCAGCCGCCTACCGGGCCGATTGCCTTGGACATCGTCCACCACCAGCGGCACCTGTCTGGCATCAAGCACGTCGGCGAGGTCAGCAAGACCTTGTACCTCCGGCAGGCCCAAGCCCGCGGCTTCGACGACGCCGCTTTCGAGGACAGTGAGGGCCGGTTGAGCGAAGCGACCATCTGGAACATGGCCTTCTGGGATGGCGAGCAGGTCATCTGGCCGAAGGCCGACATCCTGCCCGGAGTAACCATGCAGACCGTCACCCGCCAGCTCCAAAACCTCGGCGTCCCTCAGCAGACTCGCGAGATCCGCCGAGCTGACCTGAGCAAGGACATGGCCGGCGTCATCATGAACTCCTGGACCCCAGCCATTCCTGTCTCTCGCCTGGGAGACAGGCAGCTTGCGAACGGCGACAACTTCGCCCAACTCCTGCACAAGGCCTACCAGACCGAGCCCCCAGCCCAGCCCTGAAACCGGTGTGAGCAGTTGGTTGACCGCCATCCGCTGCCAGGCGAACAGGTAGCGCTGCCGGACTACTGTTGCTCTGCTGACTCGCGTCAATGCGATCGCGGCGGGCGCGGGCGCGGCGCAACGCCGAGCGCCGTCAAGAAGGTGCACTCTCTTCGGCAAATCCGTTTGTTTCTCGACGGGACGCTCGGCTGCTGATGCTGAGCGATGTGGTCGGCGCAGGGCTGCGTTACGCCGATTCGGTGGTCCAGTCCGGCGCGTACGTAGCCGCATGTAGCGCCCATGCCATCGTTCCGCCGGGGCATCGGCCAGGCTCTGGTACGGCCTTCGCTACGTACGATGTCCGCAAGGTCAGCCGCGAAGCGGCGGGTCGTATCGGTGAGGTGTGCCTTCGCCATCTGGTCGCCCTGATCGGCAAGCGCCTGCAAATGGTCCAGGCGGCCCTGGTGCTCCCGAATCTGTCGGTGCTGGACTGACGAGATCCACGACAGATCGGCCGCGGGAGCGAGCACGAGCACGTCGGGCACGACATGTTCGGCCAGGGCCGCGGTGACCCGGTCATGGCCGTCGAGCACCAGCAGCGTTTGCAGTCCGCTCACCCACCACAGCAACACCGGAGGCAGGACACCCTCGCGATACTGACGACGGTAGGAACGCACCCGGCCGGCGTCCACCGCCGATAGCCGGCGCAGCGGTAGCACGTCCCGCTGGTCCTCGTCCGGATCGCCGTAACCGAACCAGGTGATGTGACCCTGGTCAGGGTCAACCACGCGCAGACGCTGCCAGTGCGTGGTGACAGCCCACCTCGGCATGCCCCAGGCCAACATCCAGCGCCCGGTGTGCAACGGCCCGTCAACCCCGGCCTGCAGCCAGCCGGTGAACTGATGCGTCCACCGCGCTGCCCACGACTCCTCATCCTCGCTGCTCGCACGCAGGCGCCGGGCCAGCGCAGCCGTGATCGGCGGTATCGGCGAGCGGTACCGACCGGTCCGGGCGTAGTACACACCTCGATGCATCGCCCGCTGTCGACCCAGCAACACCACCCGGTCGTCCTGACGCAGCAGCAGCAGCAGCCGCCGGCCGCCGGCAACCTCGACGCGCAGACACGGACGGACCGGTACCTCCACCTCAACGACAGGCCCAGCCCAACGGCCACCGACCGCCGCAGGCAATCGGGAGGGCGTCACGCCGCCATCGTAAAGCCACGCACCAGGCTGGACGATCAAGACTCCAACGACGCCTCCACCGAGACCCGCAAGGACCGGCGACCACGCCCACGACACCAGCCGACGACGGTGAACCCAGATTCGACACGAGCGTTTGACCCACCGCACCCTCCTCACGGAGCGTGATGCTCGGTCTGCGCTATGAGCGACGTCTATTCGTCTGGGTGTCCGCAGGTCAGTTGGAGGTGACGTAGCCCGGGGCTGAAGGTGCCGACGTGGTCGGCGGTGCCATGGTGTGCTTTCGATGGTGTGAAGCGGCCCTTCGCTGACGGCGACGTCGCAGGCGCCGCCGAAGGAATTCTCGGCCAGGTTCCCGGTCACCTGGTGCTCGGCGGCCCAGGCGAGTGCGGCGTCCAGCGTGTCGAACACGCCGCAGGCGTGCCGGGCGCGGTCGCCGTGGAAGATCCAGATGGTTGATCTGAGCGGGCTGCGCTGGTCGCTGGTGGGCCTGCGGCGCAGGCCCTCCGGCGTGAAGGAGAACGAGTCGGGAAGGTTGCCCGGCCGGTGGCGCACGGCCAGAACGACCGGTTCGGGATGCACGCCCTGCAGCCAGGTGTCGGGTGCCGCGTTGGCGAACGCGTTCCACAGGTGGAAGCAGATCAGGTCGTCGTCACGGGTCGGCAGTGGTGTAGGCAAGGGGGGCGACCCCGGCACGGCGCAGAATCGCGTGACACGTCGACGACGGGATGTCCAGCCGGCCGGCGATCCGGGCTGGCCTTCACCGCTTCTTCACCCGCAGGTGAAGCACCTTGCGCTCCACCGGTGGGCGCGTCCGGTTCGGGGACCGGCGCGGGCGGCTGGACTGGTCAGCCATGCCCGCGATGCCTTCGGTCCGGTACCGGTCAGCCCACCGCTTCGCGGTGTTCACGCTGACCTGGAACCGTTCCGCGGCCCGCCGCAACGGCCAATGATCGTCAACCACGCAGCGCGCCAGGCGCAGCCGATTGCGCTCGGTCAGGGGTGCGTTAGCGTGGGGCACGAGGACCTCCCGGGTGTGCGGAACCTTCGACAAGCTCCACCTCACCCGGAGGTCCTCACCTATTTCAAGATCCCAGCCCTGTCACCAACGTCCATGGGCAGAACATCTCGGGGCTGGACGTTGGTGACGTGCACGGGCGTGACCAGCGGAGGCTATCGGTTGGTTCCTAGTAGTGCCTTGCTGAGGACTGCCCGGATGTGGTCTGGGTCGGCATCGTGGTCGTCGAGGAGGATTGCTGCACATAGCCCGTCGCAGAGTGCGACGAAGGCTTCAATGGCATCAGGGTCGTCCGTCTGTGTTTGGGCGAGTTCTGCGACGTTGTCGCGCCAGCTTCGCGCTGCGGGGCGTAGGGCGGGGCGGCGAGCCGCCAGGGTCGACAACTCACGTTCGGCGAGCGCGCGCTCACGGCCTGGTCCCGCTGATTCAGCGATGAGCCGGGCGAGCCCGTCGAGAGGGTCGCCCTCGGTGTCGATGAGTTGGCGGATGCGGCGGGTGTACGCGTTGGTGACGCTGGTCAGGGCGGCAACCAGCAGGTCGTCGAGTGTGGCGAAGTAGTAGAGAGTCAGGCTGGTGGTGATCCCTGCCTCTTTGGCGACGGTCCGATGGGTCACGCCAGCGGCACCGTCGCGGCGGACGATCGTGAGCGTCGCCTCGATGATCTGGGCTCGGCGGCGTTGACCGCGCAGTTTGCGCCCATCGACCGTGTCTTGCTCGTCCGTCATTGTCCTCACCGATCATCGCTGCTCAGGCGAGTTGAGGTTATCGGCTTCGTCCCAGGGTTGGCGTCGCCGATCGGGCGAATGTGGCGCAGCGTGCTGAAGCAAGCGACTGATGCTCCAGCGATTGCGATACCCGCGGCGATCGCGGCGGTGTTGAGTCCGCTGGTGAACGCTTCCTGCGCGTGTCGGAGAGCCCCTGCTGGCAGCTGGTCCGCCATGGATGTTGCGCCGGAAAGGCTGTCGTTGTAGGGCTCGGCCACGGATCGGGTCAGTCCGGGCCGAGCCTCGGCCGCCGTCCGGTAGATCGCCGTAGTGAGGCTTCCCAGGAGCGCGACCCCGGCCGCGATCCCGAGCTCTTGCACGGTCTCCGACAGTGCGGCGGCTGACCCGGATCTCTCCGATGGCGCCGCACCTACGACGATGTCGGTACCCAGTGCAGCGATGACTCCGAGGCCGAGATAGAGGAACGCGAATCCGGTGACCACACTCAGCTTGCTGTCGGTCCCCGCGAAGGCGAGGAAGGCATATCCGATGAGGGACAGCGCGAGGGCGGAGCCCATAACGCCCCCCGGCGGTATGCGAGTGGCGATCAGGGGCGCACCGATGCCCCCGATCAGCATGGCTAGTGCCGGTGGCCCCATCCACAGTCCGGCTGCCGTGGGCGAGAGGCCCTCGACGAGCTGCAGGTGCTGTGTGATCAGGAACATCATTCCGCCGAAACCGGCCAGGCCGATCAGCAAGACTGTCAGGGCGGCGGAGAAGGCCCGGTTGGTGAAGAGCCTCATGTCCAGCAGCGGCTCTTTCAAGCGCAGTTGGTGACGGACAAACGCGACCGCCGAGCCGCCACCGAAGAGAACAGCGGCCCATGCCTGGATGTCGATGCCGTGTGCGGCGACATGCTTGATCGCATAGATGGTCGAAAGCATCGCTGCCAGAGACAGGCCGACGCTCAACAAGTCGAGCCGACCGGCGTCGGTCCGAAACTCTGGCAGCAGCGTTGGTGCAGCAGCCAGCACGAACACGCTGATGGGTACCGCGATAAGGAAGGCTGCACCCCACCAGAAGCTGGCAGCCAGGACACCGCCAACGACCGGTCCGGCTGCCATTCCAAGCGCGAACATCGTGGCCCATGCACCGATCGCCAACGCCCGCTGCCGGGCGTCGGTGAACATGTTGCTGACCAGGGACAATGTGGACGGCATCAGCGTCGCTCCGGCCACTCCCAGCAGTGCCCGCGCCATGATCAGCCAGAGGGCGCTGGGGGCGAACGCCGCCAGAACCGAGGCCGCGCCGAATGCAGCCATGCCGATCATCAGCAGGCGACGGCGCCCGATCCGGTCGCCCAGCGTTCCCATGGTGATCAGGAACCCCGCGATGAGGAATCCGTAGGCGTCCATGATCCACAACGTCTCCGTTGCGGTGGGATGCAGGTCCGCGGCCAGGCTCGGAACGACGAGGTATAGCGCCGTTACGTCGAGCCCCAACAACACGGTCGGCAACGCCAGCACCGCGAAGCCGGCCCACTCCCGCCACCCAGCGCGTGACGACAGTTCCGTCCCCATCTCACCCTCCAACCTAGTTGAACGTACGTACTAGTTGTACCATCGTTCCACATGAGATGTGAACGAGCCGGAACGGTGACTCACAGGAACGCACCCCTCAGCGTGGAGGGCAGACGACGCCTGGTGACGAGGTGCAGGACTCGGCCGATCACCCATGTCGCTGCGGAGATGGGGATGTCTCGGGCGTGCGCCCCAAAGTGGGTCAACCGGTGGCGCCGCTACGGCGAGGTAGGCCTCCTGGACCGGCCCTCAAGCCCACACACCAGCCCGAACGCAACACCACCCGAGGTCATCGAACGGATCGAGACCTGGCGCAGGGACAACAAGTGGTCCGCCCAACGGATTACCGACGAGCTACGCGGTATCGGCATCAGCGTCCACCGCCGCACAGTCACCAGACACCTCGCCTGCCTTGGACTCGGACAGCAGTTCATCGACCCCACGGGGGAGAACAACCGCAAGTAGGGCAAGATCACCGCCCGCTGGCCCGGACACATGGCCCACCTGGACGTCAAGAAGGTCGGCCGGATCCCCGACGGTGGCGGCTGGTGCGTCCACGGCCGCGACAGCGACCAGGGCCAGGGCCGCTGGCCGAGCAAAGTCAGCTGGCGCGAAGCGCGGCTATGTCTACCTGCACTCCATCGTCGACGGCTTTTCCCGGCTGGCCTACACCGAACGCCGATGCCCTGCCTGGTCAGGTGTAGGCCGTCTCACGGCACTAGGTCCAGCTCGGGCAGTTCGAGGTGGCGCTGAAGGTCGGTAACGAGGTGGTGGAGTTGGGTTTGGTGGTCGAAGGTGAGGTGCCAGGTGTAGTAGTGGCGGTCGGCGCGCCAGCCGGGACGCCAGTAACCGTGGTCGGTGAGTTCGGGCAGGTTCTGTTAGGCGGCCCAGCGCTGCTGCAAGCTGGCCAGTTCCCGGCTACTCATGCCGGCGATCGTAGGCCCGGTCGCGGCGCGGTGCCGAGGTGCGTGCGCTGGGCGAGCAGGTCCGCGACGGCCTGCAGTTGCGGGTGGTGGCCGAAGGGCCGGGCGGTAGTGAGGAGGTGGCGGGTGCGGTGGTGGACCGATTCGAAGTGGTGGTCGGCGGTGAGGGTGAGTGCCTGTAGCGCCAGTTCGGCTGCCTGGTCGAGGTCGCCGTCGTGCAGGTGTGCGGTGGCCAGGTCGAGGCGGCTGAGTGCTTGCGGGCCGCGCAGGTGGGCGCTGTCGAAGGCGCCGATGGCGGTGGTGAGGTGGTCGGTGACGTTGGTGGTGTGGCCGAGAGCGAGGTAGGCGGTGGCGGCGTTGGCCGCGGTCCTTGCGGGGCAGTAGGGGCCGAGGGTGAGGCTGGTGCTGACCTGCCCGTTCGGCGGGTGCTCGGCCAGCAGGGCGAACGCGCGCTCGACGCAGCGGTCGACGCCGTGCCGGTCGCCGAGGCGGGCGAGCGCCCGCGCCTGCCCGTTGATCGTGAGGCGGATCCGGTGTGGGCTGGTGCCGGCCTGACGTAGGCCGTCCTCGGCGTAGGTGACAGCGTCGTGCAGGTCGCCGGTGTAGAAGGCGACCAGGCTCTGGGTGGCGCGGGCCCAGGCCTGCAGGTCGGGTTGCTGGGCGGCGTGAGCAAGATCGTATGCCTCGGCGGCGTAGGCGCGTGCGATGCGCAAGGCGCGTAGGTCGAGGGCGAGGGCGGCGAGGAGCCCGGACAGGTGGGCGGCGGTGGTGTAGAGCCGGGCGCGTTGCGGTGGGTGCTGCCGGGCGTCCATCAGCTGGTCGACGCAGACCCGCAGCGGACGCAGCCGGGCCACGAGGGTGGCCGGTGGGCAGCGTTCGTTGTTGTCGATCGCATCCCGGACTTCGTGTCCCAGGTACGCCAGCCGCGCGTCGTCATCTGTCGCGGTGGTCAGCGCCAGTCGGCGCGCGGTGATGTGGTCCTCGTGCTCCCACACGGCATTCCCGGTAGTGGAACAGGTGCGGCTGTCCAGGGCCGTCGGGCTGTGGCGGCGTTGGTGGTCCAGGTCAGCGATGCGGTCGTACTCGGCGGTAAGCACACCACCTGTGCGCAGCACCTGGTCGCAGCGGGTCCAAAAGGACCGCTCGGGGTGCTGCCGGCCGGTCTCGGTGTTCGCCACGGAGCTGCGCCCGTACTGCACGAGCCGAGCGAGGCCGTGTTGGGTGTGGCCGGCGGCCTTGCGCAGGTGGGCGAGGTGGCGGCCGAGCGCGCGACGGGCGGTGGTGATCTGGTCGTGGTCGGCCATCGCTGCCACCCCCGGTCGCTGCGGTCACGATGAGCCGACACCGTAGCTGCCCCCTGTGACACTTTCGGGCCACAGGAGACTCTCTCCCCGGGGGTCGGCGTGCGGTAATCGCCAGGTCCCTGCGCCGGTGCTGACGGTTCGGGCTGGCGGCGTTATCGATGCCGGCGTGGTGTCGGAGTGGGTGTCGGAATCTGCCGACAATGTCGGCGCACGGCGCTGCGGGCGTGTCGACCCGGAGGCCGCATACCGTCCCTGCATGCCCTCCGAACGCCGCGACTTCACCGTCGATCTGCCCCGTAAGCGGTTGGCCGCGGGGTTGCTGATCACCGACCCGGACGAGCGGGTTCTGCTGGTGGAGCCGGCATACGAGGCGCAGTGGGAGATTCCCGGCGGGTGCGTCGAGGCTGACGAGTCGCCGTACCAGGCCGCGATCCGAGAAGGCCGTGAGGAACTCGGTTTGGACCTGTCGGTGGGTCGGTTGCTCGTCGTGGACTGGGTGCCCGCCCGCGATGGCCGCACCGAGGGCGTCATGGTCATCTACGACGGCGGCGCCCTGGACGCCACCGCGGCGGAACGGATCGTGGTGCCGCCCGGCGAGTTGAAGGGCTGGGCGTGGTCCGACCCGCCCCAGACCGGCCAGCGGTTACCACCGCTGCTGGCCCGCCGGATTACCCAGGCGCTGCACGCCCGAGCTGACGGGTGCGCCTACTACCTCGAAGACGGCGTGCTGGTCACCTGACCGCAGACCGCCCGGGCTTCTCTCGGCAGAGGCAGAAGCGTCCGCGGCACCAGTCGCCATCACCGGCGGGGCACCTTCGCGTCCCGCCGTCCGCCCATCGAAACACCACAGCCGCAGCCCACCGTGCTCACTTTCGGGAGGTACCTCCATGTCCAAATCTGGCCACCCCGATCACACGCCCGTCCGTCCCGAGCCATCCCAGCGGGATTCGGTTTTGCCGGAGTTGCGGGAGATGTGGTGGGAGACCGGGGTGCGGGCACAGGCCGGCCTGTTCGCGGTCTTCTCCGAGCTGCCCCGCCTGGTCGGGGCCGCGCTCGTGGTCAGCTGGCGTGCTGACCGCCTCCGCACGTCGATTGTGGCGGCCACGACGGTGGGCGCGGGGGTGATGTCGGCGTTCGGCCTGCTCGCGGCGCAGCGGGTGCTGGTGGAGTTGTTCGCCGGCGGGCCCACCGCGGACAAGGTGCTCGCCGCGCTGCCCGCCCTGGTGGCTCTGGCGGCGGTGACCGCGCTGCGTGCCGGCATGGCCACCGGTATGGGGTACGCGCAGAACGGGCTCACGCCGAAGGTGGACCGGGAGGTCGAGCGTGGGCTGTTCGAGGTGACCACCGCGGTGCGGTTGGAGGCGTTCGACGCCGACGCGTTCGCCGACGACATGGAACGCGCTTCCCGCGGCGCGGACTCCACGACAGGGCTGGTGCAGTCGTCGATGAACCTGCTCGCCGGCCTGGCCGGTGTCCTCGCCGTCGCGGTCGCCGTCGTGGTGATCCACCCACTGCTGCTGCTCGCCCTGCTCATGGCCACCGTCCCGAACGGGTGGGCGTCGCTGCGGGCCGGGCACCTGCGCTACCAGACCTACGCCGCCGGGTCGGTACGCCGCCGGCGGTTGTGGCTGCTGCACCGGCTGATGGCCGAACGGGACTCCGCCCCCGAGCTGCGCTCCTACGGTCTGCGTGGCTTCCTGCTCGACCAGTACGACCGGGTCATGGGCGTGGAAACCGGCATCCAACTCGCCCTCGCGCGGCGGGTCACCACGACCACCACCGTCGGCGCCATGATCGGCGGGGTGGCCACCGCCGTGGTGTACGTGCTGCTCGGCCTGCTGCTCGTCGACGGGCAGATCCCCCTCGCCGCCGCCGCGACCTGCGTCATCGCCGTCCAGTCCGCGCAACGCTCCCTGGCCGTGGTGACCTTCCAGATCGACCGGGTCTACACCGAGGGCCAGCACTTCCGCGACTACACCGGCTTCATGACCCGCGCCGCCGACTACCTGCCACCGCACACCAGCCCGGGCGCGGAGTTGCCAGCAACAGAGCGGCTGCGGGAGATCGCTGTCGACGCGGTGAGCCTTTGCTACCCCGATCGCGACACGCCGGCCGTCGACCAGGTCACCCTGACCATCGGAGCCGGGCAGACGGTGGCGTTCGTGGGGGAGAACGGCTCCGTTATGTGATCTGTCAACGCGTCCAGCGGCGTGGTGTCTCATGCCGGATCGGGTCCCAGTAGTACAGGCCGACTCGCGCGGACCGGAATGTTGTGATGGCTTGTTTTCGGGGTGGGTTTTGTGGCAGCTGGCTCCTGGGCCGATGCTTGGCGCCTGCGTGCCGTCGCGGGGTCTATCGCAGACGGTCGTCTGCGATAGACCCGAGTACCTCTGGCGTCGACGACGCATCGACCGACGCTCGCTGAACTCAGTGGGAGTTTTGGTCGGCACGCGCGATAGGCATGTAGGTCGGGGCGGCATTGGTGGTCAGGAAATTCAGGACCATGTCGCGCACCGCGTCGGCGTGTTCCATCAGCAGCAGGTGGCTGGCGTTCGGCAGTACGGCGAGTTCGGCAGTGGGCAGCGCCCGGTAGAGCGCCACCGTGTGGTCGAGTGTGACGAGGTCGTCGTCGCCGGCCAAGACGAGGGTGCGGGCGGTCACGGCGCGCAGGTCGGCCGGGTCCGGGCCGGGCTCCGTCGCCACCGCATGGACGATCTTGTCGACCACGACCGGGAAGTGGTCCCGACCGTCGGGTGACACCTCGGCGTAGGCGTCGACGATTTCGGCGGGCATCTCGCCACCGGCTGACGGCTTGAAGATCAGTCCGTCGAGGTCGTAGGCCGCGCTGATCAGGACGAGACGTTCGACCAGGTCGGGGCGGCGCATCGCCACCTGCAGCGCTACCGTGCCGCCGGCGCTGTAGCCGACTAGCCGGGCCGGGCCGCCGACCACCTGCTCCAGGAACGCGATGGTGTCCTGCGCCATCAGCTCGATGGTGATCGGGCCGGGCGCATCGGGCGTGCGGCCGTGGCCACGCCGGTCCGGCAGGTACACCCGGAACGTGTCGGCGAGGCCGTCGAGGTTGGCGGTGAAGCAGCGGCTGTCGGTCAAGCCGCCGTGCAATAGCACCACCGGGTCGCCGGCGCCGCGTTCGTCGTGGCACATGTCAACGATGTTGGTCATGCACTACATACGACGCGGCGGGTCCAAACTCATCGGCAGACCGAACAATGCGAACAGAGACGGATCGAGGTACGACGTCGTAGCCGCGATCAGCCCGTCCCAGACATCCAGGATGACCAGGCCGAACGCCTGCCCGTCTCGGTACTGCCCGAACGCCGGTGAGCCGTTGGCCGCGGTGCGGACCAGCCGGTCATCGGCACACACCCCGGCCGCGCCCAGCAGGACCGCCCGGATCGCCTCCCGGCCGTCGAGCCACCAGGCGAACGGCGGCATCGACATCGTGGCGTCCTCATGCAGCAGCGCGACGAGACCATCGACGTCATAGGCAGTGAACGCCTCGACGTACCGCCGAAGCAGGTCCTCGGCCACCTCACCGGTCCCACCCGGGCGGTTACGGGCGGACATGGTGGTCCGCGCGCGCTGCAGGGCACTGTTGACCGCGGCCGGGCTCATGTCGAGGATCCCCGCGACCTCCTGCGCCGACCAGCAGAGCACCTCACGCAGGATGAGCACCGCCCGCTGGCGCGGCGGCAAGTGCTGCAGGGCAGCGACGAACGCCAGCCGGATCGTGTCGCGCTGCACGGCAAGCTCCGCCGGATCCCCGTCGACAGGGAGCACGCGCCGGTCCGGGACCGGTTGCACGAAGGCGGCGGCACTCAACGGCGTACCCAGGACACCCCCGACAGGTGAGGACGGGCCGAGATCCATCGCGAGAGCACGCCGCTGCACGCTGCGGGCCATGTCGAGGCAGACGTTCGTAGCGATCCGGTGCAACCAGGTACGCAGGCCCGCTTTGCCCTCGTCGAAGCGGTCAGCGTGGCGCCAGGCGCGAATCAGGGTCTCCTGCACGGCATCCTCGGCCTCGGCGACGCAGGCGAGCATGCGATAGCAGTAACCGGTCAGTTCGACCCGGTGCGCTTCCAAACGATCCTCGAACATCACCTGCCCAAAATAATGACCATTCCCAACTTGACTTCAAGATCCCACCCGCGGGGCCGGCCGTGTTGTTGGGCGGCCCGGACACGACGAACGCGACCATCGGAGAGGACACCAGCATCGTCACCGGCGCGTCCGCATCAGTGCAGGTCAGCCATATCCGTTGGTCTTTCGGCCCGTACGGGACTGCGTAGATTTCCGTGTTTGAGCTGGGTGTGGTCCGTTGGACAGGACGTCGATCCTGTCCGGGAAGGACCACGTCATGGCAGACAAGAAGAACGCTGCTCCACTTCCGCAGCCGACGGCGGCGGAGGTGGAGTTTGCTCAGCAGTTGGTCGAGCGGGCCAAGGCTGACGGGGTGTCGTTGGTCGGGCCGGGTGGGCTCCTCGCGGGGATCACCCGCACCGTCCTGGAGTCAGCCCTTGATGCGGAGCTGGATGCTCACCTGGACGAGGCCGGCGTTGACGAGGCGACTGGCCGGCGGACCAACGTTCGTAACGGGCACGGGGCGAAGACGGTGCAGACCGAGGTCGGCCCGGTGCGGATCCAAATCCCGCGGGATCGGGCGGGTTCGTTCACCCCGCGGATCGTGCCGAAACACGCCCGCAGGTTGGACGGGTTCAACGAGGCGATCCTGTCGCTGTATGCCAAAGGGTTGACGACCGGGGAAATCTCCGCCCACCTGGCCGATGTGTACGACGCCGACGTGTCCCGGGAGTTGATCAGCCGGGTCACCGACAACGTCGTGGACGAGATGGAAGCCTGGCGGCAGCGGCCCCTGGACCGGATCTATCCAGTGGTGTTCATCGACGCACTCGTGATGAAGATCCGTCAGGGGCAGGTCGCGAACCGGCCCGTCTACGTGGCTGTGGGTATCAGCCTCGGCGGGGAACGCGACGTGCTCGGGATGTGGGCCGGCACCGGCGGGGAAGGCGCCAAGCAGTGGGCCGGCTACCTCACCGAACTACGCAACCGCGGTGTCGAGGACGTGTTCATGGCCTGACTGCGACGGCCTCAAAGGCATGACCGACGCCATCGAGCAGGTCTGGCCGCAGGCGGTGCACCAGCAATGTGTCGTCCACCTCGTGCGGGCATCTCTGCGGTACACCAATCGCAAGGACTGGCAGAAAATCACCCCCGCGTTGCGGGAGATCTACACCGCCCCCACGGTGGCCGCGGCGGAGGCCCGCTTCGAGACGTTCGCCGCCGAGTTCGGCGACCAGTACCCGGCCGTCATCAAACTGTGGCGGACCTCCTGGCCGCAGTTCGTGCCGTTCCTCGACTACGACCACGAGGTCCGCAAGGTCCTCTACACCACCAACATCATCGAGTCCCTCAACGCCCGGTTCCGGCAAGCCGCCCGACGACGCGGGCACTTCCCGACCGAGCAGGCCGCGATGAAGGTCCTCTACCTCGTCGTCCAACAGAAACGTAAGGGCGGCGGGAGTATCACCGGCCGGGTCTACGGTTGGGCCAAAGCTCTCAACGCCCTGATCCTCGCCTACGGCGACCGGATCGCCATCTAACAACCTCGATCACACCACAGGCCCAAACACGGAAATCGCCACACTCCCGGACTTGGTGCGGTCCAGTCCTCGGCTGATGCGGGCACTGGCCGTGGTGCGGGACTCGGGGCTGCCGGACGCGTGGATCGGTGCCGGGGTCCTCCGCGATCTGGTGTGGGGGTGCCGCTACGGCGACGGGTTCGACCTGCGGGACGTTCGGGACGTGGACGTGGCCTTCTTCGACCCGGCCGACCTGAGTCAGGACAACGACCAGCGGGCCACTGCACGGCTGGCCGCGCTGGAGCCTGGCCTGCCGTGGGAGGCGAAGAACCAGGCCGCCGTACACACCTGGTACCCACAGCGGTTCGGCGGAGGACCCGTCCCACCGTTGCACGGCATCGCCGACGCGGTCGCGACCTGGCCCGAGTACGGCGCAGACCGCAGGGTTTACCGTGGCCGGTCGAACCGGTGCCAGCGCGCACCGGCCGGGGCTTTCACCGCCGGCGGTGACGGCCGGCCTTGGTTGGCCCGGAGCCGATCGGGCCAACGGCACCGGGCCCCGTGCCGCGATCGGCGTAAGATCAGTGGGCCCGCCCGCGCGTGTCCTGGCCGGCGCGGACCTTTGCCCGCCAGCCCCAGACCACGACGACAAGCCATACAGGCGTCAGCAGCAGCGCTACCGATGTCGGGTAGTGGTTGGGCAGGATCTGCTCGTTGCCGGGTTGCACCTCAATCGCCTGACCGGCCAGCCCCCAGGCGGCTATCAGAAGCACGAACACCGAGATCAGCAACCCGAACCTGACCGGTGCGCGCCAGGCCGGCGGCAGCACGCGGAATGTGAGGGTGGCGAAGCCGAACACCAGCGGAAGGACGACGAGGTCGTGGAGCAGCAGGATGATCGCGAAGCGGCGGATCGCGCCCAGCTGCGCGTCCAACGGCGAGACGAGCGCTTCGTTGGCGAAGGGCCACGACTGGATCGGGCTGCGGATGAGCAGCAGCACGCCGTAGCCCATCAGGAGTAGGCCGAGGCCGACGCTGGCCCAGAAGATCCAGTTGTATTGTCGTGTCATCGGACCCACAGCTCCTCGACCCATTTGGTCTGCATGATGCCCGGGTTGTTCGGGGCGATGAGCCGCACCGGGTATCCATGATCCATGTGAAGCCGTTCGCCGTTGAGCTCGGTGGCCAGCAGTGTGTCCGGGTGCAGCGCGTGCGACGGGTTGAGCCGGGCCCGGCCGAACATACGCTGGGGCTTGGTCGTGGTCTGTATCGAGCGCACGATCACCTCGTCGAAGTCCGTCACGCCGGCCTCGCGGAGCAGGTCACGGACTCGTACGCCGCGCCAGGTTGCGCTGACACTCCAGCCCTGCACGCAGCTGATCGGCAAGGTGGCGGTGTGGCTGACCCGGGCGAGCAGGTCGTCGACGTCGAGTTCCAGCGGGCTGGCGACCTGGCCGATGACCCGCAGCCGGTAGTCCGGGGAGGTGATGCGCTCGGTCACGCCCGCTGCTGTGGCCTGGGTCTGGACCGGCAGTTTCTGCGTGCCCACGTCCGAGCGCCGGGATGGCAGCAGGGCCAGATCGTGCAGCGGGTCCACGTTCGCGGCCAGGAAGTTGACGCCGAGAACCCCGGCGGCGGCGCCTACCGTGATCAGGAAGTTGCGGCGTTCGGCGTGATCATCGGCGAGCGCCACCGCTGGAGCCGGCGGGCCAGCCGCGCGGGCCGGTGAGCCTGGCCCGCGGGACGATGGCCCGGCCACCGTGTCGCGGCGCCGCAGCGTCTGCAGGGTGACCTGCCGTTTGGCGGCGACGTGGATGATGAGCGCGCCCACCGTGATCCAGGACGCCACATAGTGCGTCGGGGTGAACGTGAACGGGTTGATGTAGATGTACATCGAGTCGTCTATGCCGCCGACGACGAGGAAGAGGCTGCCACCCACGAGCGGGATCAGGCTGATCCGTTCCACCGCGTGTGCCCAGCTGGTGAACAACGGCCTCGCCCAGAGCTTGGGATAGACCGTCCACAGCTTCGCCGCCAGCAGGGGAACGGTGGCAAATCCGGTCACCACGTGCGTGGCGGTGATCACCCGGTAGAGGTTGCGGGGGGCGGCGGGCCATTCGAACCAGGGCTGCGGATGTTGGATCAGATGGGAGACCAGCCCGGTCACGAAGCAGACGGTGAAGGTGACGGCGAGGGCGAGGCCAAGGAGCGTGGCCGTCTTCTCGTCATGGAGTCGGGAACGGAACGAGGCGGATGTGGGCAGGCCGGGAGCACGCATGGACGCCACCTATTCGGTCGATACTGCCTGTGATCACCGCCCAGCTGACGCATCACAGCGTATCGATGTCCACGCGTTCCGTTGCAGACCCGAACCCGGTCAGAAACGCGACAGCCGTAGGTCGATCTCCCGGTCGATGAACGTCCACTCCTCAACCCCGTGGCGATATGCCGGGCCCGCTCGGCGAAGATGGCTCGCCGCCCGTCCTGTGCGTCGATGCTGACGTCGTCGGGCGCGAACAGATGTCGTGGCACTCGGCGAAACGCGGCCTCCGCCGTTGGTGAGGTGATCCTCCCGTCGGCGACCATTTGGTCGACCAGCCGGGCGCGAGCCTCGTCTGCGGTAACGGTGTCGAGTGCGGAACCAGTCATGATCGGACCTCCGTTGGTGAACGTCGGCGTGGGATGCGCAGCGACCATATCGGGCGCATACGACAAAATGGGTTGGCTTGGGCTCCGGGACCGGGAGTTGTTTGCATCCCAACTGGCCACTTGCCGCGGCCGCTGGGATGCGCTGGCGGTGGGCGTCGTGCCGACGAGGCGTGCGGCGATGTCGAGCGCGTCGGTGAGTTCGGTCAGCAAGGAGCTCGGTATGACGCCGGCGTCGAGTCCGCAGGTGGTGACGCAGTCGGTGAACTGCTCGATCTGTTGCGGAGTGTGGATGCTGCGGCAGCCGGCATGGGCGAGGAGATCCCGGGCGGCGTATTCGTCCCCGGTGGCTCGTTCGATCAGCCGGGCGACGATGGGGTGTGCTGCCGGCTGGTGGCTGCCGTCGAGGGCGTCGACGAGGGAGAGACCGAGGCGGGTGTGGAACACGGCGAGGCCGGCCTCGGTCCGGTTCAGCGCCTGGTAGGCGTTTACGGCCCGGATGCGTTCGACGCGGGTGGCGGTCGGCTGGCAACCTCGACGCCAACCAGGCACAGACCCGTCAAACAACCCTCGCCGAGACTCACTCCAGGGTCACCGAGATCCACGGCGTCGGACACATCCTCGCCGGGAAGATCCTCGGCCACGTCGGCGATGTGACCCGCTTCCCGACCGCCGATCACTTCGCCAGCTACACCGGCACCGCACCCCTGGAAGCATCCAGCGGCGAACGCCGCCGCCACCGGCTCAACCCCACCGGCAACCGGCAGCTCAACACCGCCCTGCACACCATCGCGGTCTGCCAAGCCCGCGACCCCGGACCCGGCCGCGTCTACTACCTCCGCAAAATCAGTGAGGGCAAGACGCCAGCCGAAGCCCGACGAGCACTCAAAAGACGACTCACCAACGTCCTCTACAGACAGCTCATCAAAGATCAGCTCAAGCACCTCACCGCAACGGGTTGACACACAGAGGCGGCTCTTGAGCCTCTCCCCGCCCTGGGGCGACGCCCGGGCCGCGCAGGTCAGATGAGAGCCACACGACCAGCATGGGCAGCCGAAAAGTGAGCGACAGCCCGGGCGCCTCGACCGAAGCCTGGCCGGGCTACGGTCGCAGGTCAATGAAACAAGTAGCCGAGAACAGTGCTTCGATCTTGCGGTGTGCGCTGATCCGCGCACCAGGGCGCACATCGCCAGGGCGTCCCGGTGCGCGGATCGTCACGGCCTATCGGACGGCGAGCGGACCGGAGGGTATCGGCCGCGCGGCGGACGTTACGGCGATGTCGTCGGGTGATGGACCGGGGCAAAAGCGGTCCCGGTCGGGCAGCGTTCCTGTGGTGAGGAACGCGGTGGCGATGTCCGCGGCGCACCGTCCGGATCGGATGGGGAACACGCCGTGCCCGCCCGCGTCCTGGGTGACCATTGTGGCCCGCCGGTCCAACGCCCGGCGTAGCCCGAACGCGCCCGGCCAGCCGGTCACCGGGTCACGCAGGTTCTGCAGAATGAGCACGTTGCGTGGCCCCTTGCCGGTGACCGCCACCGGTGGTTCCAGCGGGCGGTTCGGCCAGAACGCGCACGGCCAGAGGTTGGCCGGCATGCCGGCGGTGATCGGGAACAGCCGGCGGTCGACGGCCACGTTACGGGCGTACCGGTCGACGTCACGCGACCACGCCACATCACCGCAAACGATCGCGTAGAGAACGGCGGCGCCGTTGTCGGCCGGTATCTGGGCCGTCGGCGCCGCGCGCCGCAGCGCGGGAAGCGCCGCCGGTGGCGATGCCTGGGCGAGTGCCTGCCAGAACGCGGCGAGCAGCGGGAAGTTGCGGTCGTCATCCAGGAGGACGCGGGTTATCTGGCGGTAGACGTTTCCGGTGACCACGATGCCGGGCGTCACCAGGGGCTCGCGGTCCAGTGCCGCCGCGGTCGCGAAATAGGTCTCGGCCATCGCGGCCGGCGTCGCGCCCAGCCCGTACTCGTCGTTGCGGGCGGCCGCCCAGCCGGTGAAGTCGGGGAAGCGCAACGCCACGGACGGGCTCCACTGCCGAAAGACGCCGTTCCAGATCCGGTTCGGGTCGACCGCGCTGTCCAGGATGATCCGGTCGCTGCGGTCCGGGAACAACGAGGTGTAAACCGCACCGAGGTAGGTACCGTAGGAGTACCCGAGATAGGACAGCTTCGGCTCGCCGAGCGCGGCCCGGATGCGGTCCATGTCGCGTGCGGTGTTGGCGGTGGTGATGTGCGGCAGCAACTCGCCGGAGTGCGCCGCGCAGTCGCGCGCCGTCGTCCGGGCGAACTCGATGTTGCGGGCGATCGACCCGTCCGGTGCCGGGTAGGGCAGGATGAGGTCGGTCACCGCGACCGGGTCGGTGATGCCACATGTGATCGGCGTGCTCGCCCCGACACCGCGCGGGTCGAACCCGATCAGGTCGTAGCGGGTCAGCACCTCGGCCGGCAGCGCGGCGGCGAGGAAGCTGGGCATGTCGAGGCCGAAGTCGCCGGGTCCGCCCGGGTTGGACAGCAGGATGCCGCGCCGTAGGCCCGGCTCGGCGGTGGCGATCCGTGAAATCGTGACGTCGATCTGGCGGCCGTGCGGATGGCGATAGTCCAACGGCAGTTGCAGTGTGGCGCACTGCTGGCGGGTGTCGCCCCCGGAACCTTCGGCCGGTGGCGGGCAGGCGCCCCAGACCAGCCCGGCCGGTGTGGCCGTGGCGACTGCCGGTGTCGCCGGGGTGAGCGTGGCCGCGAACACGGCCACCGCGACGAGCGCGAGTGACCGCCGTGGCCGTGGCCGGCGGGTCGGGCTTCGGTCGTCGGGCATTGGGGTAGCTCCAATTCATCTATGGCTGTGATGGTCATAGCGCCGTTGGAACGGCATGAACCTGGTGGTGAAGGCGTATGCGGCGTGTGGGGTCGGCTCGTGCAGGCTGCACCGAGGCGCGTCATTCATCGTCGATAAAGATCTCTTTGGTTCTCAGGTTGAACAGCTTGGCGAGGCGGAAGGCGGTTGGAAGGCTCGGGTCGAACTTCCCTGTTTCGTCGCGTTGATCGTCTGCCTTGACACGCCGATACGCTGAGCTGGTTCAGCCTGCGTCCACCCGCGTTCGGTCCGAAGGTCCGTGATGCGGTTCTTCACCGGTATCTGGTTCTGCCGACGACGAAGGCGATCAAGTAGACGGCTCCCATGAGCGCGGGGAAGACTGCGATATTGACGTCGTTGGCGACGAGGCCGGCTGTCCACGACGATATAGGCGAATCCGCCGAGCCACCCCGCTCCGAGGGTGACCGCCAGCGCATCCTGCAGGATCTGCCGTTGCAACTCATCTTGTGCTCGGAGAAAGCGCGTGAAGGCGACGATCCATCCGATGCCGACGACAAGATTGACGACCACCGCGGCCCAGCTCGCCACCGGTTGTTGTGAATCCCACAAGAGTCGGGGGCCGAACTTGGCCAGGGCGAGCGTCGCCGCCCAGGCCAGTGTCCAGAGTACGAGTCGAACGGCTGTCTTGATCGAGTCGCAATAGTCCCCGATCTCGTTTTGTGCTTGCACGAGTTGCCCTTCCTGCAGCGAGAGTCAAGTATACTTGACACGATAGAAGGCACTCGCTGGCGATGTCAAGCTCACTTGACAATGGCCGAGCCGACCCCGGTCCCGGCGGCACGGGACTGCCGTCAGTTCCACCTAAGAGGTGGGACGTTGGTGGAGGTTTTCACGCTGTGGTTGTCCGTGAGGGATGCGGTGGGTGTGATGGTGCGGTCGTGGTGGTCGTGGACGAGGCCGGTGAGCTGGTGGGTCAGGTCGGCGAAGATGCCTTCTTTGCTCCAGGTGGCGAAGTGGCCGTAGGCCGTGGCGTGGGGCGGGAAGTCGTGGGGTAGGTAGCGTCAGGCGATGCCGGTGCGGTTGATGTACAGGATGGCGTCGAAGGTGTCGCGTAGGTCGTGGGTGGGGGTGCGGCCGCTGACGCCGGCGTCGGTGCGGGCCTGTCGCTAGGCGGTCAGGCGGGGGTGCGATCAGGGCCCACCGGGCGTCGGACAGGTCGGACGGACAGGCTCGCCGTGCGGTCACGGTGCAGGCGTACGGGGCCGGGGGCCGGCTCGACGGACATCATGTCCGTCGATTTATGGGCGAAGGTGAACCAGACGCGTTCGAGGGGCGAAATGCTCTGATTCCGGTCGGGGTTCAGTCGGGCAAGATGTGTTCTTTCCGGGTTGGATCGGGCATCTTGCGCTATCGAGATCGGACCGTGAACGCCCACTACTGGCGCGAACGTGAAGCAAACGTCCAGTTAGGGGAGTCGTTGACGCTCTCCCATATCCGCGGACTGTTTGATCGTGTCCAGCAGGCGATGCGTACGGACCGCCGTTGCGAAGTCCGGCTCGAAGGTTTGTTCCGTACGAATCGTTCGCGCCAGATCCGCGTACACCTGGTGCACGTTGCTCACCGGGGACGGCGCCCCGGTGAGCGCAGACTGATAACGCATGGGCACCGTGAGCCGCTCGACCGGGCTGCCGTTGACCCGGGCGTGGGTGAGAACGAACTCGGGACCGACCAGGGAGTCGTCCGTGGAACGGAGTATCAGCCGGCCTGCCCGCCCGTGCACCTCTATCCGGAGGCCGTCGCCCTGTGGTCCACCTGTCATGAGATGCACCGAGGACGCCGCCCCCGATTCCAACAGCCCCGCCACGACGATCTGGTCCGGCGAAGTGACCTCGATCTCGTTACCCGTCTCCTGCAGAGTGACCCGGCGGATCCGGGTCGTCAGGGTCGCTGACAGTTCGGTAAAATCGCCGACGATCGAGCGGTACATGTCGAGGCAATGACCGCCGACGACTGCCACATGGTTGACGCCCTTGGTGTGGTCGAACAGCGCCGCGTAGCGCTGCGACCAGACCTCGGGGGTCGCGAGGGAGTACGTGAGCGACGTTGACAGCACCTCCCCGACCAGACCGTCCGCGATGAGGTCACGCAGGTACCGCACCGCCGGGTGGTGCCGGGACTGCAGCCCCACCGCGTGCCGAACCCCGGCCGCCTGGGCACCGGCCCGGAACCGCTCCGCGATCTCCGCGTTCAGCGCCAACGGCCACTCGCTGTAGACATGCTTTCCCGCCGCGATCGCCGCTTCCACCAGGCCGTCCCGCTGCGGGAGTTGCACGGCGATGGTGATCAGGTCGACCTGCGGATGCGTCATGATCGCCCGGGCGTCGTCGAAAGCGTGCTGGGCACCCCATACGCGGGCCGCCGCCCATGCCGATTCACGGCTCGTTCCGGCGACCGCGATGATTTCGTACTCGTCGCGTGACGCCGATAGGGCGGGCAGATGAACGTTTCGGGCCCAACCTCGCTCGGCGTGTGCCCCGACCACTCCTACTCGAATCCTGTCCGGCACTGTGCGTACCCCTCGCTCTGTCGGCGTTCAGTTCGGTTGCATCGCTTGTCGGGCGCGGGATCACGGTGCGGCGACGGGCTCGACGGTGTCCTGAGCGATCGTCTGGCCCGCCGGCTGCTCCTGCTGCCGTTTGGTTGACCTGTCTCTCAGGACGAGGAAGGCGACGAGCCAGGCGGCGAAGACGAAGCCTGCCGAGAACTGGAACCCGAGGCTGTATCCGTCCCGTAGCGCCTGCACCTGCTCGGTACCGCCGCGGATCAGGGAGTCGCTGTGCGCGGTGGCGACTGTGGCCAGGACGGCGAGGCCGACTGCGGCGCCTGCCTGCTGGGCGGTGTTGTTCAGACCGGAGGCGAGGCCGGCATCGGCAGGTGCGGCACCGGACATGGCCCGCATGATGATCGCCGGGACCGTGAGACCCATGCCGAAGCCCTGGATGAGCAGGGCTGGCATGACATCCAGCGCGTAGCTGCCGTCGGCGGGTGCCCGGCTCAGCAGGAGAAGTCCGGCGCCGAGAGCGAACAGGCCGGTCAGCAGTGTCCGACGGGTGCCGAAGCGGGCGGTGAGTTTGGCGGTGAAGAACAGTGACATGGTGCCGATGACGAGGGGTGCGGGAAGGAACGCGAGGCCGGTCTGCATCGAGTCGAGTCCGAGGACACGCTGGAGGTACAGGGCGTTGAGGAACTGAAAGCCAAAGCCGGCCGCGAAGACCAGCACCACAGCGATGTTGGCGCCGGAGATCTCCCGGTTGCGGAACAGGCGCAGAGCGAGCAGCGGGCGGGCGACCTTGGCCTGGCGGATCACGAAGGCGACCAGCAGAAGCACAGCGACCGCGCCGTACAGACTAAGCTCGCCCGAGCTGAGCCGGTCCTCGGAGACCTGCGCGATGGTGAACACACCCAACGAGAGACCCGTGGTGACCAGGATGGCGCCGATCGCGTCGGCACCGGCGCGCAGTCCGATTCCCGGCTGCCCGGTGAGAAACCGCCGTCCGGCGAACAGGGCTACCGCACCGATGGGCAGGTTGATCAGAAACACCCACTGCCAGCCCAGGGTTTCAGTGATGACCCCGCCGGCTATCAGGCCGATCGAGGCGCCGCCCGCCGAGACGAAGCTGTAGACGCCCATGGCCTTGGCCTGCTCGCCGGGCTCAGGATATAGAGCGACGATCATGCCGAGCACCACGGCGGACGCAGACGCTGCGCCCACGCCCTGCAGGAACCGACCCGCGATCAGCATTTCCGGACTGCCAGCGATGCCACACAGCAGCGACGCGACGGTAAAGGTGCAAAGGCCTGCCAGGAACACCTTCTTGGTTCCGATCAGGTCGCCGAGCCGCCCCGACAGGAGCAGCAGCCCGGCGAAGGCGATGAGGTAGGAGTTCACCGCCCACGAGAGTCCGCCCTGCGAGAAGCCCAGGGCGTGCTGGATGGTCGGCAGGGCGACGGTCACGATCGTTCCATCAAGGATGATCATCAACTGCATCGCGCAGAGCGTGGCGAGCGCCAGCCCGCGCGAGCTGGGTTTCGTCGGTGGAGTCACGGCGTACTTCCTTTGGGTGCGCAGTTCGACCTACCCTGCGCTGCTGGCGCGCCAGGGTGTCGGACGATGGTAATGAAACGCGAGTCGCGTTAAGGTGGATGCTAGGCGAACTCAAGGCACTAACGCAACTGGAGTTTTCTTTGACGTCAGACCGTCCGCAGCCGGGCATGCTACGACCAAGGGGACGTACCGAGCGGATACGCACGGCCGTCCTCGCCGCGACCCGCGCCGAGCTCCAGGCACACGGGTACGCCGAGTTGACGGTGGAACGGGTTGCCGACGCCGCAGGAGTCGCCAAGAGCACGGTGTACCGGCGCTGGCGCGACACCACCGGGCTGCTCACCGAACTGCTCCGCGAACTCGTCAGGACCGACCTGCCGCTGCCAGACTCCGGGTCAATCGAGACGGATCTACGCGAGCTTGCCCTGGGGATCAGCCGTTTCTACGCGGATCCGGTACAACGCTCCCTTTTTCTCGGCGTGATTGCCGCAGCGGTACACGACCCACGAGCGGCAGACGCGCTGCGCGAGTTCTACGCTGCCCGTAACAGCCAAGCCGCCGAATCCGTGCAGCGCGCGGTCAAGCGTGGTGAGCTACCCGCGGATACCGATCCAGTTGAGGTGATCCGAGCACTCGGCGCACCGTTCTACTACCGGATGCTGGTGACCCACGAGCCGGTCAACGACGCGGTCGCCGAAAAGGCGGCCGCCGCCGCGCTGGCCGCAGTGCGAGCGGGTGCACATCGCACACGCTGATCGGCCTACTCACCTCAGTGCGGTGTGGGGAGTGGTGGCCCGGCCAACCACCCTACTCGTCAGCGTCACCGGGAACCTCAAAACCTGGTTTGGCTTGCTCGCTTTCCCCTCGGGCATCCTTCTCAAGACGAGCCGCCAGCCGCTGCCCGGGCAGCTTGCTGGATCTTCGCCCGGTAGGTCTCACGGGCCGCTGTGTCGATCTGTTCCTCGTACTCAGCTTTGAGCCCGGACCAGCCGTCGAGCTGTTCGCGCAGGATGTCGGCGTGACCGGCATGCCGGGTGGTGTCCTGCAGGACGTGGAGCACGATGTTGAACAGGTTCACGTCGGGACGAGGCCACCACGGCACGTGGCCGGGAGCGTCGACGGGAAGCTCATTGATCGTGGCGTCTGCATGGTCCAGCATGCCACCGGTCGTCGCCCTGCTGCCGCCATAGGCATACCGTCGCTTCCGACGTGCCGTCGAAGCTGAACGCCGGTTCGACGGCACAACCCGAGAAGACCTCAGGCACCGTGTCGACTAGGCCGGGCTACAGTCCCGCTGCGGCCGCGCCGTCCGGATGAGCATTTCGTGTCGGAGACGCGAGCGGCTTGGGAAGCGGGCTTGGTCGTTGCTGTGGTTGACCACGACGCGCTGGCCCGAGGCGACGAGGCAGAGCGGGCGGTGGCGGCCGTGCCCAGCGGCGGCATTGGCCATCTATCGAGGCTGGATGCTGCGCAGCGAACGGTACGCCCACTTCACGGACGTGCTCGCCGAGCGAGGCGTGGCCCTCCGCACGACTGCGGAGCAGGGGCTGTCTCGCTAACGGCTCTGGCTCACTTTCGGTGGTGACATTCCGTGGCGACCTCGCAGGTGCACGCGCGAACCGCTGACGCTGATGTCTCGGAGTTGGCGAGTCTTCGCAGGAAGCGCGCGACTCCGACTTGCTACCCCCTTTGCCCTGGTTGCACCAATCTGGACAGCCCCGCCGCCCAGCCCTTGAGGCCACTACTCTCTGATACCACCGAAAGTGAGCCAGAGCCGTTAAATCCACAGACCCGTCCGAGTGCAGAGGTAGGTGACGGCTGCAGTTGCACACCGCGCCGAGTTCGGTCTACGTCCGGCGGCTCGCCGCCTGACAGCAACGATCCAAGTTGGTGACGTTGTGTGACGGGCGTCGATGAGCGAGCCGTTCTCTCGGCGTGAGGGTTTAACCGATGTGCGGATGATGTTTCGGCAGCTCGGCTCCAGGTAATTGATCTGTATGGCGGAGTTTGACGACAGCGCGAGGGCAGGTCATCTGAGGGTCATGACCCTCAACTTGCTTTCGCCGGATCGTGCCGACTGGGAACGTCGTCGTTCGGTGTTACGGGCGGGTCTGGCAAGCTTGCGCCCGGATCTGGTCGCCCTGCAGGAAACGGTCTGGGGTAATGGCTATGACCAAGCTCCGGACCTGCTCGGCCCTGACTATCACATCGTTCGTCACTCCGGGCGCTCTGCTGACGGCGTCGGCGCTGCTCTCGCCAGCCGGTGGCCGGTCGGTACGGTACGTGAGGTTGATCTGCACGTCACCGACCGCGTGGACCTGCCATGGTGCGCCGCCGTCGTGGCCGAGATCGAAGCGCCGCCGCCGATCGGGCCCTTGTTGTTCGTTCACCATAAGCCGACCTACCACGTGGGTTACGCCTACGAACGCGAGCTGCAAGCGGTCGCCTGTGCCGAGTTCATCGAGGAGCAACTCGCCGGCCGGGACATGCACGTGATGTTGGCCGGGGATTTCGATGACAGTCCGGACTCTGCCAGCATGAGGTTCTGGACCGGCAAGCAGTCGCTGTGCCGACGCAGCGTCGCGTACCGGGATGCCTGGTCGGCGATACACCCAGACGAACCCGGCCACACCTTTACACCGCTGAACCCACTCGTGCAGGCCGGCGAGATGTCGTTGGAGCTGGGACGCCGCATCGACTACGTCATGGTTCGCTGCGGCATCCACGGCCCGACCCTGGACATCGTCGACTGCCGGCTGGCCTTCGACGAACCGGTCGACAAGGTGTGGGCCACTGATCATTTCGGGATGGTCGCCGATCTGGCGACACCCGAACATCCGCCCGGTGCCTGGCGCTCCTGGTAAACCGCGCTCGGCGTCAACCGCAGGCTGGAATTGTATCCGCTCATAGCCGCCGATTGAGCACCGACCGGAGTTGTGTCCGGCTGACCCGAGAGGATGGGTGTGGTCGGGTGCGGGTAGCCGGGCACGCCAGCGCACCAGACGCGTCTTGTCGGCGCCGTGGGCGAGGGCCAGGTCCTTCAGGCTGCGAGCAGGGTGGGGGTAGCGCGGTGTGGGGTGCTTGCCGACTCCGGCGTAGGGAACCTCGACCGGTTGGGCGTCTCCGGGTTGAGCGGCGGTGGAAGACGTGGTCGCCACGATGTAGCTGATGCCGCGTTCGGTCAGGCCCTGGCGAAACTCCGCGACCTGGCCGTAGCCGGCGTCGGCGGTCAGCAGCGGCGGACGCAGCCCCCATGCGGCCAACTCGTCGAGCATCTCCAGGGCCATCAGCCACTTCGGCCGGTACCGCTCGGCGTCGGGGACCTTCGACGCCGCCCGCCGCTGGAGGATCTGGTCGATCTGCTCGGCAGGCGGCACCCGCACACGGTGGTGTGCTTTCTTCGTCCCGGCCTGATCGAGGGTGACCGGCTGCTGGCGCAGCCTGCGGGCGTGCGCGTTCGCGGGCTTCCCGTCCGGGCCGGGGATACAGCCCTCGTCCCAGGACTCCGGCACGAACAGCCGCCAGTTCAGCACCGCCGACGCGGCGTCGGTCGCCGCGTGAACCGTGACGGCGATCTGGCAGTTCGCGACCTTTCCAAGGGTGCCGGAGTACTGCCGGGCCACACACGCCGATGCCTTGCCGTCCTTGGGAAACCCGGTGTCGTCGACCACCCACACCTGAGCGCCACCAGGTCGACCGCGGCCGTCGCCAGCCGCCGCCGCACACCGGCGACATCCCAGGTCGACGAGGTCAGGAACTGCTGCAACTGCTGGTGATCGACCCCGAGCCGTTCGGCCATCGGCTGCATCGACTTACGCCGGCCGTCCAACATCAACCCACGCAGATACCGCAGACCCGTCGCCCGCTGATCCGATCGCCGCAACCCCGCGAATATCCTCGTCGCGAAGTCCTCCAACTGCGCCCGCACCCGAGCGAGGTCCCGCTCAACCACGCACCGCAGCCAAACACCCCCACGACGCCCGTACAAGCGACACGCCACCACGACCTAACAAAGCCTAACTAACCGTCTCGCGGGCCCAGTAGTCGCGGTCGGGGAGGAGAACCCACTGGTCGGCGGGGCCGGTGATGCATCGGGCGTCGACTGGGCGCAGGCCCACGAACGCGCACGCGTATGCGGGAGGCTGCAGCCAGTAGAGGTAGCTGAGCAGCATCATCTCGCTGGTGTCCGTGTCCCACGCGGCACCGCCAGGGTGCAGGTCCCAGCCGGTCGTCTCCCCGTCACGGTAGATGCTGCCCTGGTTGCCGCTTTTCGGGTTCGCGTAAAGGCCGTAGGCGACGGTGCCGGCGGACAGCAGCCGACCAACCAAGGGAGTCTGAGGCTGATATCCCCACGGCTGGCTGATCACGCAGCCGCCAGGCACGTCGCTGACGCCGACGAGCAGCAGATCGTTCATCTCCGAGAGCCAGCGCCAGTCGTCCTCGTCGCCCGGCTCGGGCTCCTCCTCGACGTCGACCTCGTAGTGGGCGAGCAGCTCGTCCTCGGTCATCGGGATGCCGGCGAGCCGGCGGATCGCCTCGGCCGCGTCGATACCAGCGACGCAGAGCAGCCCGGTTCCGTCGTAGTAGTCGACCTGCAACCGTTCGCCCAGCTCACCAGCCAACGCGACGGCTTCCCGCTCGGCTGGGCTCAGCTCCACACCGGCCGGCGCCGCGCCGAACAAGTCGGGTTCGGCTCCTGCGAGGCTCAGCCGACCAGGTGACCAACCGGCCATCATCGACTGCCACGGGTCCGCGCCAGCGGCCGCCAGCACCCGGGCATTGTCGTACCGCCGCGAGTGAACCGCCAGCCACAGCGGGGACCGGCCGTCGGACAGGACGTCAACATCGCTTGCGGCCGCGGCCATCGCCGCCACCACCGCGGGCGACGAGTGCTCCGCCGCCACGTGCAGGGCCGTGTCAGTCCCGAACGGCATGCAGGGATCGGCTCCCGCCGCCAGACGTGCCCGCACCTCATCCTCGCCGCCGCCCCACAACCGCACTCCATCCCAGCCTGTCATGACCGCCCTCCCGTCGCGCGTCAACGCGCCAAACGACGCACACCACACTTCCCGCGAAAGGCTGACGGTAGCTTCGGCAGAGCAGGGTGCAGTGGCTCCTCGAGATGCTTCATCTGCTGCATCTCGACGCTCAAGTGCAGGAGCATTCTGACCAAACGACGTTGCAACTCCCGCCGCGCGCCCCCGAATCGTGCAGGCCAACCTCGTCTTCCATCACTCGAGAGTAGCCGCTACGCAGGATGAGGTTGGTTCAATAGAAGGGAATTGAAATCCCGCCTCGCAGTCACGAATCTGATGACATTTGCGTTCCCCGCCAGACGACCATTTTGGAATTCCCATAAGCTTTCATCGTGGAAGTTTTACCGTTTTTTCATACCTCCGAATGAGTGGAGAAATGGGTGCTGCTGGCATATCGTTCTTGTCGTGGTGAAGGCCGCCATGCCCCGCAGCCGCTCATGATCAGACGCTTCTGTCTGGACGATCGGCGCGTGGATGAAAGGGAGGAAACTGCATGTCCGAACTGGAACAAGCGGTGGGTGGGGTGTCCCTGGCTGCTCGGGTTGCCGGCGCGCCGTCGGTGCCGATCGAGGTGCCGGCAGCGGACGAGGAATGGGACGAGGGTATCCCCAACGGCTTCGCCCGGGTCTACTACGCAGACGGCCCGCCTGGTGTTCGACGGCCGGTGGTCATCGCCGACGGGTTCAACCTCGGCCGCAGCGATCTGGACTGGCTCTACCAGGGTCTGGACGGCGCCTTCCCGTTGATCACCACGCTTCGGCGACGGGGCAGGACGGTCATCCTCCTCGGTTTCGACGAACGCACGGCGTCGATATCGGCCAACGCCCAGGCGGCCATCGCGGTGATCCAGCGAACCATCTCGTCCCAGACCGGGAGCGACCTACTGGCGGTTGGCGGTTTCAGTATGGGCGGTCTGATCACCCGTTACGCGCTCGCCAGGATGGAACACGAGGGGATTCCGCACCGCACCGATGTCTACTTCTCCTATGACACCCCCCACCGGGGCGGCTACATCCCCATCGGGGTACAGGCTTTCGCCCACTTCATCCCCGGCCCGGCGAACGACTTTGCGATTCAGATGAACAGCCCCGCCGCGAAGGAGATGCTGTGGCGGCACTACGACAGCAACGACGGCGCAATCCGGCAACATCCCGACCGGGATGAATTCCTCGAGCAGCTCCAGGCGGTGGGCTGGTGGCCCACGATTCCCCGCAAGATCGGCGTCGCGAATGGCGCCGGTGACGGCACGGCGGGCCCCGTCGAGCCGGGGGAGTTCGCGTTGACCGTTGATGGGCTGCTCTTTCCCGGGACCAACTTCCGCATTCAAGCGGCCGGGGACAACGTCACGGTTGCCGAATTGGTCCGCACCCTCCCGCCCGACCGTAAGATCATCACCACAGACGGCTTCCCGGAGATCGATGGCGCCCCGGGAGGCACCCTGGACACCTATCGGCTCATCGCCGACGCGTTGAAGAAGAACGGCGGGATCGTCAACCTCCTCAAGTCGACCGTGTGCTTCGTGCCTACCGTCAGCGCCGTCGCGATCCGCGACCTCGATGACCAGGAGAGCCTGTACGCGAAGGTCAACGCGCTTGACCCGGGCGACAGTGAACTCGACGAGTTCCTCTGCTCCTCCACCACGACCGCCCACACCGCGGTCACCGAGGAACTCTGCACCTGGATCCTCGACCGCCTACCCGACTGATCCCTGACCGGATCCCGGCCACCGGCGCCGGCGTGGCGGGCTCACGCCGGCGCCGGCGCCGGCACCGGCGCCAGCGGCGATGGCTTTTCAGCGAAAACACGTGTCCGCCCGCTGGCCTCCGACTCCACTGCCGGCCAGCGGGCGTCGGCCGCTCGCCAACCCACAGCACGATCGGCTCACCGAACTCCTCATGCGCGACGCCCAGGGCGATGTAGTCGGTCTCGATCCATCCGGTGCCGCCTGCGCCGTAGCGCCTCACGCGTCATCCGCCTTGCCCGGACAACCACCCTGCCGAGTTGTCGGTCCCGGAGGCCACCTGTCGGCTAATTGCCTCATCCAGCCATATGGGGGCTTAGAGGCCGACGCGGTGGCCCAGTCCGAACAGCTCGCCTTGGATTCTCTTGTGGCCCCAGCGGGGGTTGTCCCGGGCCATCCGGCGGATGAGTTTGCGGATCTCGTCGCTGACGGGTGGTCGGCCGCTGCGGTGGGGGTATAAATCCAGCGGCGTCGGACCAGCCGGCGGTGCCACGCTAGCAGCGTCGCCGGGGTCACGATTTGATGGGCGCGAACCGCGCGGGGCAGCCGCCGGGCCAGCGCCGACAGGATCGCCCGGTCGGGCCAGGACAGCCGTGCTCGGCTGTCGACCTGACGGCGTAGCACCGCGACCTCGTGACGCAGCGCCAGTAGCTCAGCGAGCACGCGCTGTCACTGCGGGCCACGACGAGCAGAGCGTCAAACACTCGGATCGCGACCAAATAGATCAGTTGAAACACCATGACTATCAAGGTGCGCCAGCCAGGCTGGGGACCAGCTCACAGCGCGTGCGACACTTTGGCACCGTACAGGCCTCGTAGACCCCGGGGACCGGCTGGTCAGTCATGCCCATCCCGAGCTCAGGCGCGTGACGTTACAGTACGGTGGAAGACCACGCCGTCGGGCGGCTCGGCGCCGAACAGGACGTCGCCATGGAAGGTGGCCCGGCCAGACGATCCGTTCAATGTGAACGCCGCTCGGTCGAAGCGGCTGCCGTCGAAGCGGGTTGTCCCGTGGAACTGGGCGCCGGCGAACTCGGCGTACCCGCCCTCGCAGCCGCTGAAGTCCAGCTCGACAAGCGTGGCGCCGCAGAGCCACAGGTTCATGTCCTTCCACTGCCCTGGGCCGGGCCGGAGCCGCTCTGCGAGTAGCTGCTGCGCCTGCTGGCGCAGCCGCAGCAGCGTGGTCTGCTCAGCGGTGCGGCCCTGCGCGTGCAGGTCGAACGGCACCGGGATCCGCAGGAACGAGCACAGCGTCGCCACGACACGCTGCCGCAGCTCGGGCCGGTCGTCACCGAGTTGGTTCAGGCTCCCCAGCCCGGCCGAGCGGACCGAGGGGTCTGGGTCGGCGAGCTGTTGGCTGTAGGGCGCCACGGAGGAGTCCGGCACCAGGTCGCCGCCGGTGCCGTCCGATCGCACCGTCCAGCCCAGCGGCCACTCGGACTCACCGTCTTCGGTGCCGCCGGCCCAGTGCGCGTCGCAGAGGTCGACCGAGGGCTGGTCGAGGTGCACCCGCCCCGCGAAGCGGGCCCCCGCGAACGTGGCCGCCGCCCCGAACCGGGCGTTGTAGAACCAGGCCGGGCCGTCGAACCGGACGCCAGCGAACGACGCGTCACCCGCGAACCGCGCGCCGTCCCCACCCTCCTCCCAGTCCTGGTAGTCCTCGATGAGCACCGCGACCGGCCAGTCCGGATCGTCCTCGTTGAGCTCCTCCCACGGCGCCGGGTCGATCTCCTCGACCGTCTCCCACGCCTCGTCGTCTTCCCACCACGTGTCGGTGCCACGCCCGAACCAGGCCATGCCGCCGAACGCCGCACTGGTGAAGTCCGCCCGGCCGCGAAATCGGACCCTGCCGAACTCGGTATCGCCTTCGAATCGCACCTCGGTGAAGCTGGCGTCGTCGTAGAAGACCGCTCGCTGGAAGATGACCTCGTCCTCGAACGTGACGCCGTCGAAGACCGTGGTGCCGTGGAACCGGGTGTCGGCGAAGACGGCACCGCCGAGCCGGCAGCCGCTGAAGTCGGCGTCGACAAGCGTCGTACCGGACAGGTCGATGCTCACGCCCTGCCACGGTGCCTCTTGCGCCCGCAGCCGATCGGTGAGCGACCCAAGTACGATACGCCGCTCCTCGACCGCGACGCCGCTTGACCCGGCCGGGCCGCGCAGCCACTGGCAAATCGTGTCCGTGACCGGCTGCCGCAGCTCACCGTCGGCCACGGCCAGCCTGATTAGGTCTGCTACGGCCACTTGTGCTGTGCCCGGGGCAGCGGTCGCGAGCCGGTCAGCCGCCGCCTCGTACGCCGTCGAGGTCTCATCCACGGCGCAGAGCGTAGTGCTTCGAGCCAGGTCCGGAGAAGATCGCGCGCAGTTGCTGACCGGTCCGCAAGGGCGGCCAGGAACGGCACCACCGGACCCGCTGAATAGACGGGTGGCGCCGGCACCAGTCGGCGCCACCCGTACCCGATTGTGAGTATGAAAGGCTAGCCGAGAAGCACCAGCGCAGGCAGCCATGACAGGAGGTGCAGGATGCTGCACCCGACGATGGTCCGCAGCACACCCGATGCGATCGTTCATCCCTCCTACAATGTCTTCGTCCTCCGAGACGTTGACGACAGCGCCGTCGACGACCTCCCGCGCGTTCGCCGTAAAGCGTTCGCGCCGCCTGGCCCCAGAATCAATTGTCACGGCTTACGGTGCGGTGCTGATTGTCCAATGCGCGGACCAGTGCAGGGTGCCTGCAGTGCGTGTCACCGCCCATCGAACTGCGCCCACCCTGAGCGATACCACATGGGCATGGCTTGACTCTGTGTCGCTTCAGTTGCCTACAGGGCGCATTATAGTTCATGCCACCGACAGCTATGGCCCACCGGAACTCCATGGTGTAGATCTCGGAGCTGGCCCGGGACTTTACCAGATTGCGATTTGGCACCGAGGCCGTGCGCAGGTTCGCAATGCAATCGGAGAAGCGTTTGGACGAGCTTAGGACCTGCAGACCGATGATGAGGAGCATGAGAGTTGGCGACAGGTCGAGGCTATCGAACGGTACGCGATCCACACCTGCCCCGCAGGATGACAACATTGAGGTTTTTAACCCTTTGCAGGTCAGGTACGGGGTGCCTATCCCGGGCATCGATGAGGGCGCGGCTCCAGGAAGCAGTCTGTGAGTGCGCCACCGGATCCTGCTCGTCTGATTGGGTCAAAATCGATCACGGAAGGTGGACGAGGTCCAGCTTCAGCCGTCGCCGACAGTCGGAATCGTCGTAGGCAAGAATCACCTGAGCATGCCCGGACAGTGGTCGCGAGCGGGGGCGCGCGTCGGGACCTGTCGCCCGGGAAGCCCCGCCGGCCACCGCCCGCGGGGCTTCCCGTGCCGCACAATCAACCTCCTGGTGCCGCCGCCGTCGGATCGTGACGCCGGGCAGCATCCGGCCGGAACGCTCAGGCCGGTGTAGAGGTGAGGCGCCAGCCTTCGATGACGGTGGGGACGTTCCTCGCCTCCCGCGTCGGGCCGCCGTTCTTGTTGCAGTTGACCGGGCAGGTGCGGCAGTTCGAGCCGAGGCAGGTGTAGCCCTGCACGTCGTAGACGATGTCGAAGGCTTCGATGCCGTATTCGGCCAAGACCCGGGTCCGCGGCGGCATGACGGTTGTCGCGCTGACGCCGAGCGCGGTGGTTCTGGACAGCGTGGCGTTTTGGCTGACCGAGACGGTTAGGAAATTGAAGAAGGACGCCTGGTGGCCGGTGCTGGTGCTGACGGTATAGGTCCTCGACTGGTTCGAGGTGAACGTGGTAGTCACTGGCGCATCCAGGGCGTTGATGACCGAACGCCCTTCGGCCACATTGAACGTCGGAACGGACGAGATCAAGGTGTACACCTTCACGTGGGCAGGAACGATCCCGTGGGGGCGTACCGTCGAGTCAGCGGTCGTCGCTGCCTGGGCCGGCCCGGGCAGCACGGCAAGCAGCAGACTTGCGATCGCGGCCACCACGGCAAAAACGCCGAGCAGTCCCGGCATGCGAAATCGTCCAAAAATCGACACGTCTCCTCCTCCAGGTCGGCGGTCGGCGGCGACGTGATGTCGACACTCGGTCCGATCAGTGGAACGTAGCCGTGACGAGGATGTCTGGCCATCCGTAGGACTACGTAAATCTATTACGCAATTCGCTCACGGCCGTCGGCTACGCATGCGTCTCGCACGGGTTTGCCGGTATTGGGCCGGTCGCGGTGGCGCACCAGTTCGCGTCGCTGGGCCTTGCCGTACCGCAAGCCCGCCGACGGCACCGACCTGCCAGCCTGGAAAGAAGCCCTCAACGTCGAACACCGCACCATTCGGGCAGGGGTCGAACACGCCCTGGCTAGAATGAAGTGCTTCAAGATCCTGCGCGACTACCGCCGCGCCGCCCACACATTGACCGACGCTACTTCCGGAATCGCCAACCTCCACAACATCATCCTCACCAGCTGATCACCGACCTAGGACTCCAGCCGCATCTGGTGGAGCCGGTGTCTTCGCTGGTAGTGGGCTGTTCTGGCGCGGTACTGGTGTCGGGTCGCCCTCGTGACCATCGATGAGTGTGGTCGAAGGGTCGGCTGGTGGTGATCAGGGGTGCCAGGAGACGGCGGACCTCGCCGAGGGCGAGGGGGATGAGGCCGTCATCGGATTCGGTGCCCCCTTTCTGCGGCGGTGACGGCGAGGTAGGCGTGGGCGCACAGTACGAGTGTTATGCCGCCGTGGATCGTCTCGGATGAACTCTGGGCCGAGATCGCGCCGCTGCTGCCACCTCGGCCGCCACGAAGGCACCCTCACCCAACTACTGCCCCTGGTCGACGAGATTGCCCGGATCAAGGGCATCCGGGGCCGGCCACGGCAACGCCCCGAACGGCTCTACGCCGATCGCGGCTACGACTACGACTGCTACCGCCGCGACCTGCGGGCCAAGGGCATCACCCCGGTCATCGCCCGACGCGGCACCGACCCTGGCTCCGGGCTCGGCACCCGACGGTGGGTCGTGGAGCAGACCATCGCCCTGCTGCACTGGTTCCGTCGGCTACGGATCCGCTGGGAGATCCGCGACGACATCCACGAAGCGTTCCTCACCCTCGCCTGCGCCATCATCTGCTGCCGCCGACTCCGACACTCAAAGAGTTGGGAGTTGTTAAGAACGGCCACCGACAGGGGTTTTCGCGTGTGAGTGGGTAGCGCCGGTGCGTCAGAATGAGGTGTCGATCGGCGGGAGTGGATTGTGTCGGCAGTTGAGGTGATCATGGTCGCGTTGGCCGCCGGTGCGGGCGCGGGTGTGAAGGACACCGCGTCCGCGGCGGTGCGGGACGCATACGGGGGTTTGAAAGTGCTGCTCAAGCGCCGCATCAGCGACGATGGCGCGGCCCAGGCGTTGGACGCCGACGAGACGGATCCCGGAGTGTGGCAGACCCGCCTTGGCGGGTTGCTGACGGAGGTCGGAGCGGACCGCGACGAGCAGGTTCTGGCTGTCGCCCGCCGGCTGCTGGAGTTGGTAGATCCGGCGGGGTCGACGGCTGGTAAGTATCACGTTGACGTGCGGGAGGCGAAGGGCGTCCAGGTCGGTGACCACAACACACAGCGCAACACCTTCTCCTGACCCGGACCGGTTGCCGCAGACGGCCCGGGAGGGGGTCGACGCGCGCGGTGCGCGTGGAGTGCTGGCCGGCGATTACGGCATCCAGCACAACTACTTCGCCGGCCGGACCCCGATGTCCTGGCCGCACCTGGTGGGAGTGGTGCCGGGACTGGTTGATCAGCGGCTGGACCGGCGCGCCGATCAGGACTTGGCTACAGCTTTGGCCGGAGAGCATGCGGTGGTCGTATGTCAGGTCCTCGCCGGGCTGGGCGGAGTCGGCAAGACTCAGCTGGCCGCCAACCTCGCCCGCCGGTGGTGGCAGCATCGGCAGGTCGATCTGTTGATATGGGTGTCGGCCACGTCCCGGGCCGCCGTGCTGACCCGCTACGCCCAGGCCGCCGCGGACATCAGCGGAGTGGAGGACGCGGACCCGGATGAGGCGTCCGTGCGGTTGCTGGCCTGGTTGGCAAGCACGGACCGTCGGTGGCTGATTGTGTTGGATGACCTCACCAACCCGCAGGACCTGGCTGGACTGTGGCCGCCGAGTACGTCGACCGGGCATACGGTGGTAACCACCCGCCGCCGCGACGCCGCGCTGCTGGCCGGCCGTCGGCTGGTCGATGTGGGGGTGTTCACCCCGGCCGAGGCGGTCGCGTACCTGCATGGCAAGCTCGCCGGCCACCCCGCCCGGCTGGATGAGGTCGAGCAGCTTGCCGTGGACCTGGGATACCTGCCCTTGGCCTTGGCGCAGGCCGCGGCGTACCTGTTGGATCGGGGGCTGACCTGCGGCGAGTACCGCAAGCGGTTCGCCGACCGGCGTCGGCGGCTGGCCGAGCTCGTGCCGGAGCCGCAGGCGCTACCGGACGGCCATCAAACGACGGTCGCCGCGACCTGGTCGCTGTCGATCGAGCTGGCCGACGCGATGATCCCGGCCGGGCTGGCCCGGCCGCTGCTGGAGTTGGCCAGCCATGTGGATCCCAACGGCGTGCCGACCACCGTCTTCACCACCCTGGCGGCGTTGCTGTACCTGGACCGGGGATTGGGTCCGCCCCCGCGCACCACCGGGTTCCTGGCGTCGTTGAGGCCGTCCCGGCCGGTGCGGCCGCGGGTCGGCGCGGCCGACGCCCGCGACGCGCTGCACTGCCTGCAGCGGCTCAGCCTGGTGGCCCTCACGGGCGACGCCAGCGAGGTCCGCGTGCACGCCCTGGTGCAGCGGGCCACGCGCGATCAGATTCCGCCGGACCGGCGCGCCGCCGCGGAGCAGAGTGCCGCCGCCGCGCTGCGGCAGAGCCGCGGGATGGACGCGCTCCTTCGGCTCAACCTGAGCCTCGAGCAGACGGCGTTCGGCCACGAGACGCCAATCTCTTTCGATACCGCCATCACGTGCGGCACCTGCCAGGGGGAGATTCCGGCGGTGCTCGACTGCCGCGGCTGCGAAGGCGACGGGCGGCTGAGGACCCGCCGGACGATAACCCTCAAGATCCCGGCAGGCGTCGAGGACGGGATGCGGATCCGGCTGGCCAACCAGTCCGAGGCGGGCCCGTACGGGGGAGCCTGCGGCGACCTATATATCGAGGTCCACGAACTACCGCACGAACGGTTCACCCGGGCCGGCCACGACCTGCACTGCATCCTGGACGGCTCGTCCGTCGATCTCACGGCGGGCGGCACCCTGCCGGTCGTCGGGCTCGACGGCGCGACGTTCCGGATACGGGTACCGCCCCGCGCGCACCCCGGCATCCCGATCAGGGTGCGGGGGCAAGGCGTGCCGCATCTTGGTCAGACCGACCCCGGGCGCGGCGACCTTTACATCATGCCGCGTTGAAGGACGTCTGATTCACGTACTTTGTACGATACGGCGGCTAGGTGTTTCGTCGGCCCGCGCCAGCGGGCGGCCTGACCGGGCTGGCGCACCGGGTCGGCACCGTCGACGGCCGGCTAGAGCTGTCCAGCCCACCCGGTGGGCCTACGGTGGTCACCGTGGAACTTCCGGTACAGGCCTGAGCGGGCGGAGCCGATGCGGGTCATCGTCGCGGAGGATTCAGCGCTGCTGCGCGACGGCCTCGTACACCTACTGCAGCGGCGCGGGCACGAGGCGGTCGCCGCGGTGGCCGACGCCCACACGCTGCTCGCCGCCGTCGCCGAGCACCAGCCGGACATCGCCGTCATCGACGTGCGGATGCCGCCCACCCACACCGACGAAGGGCTGCGCGCCGCGCTCACGCTACGCCGCGACCACCCCGACGTGGCGGTGCTCGTCCTCTCCCAGTACATCGAGACCCGCTACGCCACCCGGCTGCTGTCCGGGCGCTGCGAGGGCATCGGCTACCTCCTCAAGGACCGAGTGGCCGACGTCGGCGACTTCCTCGACGCGCTGACCCGGGTAGCAGGCGGTGCCACGGTCCTGGACCCGGAGGTAATCACCCAGATCCTCGGGGCGAGCCGGCGGGTCTTCGCACTTGAAACACTCACCGCCCGGGAGCGGCAAGTGCTCGCACTGATGGCCGAGGGCCGATCGAACTCGGCGATCGCGGCAGCGCTCGAGGTCAGCCCCGCGTCCGTCGAGAAGTACGTCACCAGCGTACGCGGCCTTGATGATGCCGGCGATCGTGCCGATGTCCACCGCGGCCGCCGGCCGCGCCCCCATCGGGGTGACGAGCACCACCGAGAGGACGGCGGCGACCGTACCTCGTACCAACTTCCTCCGCATGCGGCTCCTCTCAAACGCGGCCGGTGGCGCGGGACGCCGGCGCCGGCCTGGTGCCGACCCTAGGGCCATGCGGTGGGCGGCGATCCGCATCGAGACTGAACCGCGGCCGCTGGCTCGCGGTTCCGGCCGCACGGGCGAGAGCTGGGGTTATCGCCCGCGCGCCGGGACCTCACTGCGGGCGAACCGGCAGAAAGCGGCAGTCGGTGTTTCCGCCCCTGCCGCGCGGGGCCGCCACGAACTGCGTCGCGCCGGCGAGACGTGCTGCGGCATCCGCGCCAATGAGGTGGCCAACCCGGTTCGTGCAGGGTGGACCCTGTGGCGGCCGGAAAGCTGGTCGGGGCCGGTCGGTAGGTGGGGCGTCTCGCCGAGCACGGTGCGGACGTCGTGGATGAGACTATCGGTGCGGTCCGCTCGAAATGCCCAGGTAAAGGTCGTCGTCGCGCGACCGTCTCCTTCGGTTGTCTTGTCGGCGAGCCCGCCACAGTGCCGTCGCCGCGCCCATGAACAGCAGCGCGGCCCCGATGAACGCCTCGGCGCCGTTATGGGGTGCGAGGTGCCCGGCGTGGGCCAGCAGGGTCGCCGTCATCGCAGGTCGAAGGTGGTTGCGAGGGCTGGGGCCTCGGCGAGATGGATGGTGTGGGTGGTTGCGATGTGCAGCCAGGCGTTGCCGGTCCGCAGCGTCGTGACGGCCTTCGCAAGACCCCAGAACGCGACCTGCATGAACCATGCGAGAGACAAGGCGACCTGCGCGGGCGAACCCCACGCGAGGAACGCCTCGGTGATGTTGAGGGCGCCGTACGCGAGGGCGGACAGGACCGATCCGGTCACCCAGGACCGCGCCAGGACCGACAGCCGCGGCGTCAGCAGCGACTGGGTCGTGATCATGATGGGCAGGAACGACCCGAGGGTGAACAGCACGAGGGTGAGCGCCTGCCCGGCGACGGAGGTCGTGTAGTACTCCGGGGTGGCGACGAAGAAGATCGGCGGAAGCCCGACGACGACAAAGTACGGCACCCACACCTTCGGCCGGTCGAACCGCAGCAGCATGCTCTCCGGCCCGTAGCCCAGCCGGTAGCGGAAGAACCAGTACGGCAGCACCGCGAGGGTAACGAAGTTGAAGATCGCCCAGATAAGGGTGGTCGCAGGGGTTTGTTGGTCCCAGACGGCCTGCGCGCCGGGGGCGAGCCCGACGAACGCGATGTGGGTGCGGATGTCGAACACGCTGCCGACCGCCAGGACTACCGCCATCCAGGCCAGCAGGCCGGCGGTCTCCTTGCCGGGGTTGCGGAAGTCGGGGGCGTTGCGGTGATCGAGCGGTGCGCGGCCCCGCGCGAGGAGGAACAGGAACACCATGCCGACGACGCCACCGACGATGCCGGAGAAGTACCCGATCGGCTCCTGGTCGCTGAGCGGCAGCACGGACCGGTCGGTCGTGAGGATGTAGCCGGTCGCGGCCGCCCAGGCGGCGAGGAACAGCAGCAGCCATCGATTGGTGAACAGGTCACGGACGGCGGTCGGTGCCATCGTCGGTGCGGCGGTGGTCGTCATGGAGGGACTCCCCGAAAGGTTGGAAGAAATAGAGAACATTGCTCTCGTAGAGAGCATCGTTCTTTTCTCCCGGCCTGTCAAGAACAATGTTCTCGTTTTGTGCGACCATGACGTGATGACGACCGCTTCCACCGGCCTGCGGGCCCGCCGCCGACAGGAGCTGCTCGCCGCCATCCGCACCGCTGCCATTGAGGAATTGCGCCGCTCCGGCGCCACCGGCCTGTCCCTGCGCGCCATCGCCCGCGACGTCGGGATCGCCGTTTCCGCCCTCTACCGCTACTTCCCGAGCCGCGACGAGCTGCTGACCGACCTCATCGTCCATGCGTTCGACGAACACGCCGACACCGTCGAAGCCGGCGGCGCGCACGATGACGTGGGAGAGGCGCTGCGTGGGATCTGGCACGCGTACCGGGCCTGGGCAGTGGCCCACCCAGCCGAGTTCGGGCTCGCCTACGGCACACCGGTCCCCGGCTACGCCGCACCGCCACAAGACACCGTGCACGCTGGCACCCGCATCGGCCACTTCGCCCTCGAGCTGCTCGCCCGTGCCCACGCCGAAGGCCGCCTCGACCCCGACTCCCTGCACCGGCGCGCCGCCCGCCTGTCACCAGGCACCGCCCAGCAGCTCGAAACCTGGTCCAGCCGGCACGGACAGCGGCTCCCAACCGAGGTTCTCGCCGTCTGGCTCGACCTGTTCGTGCACCTACACGGCCTGGTGTCCATGGAAGTGTTCGGCCTGCTACGCCCGATCACCCCAGACGCCACCCCCTACGCCACCGAAGTCATCGACACCGAACTCGCCGCCCTGGTCCGACCCCGACGTTGATGGCCCGGCATACCTCGACGGCCGGCTGGAGCTGTCCAGCCCACCAACGACTGCGTGACCGCAGGCAGTGCGCCAGGTCGCGATGCGCACAGGGGGGCACTACCCGAGCTGGTCTCGGCGGCGTGTCAGGCAGGCGGTCTCAGCGGTGTTGCCCGCCAGCTCGATGGCTTTTTCGTAGGCCCCGCGCGACTTTTGGCTGCGGCCCAGCCGGCGCAGCAGTTCGGCACGAGTCGCATGGTAGGCGTGGTAGCCGGCCAAATTGTCCTCAAGCCGGTCGACGGCCGCCAATGCCACCTCCGGGCCGTCAAGCTCGGCGACCGCGATGGCCCGGTTGAGAGCGATGATCGGCGAGGGGTCGAGGCGGACAAGTTGGTCGTAGAGGGCGAGGACCTGTGACCAGTCGGTGTCTCGTATGTCGCGGGCGGAGGTGTGCACGGCGTTGACCGCGGCGAGGATCTGGTAGCGGCCCGGGGTCACCCCGGCGGCGGCAGCGGCGAGGCGCTCGCGCACCAGCCGATGACCTTCGGCAATCAGCGCCGTGTCCCAGGCTCCACGGTCTTGCTCGTCGAGGGTGACCAGTTCGCCGCTGGCCGAGACCCGGGCGGTGCGGCGGGCCTCGGTGAGCAGCATCAGCGCCAGTAGCCCGGCCACCTCGCCGTCGTCCGGCAGGAGGGCACGGATCAGGCGGGTGAGCCGGATCGCCTCGGCGGTTAGGTCATGCCGTGCGGGATCGGTGTCGGGGCCGGTGGCCAGGTAGCCCTCGTTGAAGACGAGGTACAGGACGGCGAGCACGCCGGTGACGCGTGCCGGGAGATCCTCGGCGGCCGGCATTCGATAGGGGATGCGAGCCGCCTTGATCTTGGCCTTCGCGCGGGTGATCCGCTGCTCCAAGGCGGTCTCCCGCACCAGGAAGGCGCGGGCGATCTCGGGCACGGTCAGACCGCCGACCATGCGCAGCGTCAGCGCCACGCGGGCTTGCATCGCAAGCGCCGGGTGACAGCAGGTGAAGATCAGCCGGAGCCGGTCGTCGTCGACGGCGCCGAGAGGCTCGGGCGGGTCGTCGGCGTACACCATCTGAGCCTCCCTGTGCCTGTCGTCGCGCTTGTTCTCGCGGCGGATCCGATCGATGGCCTTGCGGTTGGCGGTGATGGTCAGCCAGCCGCCGGGATTGGGCGGTACGCCGTCGGCCGGCCACCGCTCGACGGCGGTCGCGAACGCCTCGGCCGCCGCCTCCTCGGCGATGTCGAGGTCACCACACCGCCTGGTCAGCGCGGCGACCACCCGGGCCCACTCCTCGTGGTGGGCCCGGGTGATCGCCTCTCGGACGTCGATCATGCGGACAGGAACGGCCGCACCTCGATCTTCCGGTTGCAGGCCTTCGACCCCTCGACGGCGAGCTTGAGCGCCACGTCGAGGTCGGGTGCCTCGATGATCCAGAAGCCGGCAAGGTACTCCTTGGACTCCAGGAAGGGCCCGTCGGTGACCAGCACCTCCTCGCCCCGGTTGTCGATGACGGTGGCCGAGTTGGGCGAGGCGAGGCCGCCGGCGAAGACCCAGTGCCCCTCGGCTTGGAGCCGGTCGTTGAACACGTCGATCGCAGCGTCCTCCTTCGGGGTGGCCGGGCCGGTGCCGTCGTCGATCACGGAAATGAGGTACTGCATCTGAAGATCATCTCCTGTGGTGTCAAGAAAGCGTGGTTCGTTGGTCCGGCACTTCAAGCCGTTAGTGGGGCTGCCTCCAGGCGCAGACCCCGTTCATCAACCGTTGCGTACTGCGGGCGCCCGGCCGGCCGGAAGACCTGGATCGTCACGCCCTTCGAGTCGACTCGTGACTCGATCAGGTCGAGCGCAAGATCAGGGCCGGCGTCCGGGAGCAACCGCGCGCCCTGGCCGAGAACCACGGGAACGACAATCAGAGTCATCTCGTCGACCAGATCGTTTTCCAGCAGCCACCGGGTCAGGGCGCCACTGCCGTGCACCTGCAGCTCACCCCCCAGCTTGGCCTTCAGGTCCGCGATGGCGGTCGCAAGGTCGTCGGACAGGACGGTGGTGCCCGACCACGCCGGATCGGCGAGGGTGGTCGATGCCACGTACTTGGGCCGTGTGTCCAACGCCCGCCAGACGGGCTCCCAACCAGGGACATCCTCGATCGTCAATGACCCCCACGAGCCAGCGAACAGCTCGTAGGTCCGCCGGCCGAGCAGGAACGCGTCGGCGCGCTTGTAGGTCTGGTTGATGAACGCTTTGGTCTCGTCGTCACCCGCCCCCCGGGCCCAACCGCCACGCTCGAAGCCGTTCCTGCGGTCCTCATCCGTCACACCGCCGTTTCCCTGCATCACTCCATCGATGGTGACCTGAGTCATGGTCGTCAGCTTCATGATCGCGATTCCCCTACCTCGGCGCCGCCCCTCGTGGGCGGCCTCACCCCTGCTACGAACACCACCACCCCGATCCGACACCGCCTCACGGATTTTTTTGAAGACCTTCCGGGATGCTGGTCGTCAGCGATCCGGCAACACGGCAGTTCCGCCGCGACCGCGCTCCACTTCCCCAAGCGCGCCCAGTGCGGACACGCTCTTGAACCAAATCGATCGCGAAGATCCTGACCAGTCGTCCGCTCATGCAGCGAAGCGCTCGTCACCGAAGGTGACTTCGGTGACGGTCGTCGGCGTCCGAACGTGCCGATGAGCGTGCACCTGATCTTGCTCGGCTTGCACCGACCAGGCGCGTGCCGGCTGACCGCGGCTCATTTATCCGGGAAACTCGATTTCGATGTCGAGACCGCCGGCGGGCCGGGTCTGGGCGTCGAGGGTCGCCCCGTGCGTCTGGGCGATCGCGCGGACGATGGCCAGTCCGAGTCCGTGCCCGTGTCCGTCGGGGTGCCTGGTCCGGCGATTGCCGACCTGCCGGAATGGCTGGAACAGCGCGTCGAGTTCGTCGGGCGGCACCACCGGGCCGGTGTTGCTGACCCGGATGACGCCGCCGGTCGCGGTGCTCGTCGTGCTGATCTCGACCCACCCGCCCGGCGCGTTGTGCCGCACGGCGTTGTCGACCAGGTTGACGACCAGGCGCTCGATCAGGTCGGGGTCGCCGGTCGCCGGTGCCCGATCGAGGGCGGTGTGCATCCGGATGCCTCGCCGGGCGGCGTCCTGCTGGCGGGCGACGACCACCTCGGCGGCGGTGCCGGCGACGTCGAGCGGGGTGTGCAGTTGGAGGTCCTGTTCGCCGAGCGCCAGGGTGAGCAGCGCCTCGATGAGGCGTTCCTGTTGGTCGCTGAGCGCGAGGACCTCGTGGCAGGCCGACCGTAGCGTCTCGGCGGTGGCTTTCGGGTCGGCGAGCGCCACCTGGAGTACCGTCCGCTCGGCGGTGAGCGGGGTACGCAGTTCGTGCGAGGCGTTGGCGACGAAGTGCCGCTGCGACTCGAACGCGGCCTGTAACCGCTGGAACAGGTCGTCGAGCGTCTCGGCCAGGTCGGTGAACTCGTCGTGCAGACCTGTCCGGCCGAGCCGGCGGTGCAGGTCGCTGGCGGAGATCTCCCGGGCGGCGGCGGTGATGGTGCGCAGCGGGCGCAGGAACCGGCCGGCGACGAACCAGCCGAGCAGCAGGGAGACCATTACCATGCCGATCACGGCCCACGCCGAGGTGGTGACCTGCCGGTCCAGGTGACCGCCGTCGCCGGGGACGCCGGAGGGGTCCGCGGCCGAACCCGCCGGGATGGCCTGCTTGGTGCCCAGCAGCGAGATCGAGAGCAGCACGACGCCGGAGATCAGGAAGGGCACGGCGTAGAGCAGCGTGAGCTGGATGTGCAGGCTCCGCCGGGGAATCCGGACGCGCATCACGGTTCGCCGATCCGGTAGCCGCCCTCGCGAACGGTGTGAATGATCGGAGGGTCGCCCAGCTTGGTCCGAAGCCTGCGGATTGTGGTCTTCACCGCCGTGGTGAACGGGTCCGCCGCCTCGTCCCAGACCCGTTCGAGCAGATCCTCCGCCGACACGAGCCGGCCGTGTGCGGTGAGCAGGCATTCCAGGACGGCGAACTCCTTCGGGCTGAGGTCCAGTCGGCGTCCTTCGCGGGTCGCGACCCGGCGGCCGGGGTCGAGCGTGAGCTCCCCGTACTCCAGGATCGGTGGCACGGCCGTGCCCGGCCGCCGGCCGAGCGCCCGCACCCGCGCGACCAACTCGGCGAAGTCGAAGGGCTTGGCCAGGTAGTCGTCGGCGCCGAGGCCCAGGCCGTCGACCCGCTGTCTCACCGACGAGGCCGCGGTCAGCATCAGCACCCGGGTCGCCGAGTGCTCGTCCACGATCCGCCGGCACACCTCGTCGCCCGGCACGCCCGGCAGGTCGCGGTCGAGCACCACCACGTCGTAGCGGGTCACGACCAGGTGATCTAGGGCGGCGTCACCGTCGAGGACCACGTCGACCGCCATGCCCTCGCGGCGTAACCCGACACCCACCGTACGGGCCAGCACCTCGAAATCCTCGACCACGAGCACGCGCATGATCCCACCATGCCACCGCGCGGGTGTCAGAACGGTGTCACTCGGCGGCACCGTCCTGACACCGACGTCCACGTAGAACCGAAACCTGCGAACCGCGTCAGCAGGATGGAAGGGCAACGGATGGACATCGTTCTCGAAACCGACCAACTCGGGAAGAGGTACGGCAGAGCCTGGGCGTTGCGGGACTGCTCGCTGCGCCTTCCGGCCGGGAGGGTGGCCGCGCTGGTCGGCCCCAACGGAGCGGGCAAGAGCACGCTGTTGCACATGGTGGTCGGTCTGCTGCGCCCGGACGCCGGCGCCGTACGGGTCTTCGGCCGGACGCCGTACGACGACATCGCCGTCCTGTCCGAGGTCGGGTTCGTGGCCCAGGACACACCGCTGTACCGGGACTTCACAGCGGACGAACTGTTCACCATGGGCACCAAGTTGAACCGGCGCTTCGACACGGCGCTGGCGCACCGCCGGCTGGCGCAGATCGGCATCCCGCGCGACAAGCCGGTCGGCAAGCTGTCCGGCGGTCAACGGGCCCAGGTCGCCCTCGCCCTGGCGATGGCCAAGCGCCCACGGCTGCTGCTGCTCGACGAGCCGGTCGCCAGCATCGACCCGCTGGCCCGGCGCGAGTTCCTCCAGGCGCTGATGGGCGTCGTCGCCGAGACGGGCACCACGGTGCTGCTGTCCTCGCACATCCTGGCGGATCTCGAACGCACCTGTGACCACCTGGTCGTGCTGCACGCCTCGCAGGTGAAGCTCGTCGGCGACGTCAGCACCCTGCTCGCCGAGCACCGGCAGCTGGTCGGCCCCCGAGACGGCGGCCCGCTGCCCGCCGGGGTCGCGCAGGTCGTGCGGGCCGAACGCACCGATCGGCAGTCCACGCTGCTGGCCCGCACGAACGCTCCGCTGCGAGATCCGGCATGGAAGGCGCACGACGTGACTCTGGAAGACCTCATCCTCGCCTACCTCGGCGACGACGACTCCCGGCCGCACGCCGCTAGGGAGGTGGCGGCATGACCTGGCTCGCCTGGCGGCAGCACCGCAAGCAAGCACTGTTCACCGCGATCGGCCTCGCGCTGCTCGCCGTGTTCATGGTCCCCACCGGTCTGGCCATGCGCCACACCTTCGCCGACCTGGGCCTGGACGACTGCGTCCGCGCGCTGGGTACCGCCTCGATGATCCCGGCCGACGCCGACACCTGCGGCAAGGCGTCCATACAGTTCAACGGCCAGTACGCCGTGATGACCATGATCGGTGTGCTCTTCCTCGTCCTGCCGCTGCTGGTCGGGCTGTTCTGGGGAGCGCCGCTGGTCGCCCGGGAGATCGAACAGGGCACCCACCGCATGGTCTGGACCCAGGGCGTCAGCCGGGGACGCTGGGCACTGGTCAAGTTCGGGATAGCCGGCGCCGTCGCGCTCGTCGCCTCGGTGGTCTACGGGCTGGGCGTCTCGTGGTGGCTGACCCCGATGAGCCAGGCCGGGCAACACGGTCGCTTCAACATCTTCTTCTTCGACATGCAGGGCACGGCCCCCATCGGCTACACGATCTTCGCCGTCGCGCTCGGCATCCTCGCCGGCACCATCTGGCCCAAGGTGCTACCGGCGATGTCCGCCACGCTCGTCGGGTTCCTCGGACTGCGCATCGCCCTGACCACACTCGCCCGACCGCACTACCTGCCCGCCCGGGTCCTGACCTTCCCGGTCAAGGACGCCACCGAGCAGACCAACCCGGCCGCCGGCGACTGGATCCTGTCCTACGGCATCCGCGACGCATCCGGCAAGATGATCACGGCCAACGCGCAGATCGCCTGCGCGCCCGACGCCACCGGACCCGGCGCCGCGTGCGGCGCCGACCTCGGCATCACCTCGGGCGCCTACAACTGGCAGCTCTACCAGCCCGGAACCCGGTACTGGCTGTTCCAGGGCATCGAGACCGGCATCTTCCTCGCCGTCGCCGCCCTGCTGCTCTACCTCGCCGTCCGCCGCATCCGCCACGTCGCATGACCGCGAAGCCGTCCAAGGGAGGCCCCATGCGCACACTCACCTACCTCGCCGCCGCGGCCCTAGCTGCCGGCGTGGCCCTGCTGGCCACCATGCCGTCCGAGTCATCACCGGCCGCCGCCACGGGCGCCGGCCCCCAGGACGCCCAGAAAGCCATCCTCGCCGCGTTCGACCGCTACGACGTCGTGGCCGGAGCCAGTCCGAACGACATCTTCCTCGACCTGATCCGCAACCCCGCCTTCCCCGGCAAGGCCGACGTCATCGCCGTCGAGTGCGGCAACTCGCTCTACCAACCACTTCTGGACCGCTACATCGCGGGCAAGGACGTGCCGCTGGCCGAGGTACGCCAGGTGTGGCGCAACACCACCCAGCCGAGCTGTGGGTTCTCCGTCTTCTACGAACGGCTCTTCCCGCTCGTACGCGAGGTCAACAAGAGCCTGCCGCCGGCGGAGAAACTGCGCGTGCTGGCCTGTGATCCGCCCATCGACTGGAACACGGTGACCAGTCCCGAAGGGCTCGCGCCCTTCGAGGAACGGGACCGCACCATCGCCGCGCTGATGAAGAAAGAGGTGCTCGCCAAAGACCGCAAGGCTCTCATGCTCTTCGGGATCAGTCACCTGCTGCACGGCGGCGGCAGCGCGGTCGCGATGTACGAGCGGGAGTTCCCCGGCGTCACGTACACCATCGCCACGCATTTTGGCTTCCAGAAGGACAACGAGAAGCTGGAGCAGCGGCTGGCCCGCTGGCCGGTGCCTTCGGTCGTTCCGTTCGGGGGAACCTGGCTGGGCCAACTCGACGCGTCATACTTCGAGTCCCGGCCCGGGCAGCCGCCCGCAGCGATGGGCTACCCCGGCGCTGACGCCTACCTCTACACCGGCCCCCGGGCCCTCATCCTGCGGCAACAGATCGCCGCCTCCACGGTCCTGGACACGGCCTACCTCGCGGAACTCCGGCGACGAGCCGCCGCCGTAGAGGACCCCCCAGACGGCCTCATGCACCCAGAAACGTTCTTCCAGCGCGAACTCGAGTCAGGCGCATTGGAATTCGGGTCCTAACACATCGGGGGCGAGGAGCTGGGACTCCTCGCCCCTGGTGACGTTGACCGGCGACGCCACTGAGACCACCGCCAGGTACTTGCCGCCGCGACGATCGCCATCCCGAGCGCGTGGGCCCGGAGGCATCCGCTTCTGCCGCTACCAGCGGCTGCCGGCGAACGCCGGCAGCCGCTGAGGGCAGCAGGCTGTCCCGCGCTGCCTGATCTGTACGCCGCTGCCGGAAAGCCGCCCACGCCTCACCGCCGGTGAGGAACTCGTCGGCGGCGAGGTCTTCGGGTTTCGCAACGAGGGAATCGCCCAGGATTCGGCGTCGATCCGCACCCAGCGGCCGTCCCGGCGGTACTCCGCGATCCAGTGGTCCACGCCCTGGCCAGGTTGGAAGTAGGTGGCGAAGCCGCAGCGGGCTCGGGCCGCGATCCCGCGGTAACGCAGCAGGCACAGCTGAGCACGGCGAAGTGCCGGCACGTTCCGATCGCCCGCCGGGCGGGGTCGCGTGCCACGGTCAGCGGAGCCGCGTCGAGGGCGAGCAGGGCGTCGATCAGACCGTTGACGGGACGGAGCTGGCTCTCGGCGAACCGGCCGTCGGGCACGCCGAGGCCCTTCGCGTCAGTCGGCTGGACGACGAGATCGTGAACAAGGCGGCAGATCTCCACGGCCGCCCGCGGGAGAGCCGCCTACGCAGGCTCATAGACCGCGTCGATCCTCGTCAGTGGACCTGCCACCGCGAAATCGATCCTCCTTGTCACACCGGGCATCGTAGGCGCCGCCACCCAGATTCGCTGTCCCCTGACCAGCGACCGCCTCGCGTGCACTACCAGCCCCTCACCGAGGACTTGACCCTATGTAGACTGACAAAATAGTCATGCGATGCGAATCACGGTCCCTACCGCGCGGGTGCTGGCAGCGCTGCTCGCCGATCCCCAGGCCGATCGGTACGGCCTCGACCTGATGCAGAGCACCGGCCTTGCCAGCGGCACCCTCTACCCGCTTCTGCACCGGCTCATGGAGGCCGGCTGGCTCACCACCCGATGGGAGGAGGTCGACCCGGCGGCGCAGGGCCGACCCGCCCGCCGCTACTACCGACTGACCGCCGCGGGTGCGACACAGGCACGGCAGGCCCTGGCAGAGATGCAGGCGGCGACAGTCGTGCCGGAGCCGACCCACACTGTGCGGCCGGCGTGGTGAGCCAGCGGATCGCGAGGGCCCTACTGACCGTCGCCGTCCGGCGCTGGCCCGCCCATCTGCGCGAGGAACTGCACCACGAGTGGTCGGCCGAGCTGCACGTGCTCGCCGAGGAACGCCGCCACGCACGGATGCTGCGCTACGCGGCGAGCCTCGCGATCGCCCGACCGGCGCGGCGGTCCGTCCCGGTGGGAACACTGCTCACCGGAGCATGGCGCGTCGCCCGGCTTGTGCTGGTAGCACCCCTGATCGCCATGGCACTGCTCGTTGCCAGCTTTGTGGCGATGAACCTCATCATAGGCCCACTGGAGTATGTGCTTCCATTCGAGATGGACCTGCAGCTGCCGCTGGCGACGCTGTTCACGCTGGGCGCTGCGGTGCTGCTGGCCCGGCTCGGGCGCAGGTGGACCGCAGCCGGTGCGCCGACAATGCTGCTGTTCGCGGTGACCGTTCCGGGCTTCGCCTTCGGAGTGCTGGCCCACGCCGTCTTCAGCAGTACCGACAAGGTCATGAGGCACGCCCCCGCATACGCGGTGTTCTTCCTCGGGCTGGGCGCAGTACTGGTCGCGGTCGCCCGGCTTGCGCGCGCGGGGCGCGGCCGGGCGGCGTGGTGGACCGGCATTCTTGGCGCCATCTTCATCGCCGACATCGCCGTCATGCTGCCGGTGTTGAACGCCAACGTGTCGCCGGAGGAGGCACCTCACCTGGCGTCGGCCCCGGTCTGGCTGTTCACCGCGCTCACTGACAGCGGCTTCGGCCTGCCCAGCCCGACCGGCATGCAGATTTTCATCATCGGCGACATAGTGGAGCTGGATCCGTTCCTGTACCTGGTCTTCGCCGCTCTCGCCCTGGGCGCGGTGACCGCCGGCTCCCGCCAGGCGGTCCCGGCAGACAGAGAGGTTGCCGCACCGGCCGGTGCGGAAACGAACGGCTCCCCGAGCATCACACCGCGATGGCCCAAATAGGCCATGATCATCATGGGGGCCCGCCGCCTCGCCCGTCACCAACACACCTGAAACCCTTATTTACCAGGCTCTAAGACACGCCGATGCAGCCTTGGGCGGTCGATTCGGCAACAGCAGGGCCACTAGGGTGAAGGCTATGGCCGCCCGGCGCGGATCCACTGTCCGTTCACCTGCTATGCGGAGGGTGAGGGAGCCTCGACCTCCGGTGCCGCCGGCCGAGGTGACGCTGTTTGAGGGTGTCGAACTGGATCCGGAGTCGGAGCTTGAGGCTCTGGTTTTCTACAGCTCAAGTCTGGCCGATCAGGATGCCTCGTCTGTGACGTTCGCGCAGTGCCGCCTCCGAGGCGCGGACCTGTCCGCGTGCCGGCTGGACCAGGTGACGCTGACGGATTGTTTGGTGACCGATTCCAGTCTGGCGAATGTGCGCGCTCGGTGTAGTCACCGGCGAACGCTGTCCGGCGGTAGGTGTGCGCGCCGAAGAACCGTAGCGAGATTTTTCCGTCGGCCTCGCGGGCGAACGGCATCCCGTAGCGTTCGAGGTCGCCGACGCCGCGGGCGGCGTCCTCGGTCACGATCCGCACGGTCTCGGGATCAGCCAGCAGGTAGCTCTCCTTGAGAGTGTCCGCCGCGTGCTGCTGCCACGAGTCTCCCGGATCCATCGTCGCCAGCGCCGTGTAGATGCCACCCGCGGACGCCGAACTGCTGTTCGAGCTCGGACTGAGCCCAGACCGTCTGTGCAGTGCGCTCGGTGGTGAACTGTGAGGCTCCCGCTGCGGCTCGCCAACCCGGCGACCCTGTCCCGACCGGCACTGATGCCCGTACGGAATGGAAAATGACCATGGCCGACATCGGAAAACTGTCCACGTTGCTCGACAATCCGGAAGTACGGGAATTGATCTTCGCCCTGGGGCACGTCGGTTCAACATCGCCATCGGCAGACTCCGGCGCATCACGACTGCGCGCCGTGGTGCTACGTCTCGCCGACACGACCAGCGCGGAGCAATACCGCAGTTGGCTGTCCGACGACGCGTCCAACAAGGCGATGACGGTCGATCAGGTGCGGGTGACTATCGGCGACGGCGCGATCGACGACCTCGCCCAGTTCGCGGGTGGCAGCCCGAGTGCCGTCGCCTGGCAGCTCGCCGCCGTGCTGCCGGACCTCGTGGACGCGGTCAGCCCCGGCGGGAAGGTCATCGACGCAAACCTGCTCGCCCAGGAAATCGCGGAGGCGAGCGCGGACGACGACCGATCGGCCGGGGCCTTCGGCTCCTAGGTGCACTGACGGGACACGCTCACCCGGGCGTTCCAAACAATTACATGCTGGGCTGGCCGGGTCCGTGGTGACGCGGACCCCGCCCTCAGCCGGGAGTCTCGTACTGGCGTTCCTGGCCGCGCCCGGCCGGACCACGTGCGCCGCCAGGTGCTCGGCGACCAGCGCACCGACGAGGCCGCTGGCCGGGCACGACGAGCCTCATGGTTCCTTCCGCTGAAGATAGGTCAGGACGGCGCGGACCCGGCGGTGGTCGTCGGTACTGTCGGCGGGCAGGTCGAGCTTGGTGAAGATGGCGTTGATGTGTTTGCCGACGACCTTCTCGCTGATGGTCAGCGCCGTAGTGATGGCGGCGTTGGAGCGGCCTTCGGCCATCTGGGCAAGGACTTCGCGTTCGCGTGGGGTGAGCCGGCGGAGCGGGTCGTGGCGGCGGGTGAGCAGTTGCCGGACCACTTCGGGGTCGATGACGCAGCCGCCGGCGGCGACCCGCTCGACGCCGTCGACGAACTCGGCCACGTCGAGGATGCGGTCCTTGAGCAGATAGCCGACCCCGCCGGCGTCGGTGGATTCGAGGAGTTTGGCGGCGTACGCGGTAGCGACGTACTGGCTGAGGACGAGCACCGGCAGGCCCGGGTGTCGCACGCGCAGGGCGACGGCGGCGTGCAGTCCTTCGTCGGTGTACGAGGGCGGCATGCGGACATCGGTGACGACCACGTCGGGGCGTTCGGCGTCGACGGCGTCGGCGAGTGCGGCGGCGTCACCGACGGCGACCACGTGGTGGTGAAACCGGGCGAGGAGCGCGACGAGGCCCTCGCGCAGGAGGACAGCGTCATCGGCGAGGACTACGCGCATGGCAGTTCGACTCGCAGGACGGTCGGTCCGCCGGGCGGACTAGACAGGGTCAGCGTGCCGCCGTGCGCGTCGACCCGGTCGGCGAGACCCGCCAGCCCGGTGCCTCCGCCCGGATCCGCGCCGCCGACCCCGTCGTCGCGCACCTCGATGCCGACGTGCGCGCCGGTGAGCCCGCCAGTGACGGAGACCCGGGTCGCGGCGGCGTGTTTGGCGGCGTTCGATAACGCCTCGGCGACGACAAAGTACGCTGTCGACTCCACCGTGGACGAGAGGCGGCGGGGCAGGTCGAGCGCGACGATCACCGGCACGGACGCGCGGTCGGCGAGTTCGGCGACCGCGGCGGGCAGGCCGAGGTCGGTGAGGACGTGCGGGTGGATGCCGCGGATTAGCTCGCGCAGCTCCGCCAGGGCAGCCTTCGCCTCCTCCGCCGCCTGGTTGATGAGCGCCCGGGCGGCTTCGGGCCGGTCATCGAACTCCAGTTGGGCGCCGACCAGCGTCATGCCCAGCGCGAGCAGGCGTTGTTGGGCGCCGTCGTGCAGGTCGCGTTCGATGCGGCGGCGCTCGACCTCGAACGCGTCGACCAGGCGGGCGCGTGACCGGGTGAGCATGCGGACCGTCTCGCCGGGCCCGGGCGCCAGCAGCAGGCGGGCCACCTTGGCGTGGGCAATCGCAGCGAGCGGCACGGCGTAGATGGCAAGGAACCCAACCACGAGCAGGGCGAGGCCAGCGAGTACAGCGACCAGCACGCCGACGACGACATCGAGCCCGTCGGCGGAGACACCGGCGGTCGGATCGGTCGCGGTGCGGCTCGCAGTCAGGCTGACCGACCCGAGCGCCAGGATCGGGGCGGCCAGCAGGACGACCGCCGCCACGTCGAGCGCGAGCAGCACCGTGGCGTGCAGCCCCAGATAGGCCAGTTCCCGCCAGGTCACCGGCTCCCTGTACCGGAAACGCAGCCACGCGATCAGCCCGGACCGGTCCGGACGGCGGTGCGGGTCGGGTAACGGTGGGTCGCCGAGCAGCGCCACCCGCCGCCGTTCCAGCGCCGCGAGGGGACGCGTCAGCGCCGGTGCCGCGACGACGGCGCCGAGCACGAGCGCCACCGGAATCCAAACCAGGCACAGGGCGCCAATCACGGCACCGGAGAGCACATAGGCGAGGGTCCGTAGGGGCCACAGCGAGGCGAAGAAGCGCAGCGGCCTGCCCCGCAACGCCTCCCATGCCGTGTCCGCCACGACCACTACCGTAGACGTGCTGGTGGGTTCGGGCATGGGTGCTGGCCCTCCCCCTGAGATGGGGGTGCGCGCTCCTGTGCCCGCCCGGCGCGACGGCTTGTATGGAGCCCGTGACGACAACTTCCATCGAGTGCCAAGGACTGCGCAAACGCTACGGACGCACAGTCGCCGTCGACGGGCTTTCGTTCACCGTCGAGCCGGGCCGGGTGACCGGGTTCGTCGGACCCAATGGGGCGGGCAAGTCCACGACGATGCGCATGATTCTCGGGTTGGACGCGCCGGACGCTGGGACCGCCCTGGTCTGCGGCCAGCCGTACCGCAGCCTGCGCGCCCCGCTGCGCCGGGTCGGCGCGCTGCTGGACGCCGGTGCCATACACCCCGGGCGCCGGGCCCGCGACCATCTGCGGTGGATGGCACAGTCGAACGGGCTGCCGCCCAAACGGGTGGACGAGGTGCTTGAGGCCGTCGGGTTGGCGTCGGTCGCCCGGCGCCGGGCCGGTGGCTTCTCCCTCGGCATGAAGCAGCGGCTGGGCATCGCGGCGGCGCTGCTCGGTGACGCGCCGGTGCTGCTGTTCGACGAGCCGGTCAACGGTCTCGATCCCGAGGGCATCCACTGGATCCGCGGGCTGTTGCGCGGGCTCGCCGGTCAGGGGCGGGCGGTGTTCGTCTCCAGCCACCTGATGAGCGAGCTCGAGGACACCGCCGACCACCTCATCGTCGTGGCCCGGGGCCGGCTCGTCGCCGACGTCAGCGTCGCCGGTCTGCTCGCCCGGGCGTCCGGCGGCCGGGTCGTGCTGCGCACCGCGCGGACGGCCGAAGCGATGGCCGCCCTCACCGCCGGCGGCGCCACGGTCGCGCTGACCGGTCCCGAGACGCTCACCGTCACCGGCCTCACCGGTGAGCGGATCACCGCCCTGCTCGCCGGCCTGCCCTTTTCGGAGCTGACCGCGTACCGCGTATCGCTCGAACAGGCATACCTGGAGCTGACCCGCGAGGGGGCCGAGTACACCGCCGCGAGGGTCGCATGACAGCCGTCCTGCGGTCTGAGTGGACGAAGTTCCGTACCGTGCGCTCCACCGTGTGGTGCCTGCTCGCCGCGGTGGGCATGATCGTGGTACTCGCGGTGCTGCAGTCGTCGGGAAGCACCGTCCCGCCGCGGACCGACGCCGGGCCAGCCGACCGGTTCCAGTTCGTGCATCAGCCGGCTGCCGGCGACGTCACGATCGTCGCCCACGTGCGCGCCCAGGACGCGAGCCACCCGTGGGCCAAGGCCGGCGTCATCATCAAGCAAGGTACGGCGTACGCGGCGGTCATGCTCACCCCCGGCCACGGCGTGCGGATGCGCACCGGCACCACGACGGACATCGCGGGCAGCCGCACACCAGCGACGCGCTGGCTCAAACTCGCCCGCGCCGGCAAAACCATCACCGGGTACGAGTCGCCCGACGGTGCCTCCTGGCAGACGGTCGGTGCCGTCACACTCGACGGCCTCCCGCAGGCGGCCGAGATCGGGCTGTTCGTCACCTCGCCCGACGAGGAACGGGTCTCGGGCACCGCCACCGCCAAGCGGCAGCAGGCGATTCACACCGTCGGACGGGCCACGTTCGACGCGGTGACCATCACCCCGAAACCGGCCGCCGAGTGGCGCAGCCAGGACGTGGCCCCGCCGGCCGAACCGCCCGTGCCCGGACGAAAGCGGGCACCCGAGCCACCGGCCGGCAGCACGGCCCGAGCCGGCGATGTCTTCACCGTGACCGGCTCCGGCGAGCTCGGCCGGCCCGAGCCCGCCGACGACTCCACCCGAGTCGACGCCGTCCTCGGCGCGGTCATCCTGGGCGTAGTGCTCTTCGTTACGGCGGGCACGCTGTTCGTGACGGCTGAGTATCGGCGGAACCTGATCTGGACGACCTTCGCCGCGACCCCGGGGCGGGGCCGGGTCCTCGCGGCCAAGGCGCTCGTGCTCGGCGGCGTCACGTTCTCGGCCGGCCTGGTCGCCACCGGGGCCGCGTTCTGGCTTTCCCAGCCGATCCTGCGCGACCGCGGCTACCGCCCGCCGGACTTCCCGGACCTGACGGCCGCGACGCTCGTGCGCGCCATCGTCGGCAGCGCCGCATTCCTCGCCCTCATCGCGCTGTTCAGCCTCGGCGTCGGCGTGATCCTCCGGCGTACCGCCGGCGTCATCACCAGCGTCTTCGCCCTGGTGTTCGTCCCACAGATCGTCGCGCCGTTCCTGCCACCGACCGCCGGCTCCCGACTGCTGAGCGTGACGCCGATCGCGGGCATGTCGATCGGGTACCCATGGAGCGGCGTGGCTGTGCTCGCCGGCTATGCCGCGGCCGCCCTCGGCGTCGGGTACTGGCTCCTGCGGAGGCGCGACGCATGATCCTGCGCGCCGAATGGACCAAGTTACACACGGTACGCAGTACCGCATGGCTTGCCCTTGCCACCGTCATGACGACGACAGGACTGGGTGCCGCCGTGTGCGCCGTGACCGCCGGCGGCGATCTGGCGAAGGCCAGCCTCTCCGGCGTCTACTGCGGCCAGGCTGTCGTCGTCGTGCTGGCCGTCCTGGCCGTGACGAACGAATACGCCAGCGGCCTCGTCTGCACCACCCTCGCCTGCGCACCGCGCCGGACCAGGGTGCTCATCGCGAAGGCCGGGACGGTCACCGCGACCGCGGCCGGCGCCGGCCTGCTCGGGGTGGCCGGATCGCTGGCCGCCGCCCGGATCCTGTTGCGGGATGAGGGATTCACCGCGACCGACGGACCAATCCTGCGCGCGGCCGCCGGGACGGTGCTCTACCTCGGCCTCATCGCCCTGCTCAGCCTCGGCATCGCCAGCGCGCTCCGGCACACCGCGCCGGCCCTCACCACGGTCCTCGGCCTGCTCTACCTGTTTCCGCTGTTCGGCCAGCTCATCAGCGACGAACGCTGGCACGCGCGGATCGAACGGTATGCCCCGATGTCCGCCGGGCTCGCCGTGCAGGCGACAACCAACCTCGGCGACCTCCCCGTCGGTCCGTGGACCGGTCTCGGCGTGCTGGCCGCCTACGCCGGCGCCGCCCTGCTGTTGGGTGCCGCCCTGTTCATCACCCGCGACGCGTGAAAGGCACGCCGATGACCAAACGAACCATCACGATCATCGTGATCGCCGCCGTGGTAACCCTCGCACTCCTGGCCGTCCTTTGTGGAGTTGTTCCGTTGGGGACGACGAAGGCGGGCCCATGAGGGTTGCAAACCGGTCGGAGGCCCGGATGAGCTGGTCGGTGATACCCGGGCCGAGTGAGGAGTGGCTGGCGTCCGGCACCATCCGCAGGGGCCGCCACGGGCCCACCGGCTGGCGAGGGCGACGGCGCTGTCGGGTGGGCAGCACAGGTCAAAGCGGCCCTGCACGATGACCGCCGGGAGGTGGCGAATCCTGTCCACACCGTCGGGCAGTCGGGTCTCGTTGTCGAAGAACTCTCCACCGGTGACTGCGCCGCGGCGAACGCTGCCTTGATGCAGTCGTGATGCGCGGCGACGGTCTTGTCCACCGCTTCGCGTCACAGGATCAGCGACAGAGCCCGTCAGCGCGTACCCGATGTAGCGAGATCCGTACGCCGACACCAACTACGGCTGGCGGCTGGGGTGAGAGTCCTGGTCGCTGGTCGAAACACCGCCGCTGCCTTGCGGATGCTCGATCTTCGCCCGGTAGGTCTCGCGACCCACCGTGTCGATCTGCTCCTCGTACTCAGCTTCTGAGCCCGGTCCGGCCGTCGAGCTGTTCGCGCAGGATGTCGGCGTGCCCGGCATGCCGGGTGGCGTCCTGCAGGACGTGGACCATGATGTCGAACAGCTTCTGAGGAGCGTTGGGCCCTGGCCCGAAGGCTTGTGCACGACCACAACCTCAACATCGCCGGCGCCCTGGTCGTGCTCGACGCGCAGCCGATCATGCGGATCGTCAGATGAGGCCGTTTTCGGCTTCCTCAAGTGGCGTGCGCCACCAATGCTCCACGCCGAGCGCGTCGGGGTCGATCTCGTGGAGGCGGTGGCGGAGGGTCTTCACCCGGGTGCGATGGGGGACGGGTCGAGGGCGCGGCTTCGGTGGGGTGATCTTCCCTGCCTGGAACCTGGCGATAAGGTTTTGCGCCTGCTCGGCTGTCAGCGTCATTGGCGGGGCATCGGCCGGGCCTGACCGGATGTACTCATCGAAGGCCTGCAGGAATTGCTCGGTGCTGGCCCGATCGCGGTTGAGTGGATACGTCGCTCCCGTGGCGCGGTCGAGGACCGCCGTGGACAGGTCGTCCGCGAACTCCACGATCTGAGACTCACTCTCATCATGGACGTGCCCGATCACCAGCGCCGGACGTGGCAGCCCGTCCGCCTGCCCGGCCTGGCCGGACGGGTACAGGACCATTCCTAGAAGAGATTCGTATTCAGCCACGGGGCGACTCTAGTGAGGTGATCTGATCAAGCAGAAGGGTTGATTGGTGCCGCGGAACGCCGAGCCAAGGGAACGCGGCGCGGTACCCGCGTCCTGACCTGCTCCACCAGCGCGTACAGGCGCCGTCGGATCGTGTCGATGTGGAGGAAGTCGATCGCCAACAAGCCGGCGGCCTGGTTGCGCAGGAACGTTCGCCGGTTGGTGTCCTCCTGGCGGGGTGGCGGGCCGGTGGGCCAGGGCCCTGCGGATCGTGCCCGCTCCGTTCCGATGGCCGAGCCGCTGCAGCTCGCCCTGGATTCGGCGGTGTCCCCATCGTGGATTTTCGCGGGCCAGTCGTAGCACCAGGTTCCGGATTTCGTCGCTGGCTGGTGGCCGGCCGGGCTTGTTCGGGTAGGTCCAGTGGCGTCGTGCCAGCCGCCGGTGCCAGGCCAGCAGCGTCGTCGGGGTGACGATTCGGTGTTTTCGTATTCGGCGGGGTAACAGGCGGGCGAGGGCGGACAGGATCGCCCGGTGCGGCCAGGACAGTCGCGGTCGGCTCCGAACCTGGCGGTGCAGCACCGCTATTTCATGCACCGCAGCGCGAGGACGTCGACCAGCAGCACTTTGTCGCCACGGATCACCAATCCCAGTCCGCTGAACAGCTGATCATTCCCAGGTGCAGCAACCGCACGGTCATACCGCAGATCATCAGCGCGAGCCGAGAACTTCCAGCTCACAGCCTGTCCGACGAGGTATGGCACGGTACAGGACACATAGCTGTGTCGCCAACCGCAGACTGCGTTCGTGGAAGAAGACCGGGTGCCCGCCCGCCTTGTCACCGGCCACGACTCGGGCACGCCGATCATCGAGGATACCGGGGTCCGCTGGATGGGCAAGGGGTAGCCGGGCTCAGTTGCCGGATAATTCGTCGGTTGGTGGGTCGACAGTAACGAGTCGTCGGACGTGCGGCCACAGATCGTCGAGCGATCCCACGCCGTCGGCGAGTTTCGCCAGCAGCACGGCACCCTCGATCTGCGCGACCACGGCTCGCGCGGTGGCCCGGTCGGCGTATCCGGGCGCGACGCTGCCGTCCTGCACACCATCGGCCAGTGCGGCGTGGACGAGTTCGGCCTGTTCGGCGAAGGCGGCGGTGAGGCGCTGCTGAACGGCGGCCTCCTGGTTGCTCAATTCGATCGCGAGGTTGCCCAGCAGGCATCCGTCGACCCGGCCGGTCTCCTGCCACGCCTCCCGTTGTGTCTCGACGAGCCAGGCGATGAGGCGCTGAAGGCGTTCCAAGGCCGGTTCGGGCCCGGTGAGCAGCTCGCGCCACGCTGTCCGCTGCGCCTGCCAGTGGGTGTCGATCACCTCGATGGTCAGTGCCTGCTTGGACTCGAAGAAGTGGTAGAAGCTGCCCTTGCGGACATCAGCGCGGACGCAGATCTCGGCCACCCCGACGGCGGCGTAGCCACGAGTGTGCAGCAGCTCACAGGCGCTGTCGCGTAGCCGGTCACGAGCGGTACTGGTTCGGCCCATGGGGCGAGTATACGGGCGGTCAACTATCTTTTAGTTGACCGGTCGTCTACAGTCCTTTCATCACCTCTTGGAAGGAGGACGACATGTCCATCAGCGTCGTCATCGCGTACCACAGCGGCTACGGCCACACCGCACGCCAGGCTCGGGCCGTCGCCTCCGGCGCGGCATCGGTTCCCGGTGTCACCGCTGCCCTGCACGACATCGCCGTACTGGACGAACCGCTGTGGCAGGCCCTCACCGACGCCGAAGCGATCATTTTCGGCACCCCCACCTACATGGGCAGTCAGTCTGCCGTCTTCCAGGCCTTCGCGGAGGCCAGCGGTTCGGTCTGGGCGCAGCAGGGTTGGCGCGACAAGATCGCCGCAGGGTTCACCACGTCCGCCGGTGTCAACGGCGACAAACTGAACACCCTGTCGTCGCTGGCGGTGTTCGCCGCCCAGCACGGCATGCACTGGGTGTCGCTCGGGCTGCCGCCCGGGTGGCTCTATACCACCGCCGGTGATGTGGAGGATCTAAATCGCTTGGGCGGGTTCCTCGGCGCGATGGCGCAGGCGCCCTCCGACGCCGGCCCGGATGACGCGCCGGGGACGGCGGACCTGCGCACTGCCGAGCACCTCGGCCGCAGGGTCGCCCGGGTCGCGGTCGAACTGCGCAATGGCCGACTGGTCGGTGCGGCATGAGCGCCCGGCTGACCGAACTGCTGGGAATCGATGTTCCGATCATCCAGGGCCCGTTCGGCGGTGGCTTGTCGAGCGTCGCACTCGTCGCCGCGGTCAGCGGCGCCGGCGGCCTCGGCTCGTTCGGTGCGCACCACCTGGACCCCGATGCGATCACGGCCCTCGTTGCCGACCTGAAGTCGGCGGTGCCCCGGGACCGGCCGTTCAACGTGAATTTGTGGGTGCCGCACCCGCAGGAGGCAGGCCTGCGCCCGGCACCCGCGGACTTCGAACGGCTCCGGCCGCTCTACGAGCGCCTCGGCGTGTCGGCGCCAACCTCGTACACACCGCCGCCGGTCTTCGACGATCAGATGGACGCTCTGCTGGCAGCGCAGCCACCGGTGATCAGTTTCGTCATGGGCACGCCGTCCGCCGACGTGGTGACCGAGGCACGCCGCCGAGGCATCGTGACGATCGGCACCGCCACCACCGTCGACGAGGCAGTGGCCGTGGAAGCCGCGGGACTCGACGTCGTGGTCGCCTCCGGCAGCGACGCCGGCGGGCATCGGGGTGCCTTCCTGCGACCTGTCGCCGAGTCGCTGGTGGGAACGTTCTCGCTCGTTCCGCAGGTCGTCGACGCCGTCCGCATCCCTGTCGTCGCGGCCGGTGGGATCGCCGACCGTCGCGGTGTGACGGCGGCGCTCGCGCTCGGCGCCGCGGGCGTACAGATCGGAACCGGCTTCCTGGCGACGACACAATCGGGGGCGAGCCCGATCCACAAGGCTGCGCTCACCGGTCCCGACGCCCGGATCACCGTGCTCACCCGACTGTTCTCCGGCCGCCACGCGCGAGCGATCATCAACCCGCTGATCCTGGAACTCGCGGCGGAAGAGGCGAACGTGCCCGAGTATCCGGTGCACAACGCGTTGATGCAGCCCCTGCGTCGGGCCGCCGCCGCCCGCGAAGACTCGCGATATGTCAACCTCTGGGCCGGGCAGTCAGCTTCGCTGTCACGGTCGGTCACCGCGCAGGAGTACCTGGCCACGCTGGTGGCCGACGACAGCAACCGGTTCGAGAGCATCTGAGGGCGTATCGGTGGGCGGAGGATCGCGACCTTCCGTCCACCTGGCGCCAGTTGCATGACCGCAGGACGGCCTTTCCTTCATCTCGGAGCAGGCGCGTTCCACCCCGGGCAACGCTCGGCGAAAGTCAGGGGTGCGCGTCTACTCACATGCCGCGATCCGGACGCTACCCATCGTGACGGCGCGGCATCGGGGCTCTGCGAAGTTGACGGGGTCAGCCAAGTTCTGCAGCTATCTGTCGCGGGCTTCGGTAACCGTCGCGTCCGGGCCTTGGCGTGAGCGGCGGTCCGTAACCGCCTCGACTGCGGCATAGAGGTTCGTGTGCTGGCGGGCTGGGTGCACCGGTGAACATCGAGTGGACCAGGGAGTGGCAGGAGACTGTCGCTGATCAGGGCTCGCGGGCGCCGTAGAGGCGCAGAATGCTGTGGCGAAGCGCTGCCGCGGTCTGCGCGGTGGTCATGCGGCCGGCGGCGACTTCGCCGCCGGCCGCATGACCGAGCGCGATGGTCGCGGAGATTAACCAGGCCGGGCTGAGGGTGTCGTCGAACTCGCCGGTGGCCTGGCCGCGCCTGATCAGCCGCTCCAGGCGCTCGTTGACTGCGGCATGCTGGCGCTCGGAGTCCTCCTGCTCAATCGCGGCCACCGAGGGGTGCCGGAGCAGCGGGTACCGGTCGAACAGCCGCCAGGTGACGTCCAGCCAGCGCAGCAGGGCCTCGGTGACGGTCCCGCTGTCTACGTCGGCGGCGTCGAGGGCGGCGACGGCTTCGGCGGTGATGCGGTCGATGACCGCGGCCACCAGCCGCGGACGGGACGGGTAGTGGGCGTACACGGTTTGGCGGGTGACGCCAGATGCGGCGGCGACCTGTTCCACCTTCGCGTCCGGATGCCGACCGAGCACCTGGACGGCGGCGTCGAGGACAGCGGCGGCGCTGCGCTCGGCGTCCGAACGCCGCCGTCGGCACCGGCCACCTGTTATCTCTGACATGTTGTCTAATCTACCGCCTGGCATTATCGTAGACACCCTGTCAAAGATCAGTTGTTTTCAAGGAGATCAGATGACGCCCCGTACCGATCTGACCAGCTATCTGATCCGCTATCCGCAGGAGGCAGGGCTGGGCGACGAGGATCCGGCGACCGTGCTTGACCGCTACCACACGCCGGATTATGAGCTGGTCAACGATGGCGTGCTGCTGGACCGGAAGCGGCTGCTGGATCACATCCGTCCGGCCCGCAGACGGGCAGCTGGTCTCCGTGTCGAGGTAGAGCAGGCACTGGTGGACGGCGACCAGGTCGCCGCCCGGTACCGGCTCATCGCGGAGCTGCGTAAGGGCGGCACCATCACCATGGAGATCTACATGTTCGGGGAGTTGGCTGCCGACGGTCGGCTGCGCCGCGCCATCCAAGCCACCAGGACGATCCCATCCGAATAGTTCCTACAGGTATGTCAAGCGGCGCCTCGACGGTGATGACATCGAGGTCCGCGCCCGCCCAATTGAGGCTCTGGCCTACCTGGCGTTGAGGTGTCCACGGGCTTTCCGGGTGGTGGCGCAGCGGGTGCGTAAGCGCTGGTTGTTGGGGTTGCGGAAGCCGTAGGCGTCGCGGGCGACGGTTTTGATCACTCGGTTGGTACCTTCGGAGCCGGCGTTGGTGATGCCGGCGTGCAGAAACGCGAGAATCTGCGGCCACCACACTTCGACGGTGGTGGCGAGGCGCTCGAGCTGACGACATGTCGACGTTTCAAACACCGGAGTAAGCTGATGAAACGCGCCGAGCACAAAGCCTGTGGTCACCCTGCTACCAGTGCCGCTCGCGACGCTTGCCGGAAGGCAGGCGGCCCAGGGGCCGAGGCTGTACAAGCGCTTACCATGCGGACTGCGGCCACCCGCCGACCAACGCTGCCCGTAGGCGATGCCGCCGGAAGACCTCGACCCACCTGAAGGCCAGGCGGAAGGTCAAGTACGTCGGCGTGAGCCAAAGCGGAGGACCGGCCGATCTGCCGATCATCCCTGCCGATGGGCTCTCCACCACGTCCTTCCTTCACCTACCTCTCGCGGCTGATGGCGAGCTGCTGATCAGCTTCCCCGACGACGACTAGGGCGGCGAGGCGGCCTGAGCTAAGAGCGACCGGCGATAGGTGTCACTTGAGCCTGCGGGTGGTGGGCCGGGTGTGCCAGCGGTAGAGGGTGCGGGCACGTTGGATGAGTTGACGCACGGTGACGATGGTTGCGGCCAGGTACAGGTAGAAGTCGATGATTTGGGCGGCGCGGTCAGTGCAGCGGCGGATCTTGCCGAACCCGTTCATCCATGAGTTCGTTCGCTTGACCACCCAGCGCTTGCCGATCTGGATCGGGGCGGGTACGCCCTTGCGGGCGATCTCGGCGTCGAAGCCGAGTTCGTCGAGTAGGTCACGGGTCCGGTTGTTGTCGTAGCCGCGGTCCAGATGCACGGTGACCCGCTCGGGCCAGTGACGCCGCAGCTGGGCGCTGCACGCTTCGAAGGTGTCACGCAGCAGCGGCGAGTCGTGCCGGTTGGCGGTGGCCCCGGTGATCCCGAGCGGGATGCCGTAGCCGTCGACACCGGTCGAGCGTTTCATCCCACCCTTGCCCCGGTCGACCGGCGACCGGCCGGCCCGCTCTCCGCCGCATGGGGCTTTGGTGATCGCGCCGTCGGCGCTGACATCGGTCAGGTCCAGGCCGATCATGCGGTCGTAGGCGTCCAGGGCCAGTTCGTGGAGCTGTTCACCCACGCCGGCCTCGGCCCACAAGCGCAGCCGCCGACGGATCGTGCGGTCCGAGCAGCTGGATGTCGCGACGCGCTCGTAGCCGGAACCGTGTACCAGCGCGGCGACGACGTGCTCGAACACCACCCGGTTCGGGATTTGGCGCCGGTGGCAGCCCAGCGGATGCGTCGGGTCGAACTCCGGTCGCTCGGACAACAGCGCGTCGAACTGGACCCAGACAGGTTCGAGCAACGAGGATGGCAGGGCAGGCACGGGACTCCTGTCGATCGCTGAGCGTAGAGAACTCTGATGATCAACAAGCCCGTGCCTGCTTGCTACCTCGGGGTGCCTACCTGTCCGGATCCTGGCCTATTGCCGGTCGCTCTTAGCCGCGGTGCTTTTCTTGGTCGGAGCCTTCCGGGCGGTCGGCTTGGTGGTGTCGGTGGTGGTCGGCTCCGTCATGGTGTCCTCCTCGGTTGGTGCGGTGGCGCAGCAGCAACGTAAGAGGACTCAATGACCAGTCCTAACCCCCTTCCCATCTGCCATCTGCCGGAGGCTTGGGCTTCACATGATGGAGACTCAAGCCAGGACTGGCCCGACATGATGCGGTGAACGGTCGACTCGCTCACGCCGTACAGCCGGGCAACCTTCTTGTAAGACGTGGCGCTGCCGTCGCCGTTCGCAACCCTTATTGCTGGCGCGTGAGGAGTATCCGCCATATAACGATTGCGATCAGCAAGGCTCCAAACGAAACCAAGACCAAGTGGTCGCCAATTCTCGTGTGACGTTAATTGGACCAGAGGGTCATGTGCAGGCTGGCCGGTATACACGCAAGCGCCACGACCACAAACGCCAAAACGAGGATGACCGGGTTCGACTTCACGTAGCCGCCAAGGACCGCCAAGAGGTAGATGATCGCGGCAGCTATCAGGTTGGCGAGGACGTTTACGAGAACGTCTCGGGCGAAGGACCGGGCTGGGGCGGCAGGCTGCGGGGGAGTAGTCACCTCGTCAGGGTGGCGGACGGAAGCCAGAGTGGACAGATGGCACTACCCTGGCTCGGTGCTGGCTGCTGAAGCCCCGAAGATCACCGACTGGATGCAGGCGTGGGGAAGTCTGGCCGGGCTGGTGATGTCCACCTTTGCTGTGATCTTTACCGGCCTGCTGTTCCGCCATGAGATCCGCGTACGCCGGGAGGAGCAACGAGACCAGGAAGCGGCGCAGGCAAGGCTAATTATTGGCACGGCGCGGTACTCGCCAGGCCCGGTCACGTACGAACTCGTGCTGGACGACCCTACAGACAAAAGATTGCTAGTTTCAGGCACCATTGTTCCTGTCGGCAAAAAGTCGTCTGCAAAGGTGAAGTGGAAGGTTGTCAACCATAGCTCCTTACCGATATTCGCCGTGCGTATCAAGGTCTATTGCCGTATCACGACTTCTAGCCTTCAGTGGCCTAAAGTGATTGATGTTCTGGAAGATTGTTGTGAGGGGGCAGTGGAAATCGACGGTATTGATTTGACGGCCGATCAGTTGCATGAGAAGTATGGCATTGCGGAGCTGGCTGACGAGGACTTCTTCATCGAGGTTGCCTTTACAGACTCGACTGGCCTGCGTTGGGTGAGAACTGGCCTTGATTCCCCCCGACGAATCTATGCTGAGCGAAAGCAGCACCGTTTTATCAATTTGTTGAGAACAATGGTGCAGCGAACCTTGTCTAGCGCCACCACTGCACCGACACCCGCTGGCCGAGCACCTGGGCGCGGTGAAGGTCAAGCCGCTGGCTGAACGCCTCGGATGCCTCGTCCCGGCGCGGCGTGAGGTTGCTCGCCACGCCTGCCGGGTGCCGCGATACCTTGATGTGCTCGATGACCGACGCCAAGATGGTCCGCTTCCAGGTGTTGTCCTTGTACGCCCACACCGCGCGTAGCTCACGACCGGACGGCAGGCGGGTGTGAACCCGTGACCGTGTGGCCTTGGCGAGCGCTGCCCGGTCGGCTTCCAGTTGCTGCATGATCTTGGCTCGGCGTCGGCGGTACTCGACCTTCGTGATCTCTTCCGCGTCGTACTCATCTTCGACCCGTTCCAACCTGCGCTCACCGTCAGAGATCGACTTGTGCAGGGTCTGTTCGGCCTCGTCGATGTCGTCCGCCGTGGCTGACATCGCTGCGCGCAGCTCGGGGGAGTCGGCGCGGGTGAACACCTGCTCGAAGACGTACCGCTCAAGGTGAGCCATCTCGATTCGCATACGGCCGCAGCCACCGGTAGCCAACTGGTTGCAGACGAACGACAGCCGCCGCACCCGCTGGCCACGGACAACGCGGGTCGCAGTCATCGACACCATGACGCGCTGGCACTCGGCGCAGAACACCAGGCCCGACAGGGCGTACTTCCTGGCGTTGCCGTTGTTGAACCCACGTAGCTTGCGCTCGGGCGCGGCGAGCAGGGTGCAGACGCGCTGCCAGTCGTCGCGGTCCACGATTGGCTCCCACACCGCCGGGTAAAGCCGCCCGTCGTACTCCCGATAAGCCGCGATGGCTGGCGCGGTGACGATGCGCTTCAAGGTGCGCGGGTGCCAGGTGGCTACCTCGTCACGGTCGCGCCGCTTCCAGCCCGTGCGCCGACCCTGGCGGTTCCAGTCGGTGCAGATGCCATACAGCGACTCACCGGCGAGCAGCCGTTCCGTTGCCTCGCGCACCCACGCGGCATGGTCGAGGTGTGGCCGTAGCGTGACGACCCGCTCCCGGCCGTTCTGAAGTTCCTTGACGGCCTCGAAGCCGAATGCGGGTGTACCGCCGTGCCATTCGCCACGCTCGGCGCGCTCACGGGCTGCTCGGGCCACACGCCGCGCGGTGTCGCGGCTGGACTTGTTCGCCATCGCTACGAGGACTCGCGCGTTGGTGAGGTCCGCGTCGGTGTCGAGCTGAAGGCTTCCCGTGACGGACCGGATCACCGGCCGTGGACGGGTCATCTCGACTACGTCGTTGAGGTCTTCCAGGTCGCGGGGGTCGCGCATGGCCCGGTCGAGGTCGTACGCGATCAGTCCCTGAATCCGCCCGGCTTCCAAGTCGTCCAGCATCCGGCGGAACTCGGGCCGGATGACGCGCATGGCCTTCTTGCCGTTCGGCAACGTGATCTTCCTGCGCTTAAAGGCTGATGTCGTTCTCGGTGTAGACCTCTCCGACGAGCCACCCGAGGCGGTCGGCAGGCTCGCGGCAGTCTTGCTCTTGGCGCTTGACGCCCTTGCGTTCGTCTTCCCTGTCGTCGCTGATACGGACGAGGATTCCAACGGTCGGCTTCACTATCGGGACCGTACCCCGGTGTTTGAAACAATGCCACTGGTACTCACGTCGGCTTCGGCGCAACGGCGGTAGACCCGATAAACAGTCGGCAGATCTGTTCGCGGTCGGGGTGGGTGCGAGCGGTGGCGAGCAGGTCGAGGAGGTCTTCCTTGGCGTTCCACGCGGCCAGGATCGGGGCGCTGATCGGCGTCGGTAAGGCGGACAGGTCATCGACCAGGGCGTCGACGTGCTCGCCGCGCATCCGTGCGGCCGAGCGGGTGAGCCGGTTGCGCAGTTCCCATTCCCGGTTGCCTTTGCGGCCGCGTCGGCCACGTTGCTGCACGGTGACGCGACGGCGAACCTCGGTGACGGTCTGGTTGGCCAGTTGAACGAGGTGGAAGTGGTCGACGACCAGGATGGCGTGCGGCAGCGCCCGCCTCACCGCGAACTTGAAAATGGTGGACATGTCGATCGCGACGTAGCGGATGCCTTGTCCGTCGCGGACGCCTGGCGGGTAAGAAGATTTGGGGTGGTTGCCCGCCGGCGTCGTCTCGGCATGATCAGTCAGGGCTGGTCCGGTTGGTGCCGGCTGGTTCTGATCCGGGTCGCCTGGTCTTCCTGCACGTGACGAGCAACGCGCAGGAAGTCGAGGATGGTGGCGAGCTGCTCGATGGTGTATCCGGTCAGAGACTTGGTGCCGGCAACGCCGACCGGCGCGTAGATGTCGTGCTCCACTTTGCGTGCCGCGTCGGTCGCGGCGACGAGGATGCGTCTCCTGTTCTGCGGATCTTGGATCCGTCCGGCCAACCCCGCACGCTCCAGGCGATCGATGACCGTGGTCGTGGCGGCCGGACTGAGCTTGAGCGCAGCGCTCAGCTCGCCGGCCGACAGCGGATCGCCGCCGGACAGCAGGAGATCCAGCGCCCGCAGGTCCGTGCGGTTGAGCTTGAGTGCCGTGGCAGCGGCCTCGTCGAACGCGTCGAAGCTCTGCTGCAACAGGCGCAGGCCGATCGCCACCTCACGGACCATCTCATCTTTCGACATTCGAAATCTCCTGCTATCGTAATGTCCGATGATCTAAGTCTACCGGACCAAGGAGTACCGATGACCACCGACGACCACGCGATCACGACGCTGTTCAACCGGCTCATGCAGGCATGGACCGACAACGACGCGGCCGCCTACGGCGCCTGCTTCACCGACGACTCCGACTACGTCTCCTACGACGGCACCCGCGCCGTCGGCAGGTTGCCCATGCAACACGCCCACGACCAGCTCTTCCGCGGCGTCCTCGCCGGCTCCGCGCTGGTCGGCGGTATCGAGTCGATCCGCTACATCAACCACGACGTCGCCGTCATCCACGGCACCGCGTCGGTCCTGATGCCCTGGCGCTCCACACTGCCCAAGCGACGGCTGTCACGGCAGACCCTCATCGCGGTCCGCACCGATGACGGGTGGCGGTTCACCGCACTGCACAACGGTCGAGTACGGCCGGTCAGCATCCCGGCCCCCGACTCCCTGCCCTCCCGCATGGCTCAAGCCATGGGCCGCCTCGCCAACCGGCTCGGCATCGGCCGACACGCCGTCACGAGCTGAGACCCGGCACCGGGACGCAGCGACGACAAACCCAGCCGCAGGACAGCAGCCACCCGTAACGCAGCGGCCGGCAGGCCCAACCACGGACGCATCCGATGGGCCTGCCGGCAAGACAAACAACACGTAACCCGCTCCCGTGAAGCCGGATAGCGCAGCGGCAAGATCGACGAGCGCGCCGAGCAGCCACAGTTGTATGCATCCTCATCTGGCACCCCTCTCTGTCAAGCAGTGTTTGGGTTCGGTGTTCTAGGGTGGTGGTCGGCGGGTTTGGGAAGTGACTGTTCCGAAGTGTTGACCTCGGGGTTTGGGTCAGCTGCGCTGGATTGCAGAGTCGCCCCCGGTTGTCCTCCCGGGCCCGTTTCCAGCCGCTGGATATCGCGGAGCATGTGCCGGTAGACCACGTCAGACAACCGGCGTTTCAACGCCCGGATGGCTTCCATCGCGGTCTTGCCCTCGGCGAGGCGGCGTCGGTATAGGCGCGGCCTGGGGTGTCGTGGCGGAGCTGGACGATGGCCATGATGTGCAGGACGCGGTAGATGTTCGGCACCAGGCTGCCGTCGGTGCAGCGGGTGCCAGAGGCCAGCACAGCGTGAGCGAGGTCCTCGATGCTCTGGTGGGCCAGCTGTCCACCGCTGGCGAGGCGGCCGTCGCGGTCGGGTCGCCGAACCAGGTGCGCGCGGAGGTTCACTCTGGAGTGTTTGTCGTTCCTGCCTCGGTGATCGGAGACGCCGATCGGGCAGTCTCGGTGATCCCACTCGACGTGAACAGACATTGCCCTCGCCCCGGAGACCCTCGTAGAGGTCGCCGGACGCAGCTGAACGCCTCTGCCCCAGGGGCGAGTACCCGTACCGGACCGATCATGCCTGCGGATGTGCAACGGCCGGGCTGACGCTGTCAGTTTGCCGGCGTCGTGGGGCACGTACCAGTCGCCGAGCACGCGCCGTAGTCCGTACAGCAGGACGCTCGCCGCGATCGATGTAGCTACCCCGATGAGCAGGCCCACGTACCACCGGTCCCGAGGGTCACGGTCGGCCGTGACCGGCAGCGGGGCTCCACGCCCTGCCAACGCGGTTGCGGATCAGCCGACTGCTACGCCTGGTCGAACGCGGCGGCCTGCGCGCCGGAGTACTGCGTCGCGTCGAAGAGGCCGGCAGCAACGGGACCGGTGGAGACGCGATGCTGCGCCGGCTGGCAGGCGATGATGACGTTCCGACGATGTCGGACCGAGGAAGACTCGCCAGAGCAAGACTTGCGTGGCCGCGGTTGACGACGTCTGCGCATCCACCTGGACTGGGATGCCGTGACGAGTGACCCGGGGATCAGGCGCGGAGCGAAGTTCAATCTCCCGGCAACCCTCCTCGCCGGCAGGTGAAAACCCCCGGTCGATGAACGCGTGCCCGTGCCGGCTGGCATACGCCAGCATCACCGGCAAACGATCATGAAGCAGGTTTCAAGGCTTCAAGATCCGGGTTGTAGTACCGGGGTCCTGACCTACACCCTCTCCAAGTAGTACGTCGGCGTACGACCTAATACCCATCCGGGCTGCACCGATTCGCTACCTGAGCTATGCGTCTCCGTTCTGATAGTTTGATGCCGGTCTTCGGGAGAGGCGGGTGTTCCGAAATGGCTCCTCGGCGCGGAGTGTACTTTCTGGCCAATGATTACGTGTTGGATCGGGCCATTGCATTCTTGAACAGTTTTCGGACCTACCACAAATCGTTGCCGCTGTGCTTGATTCCGTTTGCGGACAATATTGACGACCTGCTGCGACTGCAGTCGCGTTTCGACTTTACGATCTGGTCCGGCGACCCGGCCATCCTGGCGGCTTGTGACGACATCAGCCGAGCATTTCACGGAGAGGTCAAGGGACATTACCGCAAGCTGGCCGCCTGGGAGGGTGAGTACGACGAGTTCATCTACGTGGACACGGACACGATCGTGCTGCGGGATATGAGCTTCGCCTACGACTTTCTCGACAAGTTCGCTTTTGTCACGACAGTCTCAGACCATCCGGCCCTCTTTCGGTGGGTGTGGCACGAGTCCATCCACGACGCCGAGGTGTTGACGCCCGACCAGGTCGCGTATGCGGCCGGCACCCAGTTCATCGCCTCGCGCAAGGAGTGCCTGCGGTTCGCCGAAGTGAGCCCGCGGTTGGACGCCGCACTGGCGCTTGCGAGGCACATGGCGCTGGTGACCCTGGAGATGCCGCTGCTGAATTATCTGATGGTGACGTCAGGCCGGCCGTACACCAGCCTGCGGGTGCTGGCCGGGGCGGTCGGCGAGGGTCAGCCGCCGCCGGGCGACATCCCGCAGGAGCGGTGGGCCGGCGACCCGCTCGGCGCGGTGCGCGATGGCCGGCTGGTGACGGACTGGTCGCCGCCGATCTTCCTGGTGCACTGGGCGGGCGTGTGGTGGGAGCTCGAGCGGGGCGAACGTGTCGAACTGCCGCACAACGACCTGTGGAGCTACTACCGGCACCTGGGCAACGCCGAGGATCATTTGGTGGATCTGCCCTGATTACCCTCGATCAGGTAGGCGGCTGCCGCCTTACGGACCGCGTCGACCCGAGAGACAGCCTGCAGCTTCCCGTAGATGTTCGTCAGGTGGCGCTTGACCGTCGCCTCGGTGATGCGTAGCCGGCTGGCGATCTGAGCGTTGCTCAGTGCCTGTGCCGTCAGGCGTAAGACCTCCAGCTCCCGCTCGGTCAGCGCACCCTCGGGCGTGGTGCGCCGCTGTTTGACCAAACGCTCGAGGGTCCGCCGGGACACCGACAGCCGGACGGTCGCCGACTCGCCGGCCGCCGCGATCACCGCCGCGACCAGCTCGGCCCGGTGGATGGTCTTGACCAGGTACGCGACGGCCCCGCATTCGAGCACCTCGTGCACGATGTCGGCGTCGTCATGCATGGTCAGCACGACGGCTCGGGTACGCGGGCACAACCGGCGAAGCTGCCGCAGCACCACGGCGGCGCCCGGGCCAGGCATCTCCACGTCGAGCAGGAGCACGTCGGGCTGCCGTTCGACACAGAGCGCGATGGCCGCCTCGCCGTGTGCCGCCTCGCCGACGACCCGGAGGTACGGATCGGCGGCGAGCATCTCGCGGACCCCGTCGCGAAAGAGGGTCTGGTCGTCGGCGAGCGCCACGGTGACCTCCGCGCTGGCCGGCCTCATACCTGTCCACCCGGCAGCGGCGCTCCGGAACGCAACAACATGTCTTTGCGTACATCGGCCGCTTGCCGCTCAAATTTTCCACCAGCTCGAGTACTTCTCAATAGCACATTGCTCTCACACGAGAGGCGACTTCTTCGGGCATCCAGAACTTCCTGGGAAATTTCCGACATCCGTGGTCTCCTGACGGAAAGCTGTGCAATTTATCAAACAAGCTGGAAGCGCTCCCATTGAAGATACCGCATACAATGTCCGTCCTCCAGCATGGGCGATTTTGGTGCTCCTGCCTATGACCGTTGCGCGTTTCCGATTCCGCACGGTTTCACCCGGGGTACGGCGAGGCGCCGCGGACGAACCGCGCATAGTACGGGGATGAATCCGACGGGTACGGCTTTGGTCGTAGAGGCGGCTACGACTTTCGTATATTGGTGCCTGTCTCCGTAGGTCGCTACTGTTCTGGTCAGTCCCGCAGTGAGGGCACAAATGGCGGAGGTGTTCGGGTGTCCACCAACAATGCGTCGTTTCTTCGGGTGAGTGGCTCAGACCTCGTCGACTCCGACGGCACGCCGGTCACATTGTTCGGCATCGGAGTCGCCGGCTGGCTCAACATGGAGAACTGGATAACTGGTTTTCCGGGATACGAGGAGGGCCAGCGGGCAGCGGTCGGGCAGGTGCTGGGGCCAGGATTGCGGGATTTCTTCTTCGACCGATTTCTCGAGCACTTCTTCACCGCCGATGACGCGGCGTACCTCGCCTCCCTCGGCATCAACATGGTCCGCCTGCCGTTCAGCTACAAGTATCTCGAAAGTGACGACGCGCCGTTTGAGATCAACGAGAACGGCTTTCGCTATCTCGACCGGGTGATCGAGCTCTGCGGCGCGCAGGGCATCCGCACGGTACTCGACCTGCACACCGTTCCCGGCTGGCAACACCAGGACTGGCACTGCGACAACCCCACGCACACCTCGCAATTCTGGGTGCACCGAACGTTCCAGGACCGGGTGGTACACCTGTGGCGGGCGATCGCGTCCCGGTACAAGGACAACCCGTGGGTCGCCGGCTACAACCCGATCAACGAGCCGGCAGATCCGAGCGCCGAGAAGGTGGGCCCGTTCTACCAGCGCCTGGTCGAGGCGATCCGGGAGATCGACCAAAACCACATTCTGTTCCTGGACGGCAACCGGTACGCGCTCGACTTCGACTTCTTCGGCGAGCCGTGGCCCAACACCGTCTACTGCCCGCACGACTACCCGGCGCCGGGGTACACACCGGGCAGCCGCTACCCGGGCCGGCACCGACCCATCCACGTGCTCGACGCTGGCGGCGGCCCGGCGGCCGAGTCGGAGGACGAGGCGTACTGGGACAAGGACGAGGTGGAGCGGAGCTTCCTGCACCGCACCGTCTACATGCGGGAAACGGGCACGCCCATCGTCGTGGGTGAGTTCAACGCCGTGTGGCCGGACGTGGAGGAGGAACGCCTGCGGCTGCTCGGCGACCAGCTCGACGTGTTCCGCAAGTACAACGCGAGCTGGACCTACTGGTCGTACAAGGATGTCGGGGTCGCGGCGCCGCTTCGCCTCGCCGCGAACGGCCCGTACCTGGAGCGGATCCGGCCGATTCTCGAGAAGAAGGCACGCCTGGCGGTGGACCTCTGGGGCGGCGACCGCCGGAAGATGGGTCACGTGCTCGGCCCGATCCACAAGACCCTCGCGCAAGAGTGCCCCGACTGGAACCCGTACCCGTGGGGAAGCGAGTTCATGGTCTGCCGGACGGTCCTGCAGATCCTCTTCTCGGAGGCGCTGTTGCCGCAGTTCGGCGAGCTCTTCCGCGGCATGGGCGAGGACGACATCGACCAGATGATGCGCTCGTTCCGACTGGAGAACTGCCAGCCCTGGCAGCCGCTGGTCGACCTGCTGCGGCGCGACATCGCGGCACGCCGCCAGCACCCCGCCGTTGTCCCAGCCTGATCAGGACCAGGACGCGAGGAAGCGGGCCTTGCGATGCCTGACGTGGTAACAAGGGTCCCGTCCGCGCCGGCGGGGGCGACACTGCGAGCCACCATTACCGCAGGGTTCCGGCTCGACGTGGTCCGAGACCTGTTCGCGCCGGACAACCCGGTGCTGGCGGACGCCTGGGGCCCGGCCCGGCGGCTGCTCGTGGTCCGCGACGACATGGCCGCCGAACGCAGCGAACCGCTGATCGGTTACCTGCGCGCCGCGCAGCGCCGCGGCGATCTGGACGATTTCTACTGCGTCGACGCGGACGCCGGGGCCGCCGGCGACGAACCCCGGGTAGCCGGGGTGGGCGCGTGCGGCTACGTCGTCGAGGCGGCCGTGAAGGCCCAGCTCGGGCGGCGCGACGCGGTGGTCGCGTTCGGCGGTGAGCGCACCGGCCGGGTGGTGGCGGTGGCCGCGGCCTCGTTTCGGCGGCACACCGCGGCGGTCCGCGTCCACCGTGACCTCGCGGCCGTGGTCGGTTGCCTTCGGGACGGACTCCGCGCCGCTCTCGACGAGGAAGGGATCACCGCGCTGGCCCGCCGCACCCACGTGATCGTCGACGAGGAGGGCGTGCTGGCCCGCCCGGCGGAGCGGGTCGCGCTGCTGTCGCTGGCCGTGCTCGACCCGCAGTTGCTCGACCGGCTGGACCGATCAGATGTGGACGGCTGTCAGGCCGACGCGCTCTCGGCGGTCCTCCGGCTGTGCCAGCGGCTCGGCCCGGGCCACCCGGCGTGGCGGAACGGCGAGGCGTGGCTGCCACTGGCCCCCACCGCACTGGCCGAACCGGAGCGGCGGGCCTGGTCCCTGCTGACCGCCGCCCGGGTCGCGCACCGGCTCGGCCGGCTGCCGGCACAGGCCGTACGCGCGCTCGACGGGCTGGCCGAAAGACTGGCTCTACGCCCCGCCGCGGCGGTCGACGCCGCGACCGCGCAACGCTGGGTGGCCAACGCGGCGTCCGGCGACGGCACGGTCACGCTGACGCTGCCTACCGCGGACAGTGCCGGCGAGCCGGTAACGGTGGACAGGGCCGCGCTGGCGCGGGCACTCAGCGATCAGGCGGACCTCTCCGGCGGGTCGAGCCGGCCGGGAAGGGCTACTCGCGGCGCTCTGTCCGACGCGGACCTGACGGCGGTGGCAGGGTTGCCGAGCCGGGGCACCGGGATGGTCATGGGCACCCAGCTCCGGGTCGACGTTCCGGCCAACTTCCCGGTGCGCTTCACCGACGAGGTGCTCGCCCCACACGGCGCCGCCCTCGCCGATCTGCTGCCCGAGCGCTGCCAGGTGCTGGCGGTGGTCGACCCGTACGCGCCGGACCAGGTCGACCGGGTGCATCGGCTGCTGTCCGGGTGCCGGAACCGGGGGTATCTCGCCCGATTCACCGTACTGCCGATCACCGCGACCGAGCACACCAAGAACCTGACCCAGGTGGCCACTGTGCTGCGGGTCGCCGAGGGGCTCGGACTGGGCGGGGACGACCGGTTACTCGTGGTCGGCGGCGGCACCCTGATGGACGTCGTCGGGTACGCGGCCTACCTCTACCGCGGCGACACCCCGTACATCCGGGTGCCCACCACGCTCGTCGGCATGGTCGACGCCGGTGTCGGTCTCAAGGTCGGCGTCAACCTCAACGGCCACAAGAACCTGCTCGGCGCGTACCATCCGCCGCTCGCCTGCCTGTGCGACACGGCGTTCCTGCGCACCCTGGCGCCAGCGGAGTTGCGCTGCGGGCTGGCCGAAGTGATCAAGATGGCGGTGGTCTGCGACGCCGAGCTGTTCGCCCTGGTCGAGCGGCATCACGCCGACGTGCTGGCAGCCCGGGACACCCCGCAGGTGCGGGAGATCCTCGACCGCGCGATCGGGGCGATGCTCCGCCAGCTCTCCGCCAACCCGATCGAAGAGAACCTCCGCCGGTTGCCCGACTTCGGTCATGAGTTCGGCCACGCCCTGGAGTCCATGTCCGGATACCGGCTGCGCCACGGCGAGGCGGTCGCGATCGGCATGGCGCTCTCGTCGTACCTGGCCTTCCGCACCGGATACCTGGGGCGCACCGACCTCGACCGGCTGCTGGCGCTGCTGCGGCGGACCGGCCTCGCACTGTGGAACCCGGTGTGCGACCCGGCCGCGCTCTGGCGCCGGCTGCAGGGGGAGGTGGTGCCGCACAAGGCCGGGTGGCTGCACCTCGTGGTGCCCCGCCGCATCGGCGTCGGCGACTTCATCGACTCAATCGACGAGATCAGTGCCGACCTGGTGGCGGACGCCTGCGCGGAACTCGCGGCCCGGACACACGGTCCTGGCCGCTGACGGGCCCCGGCCGAAAGGAGAGGTGACGGTGACGTCGTTGACTGATGCCGCGTCGATCTGCGTCGACATGGGCGGCACCACCACGCGGATCGGGGTCTGCGTCGGCGGGCGCCTGCTGCCCGGTCCGGTGCGGTTCGCCACCCCCAAGCCGCCCCCGGGCGGCTCGATCCGAGCGGAGCACCTGGACCGGATAGCCGACGCCGTGGCCCGCGTGCGGTCGGAGACGCCAGGGCGGGCGCGCGAGGTCGGGCTCGCGGTGGGTGCCACCGTCGACGCCACGGGCCGGATCCGCAACGCGTCCATGCTGTGGCACGAGCCGAGCGAGGGCTTCGACCTCGCCGCGGCGATGGCGGCCCGACTGCCGTGGGCCAGCATCACGGTCGCCAACGATATTGCCGCCGCGGCCTGGCGGTACCGGTCGCTGGGCCGGTTCGGCCTGGTCACGGTCAGTACCGGCGTCGCGGTCAAGGTTTTCGACGACGCCCTGCCGTTCGACCGCAAGCTGCTCCTCGACGCCGACGGGCTGGGCGGCGAAGTCGGCCACGTCCGTGTCGACCCACCGGCCGAGCTCGACGGCGCCGGCACGCCGTGGTGCGAGTGCGGCAACACCAGCGACCTCTGCTCGTACGTGTCGGGGCCGGCGACAGTGCGGCTCGTGGCGCTGCTCGCCACGGCGTGGCCGCGACGCTGGCGCGATTCGAAGCTGCACGTACTCGCCGAAGGCGTGCCGGAGCGCCTGACCAGTCGCGACCTCGCCCAGGTAGCCAGCACCGCCGACGAGTTCGCCGCCGCGGTGCTGCGGGTGTCCACCCGTCCGCTCGCCGCGCAACTGCTGCACATGTCGGCGCTGCTCGGGCTGCGGCGGTTCGTGGTCATGGGCGGGTTCGCCAACGGCGTCGGCGCGCCGTGGTACGCCGCGCTGCGCGCCAACCTGGGCGAGCTGCTGCCGCAGGGCGGCTGGTTCACCGGATGGACCGCGGACGACCTGGACGCGCTGGTGCGCCCGTCATGCGACGGCGACGGCAGCCTCCTCGGCATGGCGGAGTTCCTGGCCGCCCGCCGCGGCCAGTACCGCGAGCTGCACAAGCCGGTGGGTGAACCGACCGCCACGGTGCGCCTCCGGCCCCGGCCACGCTGCGGCCGGGAGCAGTTCCTGGCCCGCGTCGCGTACGCCGGCATCTGCGGCACGGACCTGCAGATGCTGCGCGGCGAGCGCGGCTGCGAGCCCGGCGTGCTCGGCCACGAGTGCGTCGCCCAGGTCGTCGAGGTGGGCGCGGCCGTGCACGCCGTCGCCCCCGGCCACGTGATCGGGGTCAACCCCAACCATCCCCACGACGACCACGACAAGATCGGCCACAACCAGCCCGGGGTCCTCCGCGAAATCGCGATCTGGGACGGTGCCCTCGCCGAGCGCGGCCAGGCGGTGCGACTACCCGATGAGGGGCGGGCCGAGTGGGTGCTGCTGGAGCCGCTCGCGTGCGCGGTGCGCTCCCTGCGGCTGGCCCGCGACTCCGGCCGCGGTCGGCGGGTCCTGGTGGTCGGCGGTGGAATCTCCGGCCTGCTGCACGTGCTGCTGGCCCGCCGGTGGGGAGCGGAGCGGGTGCTCCTCGCCAACCGCGGCGGCGACCGCCTGCGCCTGGCGGTGGCCCGCGGTGTGGTGTCCGACCAGGACTGCCTGCCGATCTCCGCCGGCCTCGCTGCGGCCGTGCTGGACGCCACCGGCGGCGCCGGCGTCGACGCGGTCGTGGTGTGCGTCTCCGGCGCCGGACCCGACATCCTGGCGGACCTGTGGCCCGCGTTGGCGGACGGTGCCACGGTCCACCTGTTCGGGGGCTTCCTGCCCGGGGACACCGTGCGCGTGCCCGGCGGCGACGCGGTGCAGACCCACCCGATCCGGTGCGGAGAGCGGCGGACGGTGCGACTGCCGGACGGCCGCGCCGGCATTCTGCTCGGCTCGCGTGGTGCCTCGGCCGACGAGTACCGCGAGGCGCTCGACCTCTGCGCGGGCCCCCACGGACTGCGGCTGGGCCCACTGGTCAGCCACGTGGTGTCGCTCGACGCCGCACCGGCCGTCCTGGACGACCTCGCGGCTACCGGACGCGTGAACGGCGATCCGGCGCTGCGCGTGGTGGTCGACCTGACGCTGCCGGGCCGGTTGGTACGTGCGGTCGACGGCACCGCGCTACCCCAGTTGCGAGCGCCGTCATGACCGGACGCTCGCACGCGGCCGGACCAGCGCGCGGCGGCATGACCCGCCTCGCCGCGCTCGACTCCGACGCGCTGTGGTCCGCGGTACTCTCCGCCGCGGCCGGCTCCCGCGCGGGCGCGGCGGGCGTCGTGGCCGAGCAGTGCACGACCGCTGGTTCGGCGCGGCTGGGCTGGGCCTCGCCGCCACCGTGGAGCGCGGTTCGGCAGAGCGTCGCCGCCGTCCAGGCCGCCCTCAACGTGCCGGCCGGGGCCGAGGTGGTGCTGCTGGGTACCGGCGGCTGGTGTTTCGCCGTGCGGGCGCTGATCGAGACGACCGGCGGCAGCGCTGGCCTGACAACGCTGGACAGCCTCGACCCCGCCGCGATCGAGCAGGTACTGGCCGCGGGTGCCGGGGCGTCGCGAGGGGTCCTCGCGGTATCCGGCTCCGGCGCGACGCTGGAGACCCGACGGCTGGCCGAGGCGGTACCCCCACGCGGTGGCGGCCGGCTCGTGTGGCTGCGCGACGAAGGGGCACCGCCCGACACGTTTCCGCTGTCCCCGCGTGGCGGCCCCGACCAGGTGGCGATGCTCGGCGCCCCGCTGTCCACCGCGTTTCTGGCCGCCGCTGCCGTCGTGGACGGTGCCGCGCTCGCCGCCGCGTACCCGCGATTCCTGGCCCGGCACCACCGGATCGGCGCTGCGGCGGCCCGGCACGCCGTCGCGGTGCCGCCGGAGGGCACCCCGCGCCTGCGGTTCGTGGTGCCGCCCTGGGCCGGGCCGGGACTGCGGCGCTGGCTGCTGCAGCTCGGTCGGCAGGTGCTCGGCGGCAAGCCCGGCGGCTTTCGACCCACGGTGGAGCTTCAGTCCACGGTGGAGGTCGCGCCCGCCGGTGTCGACGCCGATCCACCCGACGTCGTCCTCGACCTCGGCGGTCTGCGTCGCGACCTGCCAGCGCTGCTCGACGGGCTGTACGCCGCCGGGGTGTTCGTGGCGAGCGTCGGCCTGCGCGCGGGCCTCGGCGTCGCCGACCACGCGAACGTGCGCGTGTACAAGGAGCGCCTGGCACACCCCGACCCCGACGACCCGTCCTGCCCGCCGGTCGCCGCGGCCGACCTGCCCGGTGCCGCCTCGGCCTGGCTGGCATCCCGACCGGAGTTGGCGCGGCTGCACGTCGTCGGGTACTGGTCGGACGCCGAGCGGAACATCCCGCCCGCCGGCCAATTCGCCGCAGCCACCGGGCGCCCGTGCGAGGTGCACGAGGGCAGTGCCTGGAACCACCACTCCTTCCAGGCCGTGTACCCCGATCCGACGGTAGCGGTGCTGATCGTCACCCGCGGCGCCGAAACCGACGTCGGCGCTGCCCCGCCGGACCGCGCCGCCGCCCGGACGCTGCGCCGGATCGCCGCCGCCACCCACCGGTCACTGCCGGGCCGCAGCCTGCTGGTGCCGTTGGCCACGGCGGACCGGGCCGAGTTCCCCACAGTACTCACGGGAGGTGGGTGACGTGCGCGCTCCCGCGGCCGTGCTCTTCGACGTCGACGGCGTGTTGCTGGATACCGGTGACCTGTTCCGGGGAGTGTGGAGCCGCTGGGCGGCCGGCCATGGGCTTGATCCGGGCCGCGTGCTCGCACGCACGTCCGGCCGCCGCACGGCCGACGTGTTGGACGAGGTCGCCCCACATCTCGATCCCGCGGTCGAACGGCAGGCCCTGGACGCCCTGACCCGGGAACGGATGGCCGAGGTGCGCCCGGTTTCGGGTGCCGCGCCGCTGCTGCGGGCCTGCCGGCGCCTCCCCTGGGCCATCGTGACCTCCGGTAGCCGGTGGTTCGTGGGTGAGTGCTTCCGGTCGACCGGACTGCCGCTGCCCGCGGTGGCCGTGTACGACGAGGACGTCCGGCACGGCAAGCCCGCTCCGGAGGGGTACGTCACCGCGGCCCGTCGGCTGGGTGTGACCCCGGACCGCTGCGTCGTAATCGAGGACGCGCCCGACGGAGTACGGGCGGCGAAAAGCGCCGGATGCGCGGTGTTCGCGGTCACCACTACGCACACGCCGGCGCAGCTTGCCGAGGCCGACGCGTGTGCGCCGACGCTCGCGGCGGTGCGCGATCTGCTGTGGAGGGCACGGGACGAGGGGGTTGACAGATGACTGGCGACACGGTGTTGCGAATACGCGGCCTGCGCAAGCGATACCGGCAGGTGACAGCCGTGGACGGGGTGGACGTCAGTATCGCCGCCGGCGAGCGGGTGGCCCTCGTCGGGCCCAACGGTGCCGGCAAGACCACCACGCTGATGAGCTGTCTCGGAGCCGTCCAGCCGGACGGCGGCACGGTGGAACTGTTGGGACAGCGCAGCCGCCGGGCCCGCCGCTCGGCACTGGCCCGGGTGGGGTTCGCCTCCGGCTACCTACCGCTCCCGCCGCACCTGCGGGTCTTGGAGTTCTTGACGCTGTACGCCCGGCTGTACGGCTCGACAAGCCCACGCGAACAGGCCCGAGCGGGGCTCCGCCTGTTTGATGTGGACGGCCTGGCGGACCGCTGGGGCGGCGACCTGTCCAGCGGGCAGCGGACCATGATCGGTGTGGTCAAGGCGACCATGCACGCGCCCGCGTTGCTGGTGCTCGACGAGCCCACCGCCTCGCTCGACCCGGACGTCGCGCTGCGGGTACGCAGCCGCCTGCTCGATTTGTGTCGCCGGCAGGGCACCGCACTGCTGATCACAAGCCACAACATGGTGGAGGTGGAGCGGTTGGCGCAGCGAGTGATCTTCCTGGCGGCCGGGCGGGTGCTGGTCGACGGGCCGCTGGAAACGATCGCCGCGCAACTCGGGCAGTCCAGCCTGGAGGACGTGTACCTGCGCCTACGGGAGGCCACCGCGGACGACGAGGCCGCCAACGCGGGAGCGTCGTCATGAGCGCCGCCAGGATGACCGCCGCGGCGGGCAGCGCGCCGCGGCGGATCGCCGCCGTGGTGGTCCGGCACTGGTACGTGACCCGGCGCAGCCCGTACCGCTTCGTCGACGTCGCGGTCTGGCCGGTCTTCGACATGCTCCTGTACGGCTCGATCGCGATGTACGTGCGCCAGGCGGGCGGCGACGCCGCGACCCGTACCGCGCTCTCCGTGGTGGCCGGCATCGTCATGTGGCACGTCATGTACCAGTCCCAGATCGCCGTTTCGGCCAGCTTCTTCGAGGAGATCTACGCGCGCCAGTTGCCGAGCCTGCTCACCACGCCGCTGCGCCCGGTCGAGTGGGTGGCCGGCGCGGCCCTACAGGGACTGATCCGCGTCGGCGTGGGGATAGCCGCGGTGACCGTGGCGGCGGCCGTCCTGTTCAGCTTCGACCTCACCGACTCGGGCGGCGCCATCGTCCCGGTGATGGCGCTGCTGCTGCTGACCGGCTGGGCGGTCGCGCTGATCGTGATGGGCGTGGTGATGTTTCTCGGCTCGGGCACCGAGACGCTCGCCTTCACGCTGCTCTTCATCGTGCTGCCTCTGTCCGGCGCGTTCTACCCGGTGTCGGTGCTGCCGGAGGCGATCCGGCCGGTCTCGGCCGTGTTGCCGACGACATACACCTTCAGCGCGGCCCGCGCGGTGGCGACCGGCGACCCGTCGCCCTGGGGCGAGATCGGCGTGGCCGCGCTGGCCACGGCCGCGTTGATGGTGGCAGCGTTCGCGTTCGCGACGTTCTCGCTACAGGTGTTCCAGCGGCGCGGCTTCGTTAGCCGCTACCAGTGAGGGCCGGTGACGGCGATGTCGACGACCACAGCGATGCCGACCGTCACGACGACGCGCGCGACCGCGCCGGGGTACCTCGCTCGGTTCGCGCCGGGCGCGGAGACCGGCGCGCCGCGGTCGTTCGACGGCGACGTTTCGGCTCCCGGCGTAACCGTGCTCATTCCCACCTACAGCCCGCCCGGCGGCGGGCGCACCGTAAGCCTGTGGCTGTGTCTGTCCACCGTGCTCGCCGCTGTGCCGGGCGCCGCCCTACTGGTGGTGGACAACGGACTTTCGGTGCCGGACGCCCGGGTGGTCGGGGAACTGCTGCGCGGCACCGGCCGCGAACACCGCATCATCGCCGCGCCGCGGGCGTCCGGCACGCGTTACACCGCGGCGCAGGCGCGCAACGCCGGGCTCGCGTTCCTCGCGCACACGGACGGGTCGGCGCTGCGGCGCCGGCTGCTGCTCTTCCTGGACGATGACACCGCGCTGGCGCCGGGCGCGTTGGCGCGGCTGCAGGCCACCTTGGACACAAACCCGCGCGCCATCGCTGCGTGCCCCCGAGTCGTTCCCGTGCCGGACCTCGACGGCTGGCTGAGGCGCCGGCCGGGCGGCGCGACGACGCTCACTCACGGCGTGCCCGGGACAACCGGGCACGCCCCCGCCACCGCATCGCGGCGGCTGCCCGGCGCACTGAACGGCGACGGGTACGACCTGCTGTCGGTCACCTCCCACGGCAGCCTAATCACCGGCCGCACTGTCGGGCTGCTCGTCCGGCAGGACCCGGTGCTGTGGTGGATCCGCCACCGTGGCCCGCTGTTCTACGAGGGCACTCCCTACGGCAGTTCCGAGGACATGCTCGCGATGGCGTTGCTGTCCCGCCTCGGCGAGTTGTGGGCGGTGCCGGCCGCCGAGGTCGTCGACGAGGCGCGCAAAACCCCCGGCGCGACCCGAGCCCAGCAGTTCGCCTGGGGGTACGACCACGCCTGGCTGGCTCGCGCCCTGGCCGAGGCCGGCGCGATCCCGCCCGGGGTGAACGCGCTCGCCTGGCGGGACACCGGTTGGGTTGAGTACCGCTTCGCGGACTGGGGCCCGCACGCCGGGTTTCTCATCAATCCGGCCGAACTGCGCCTGGGGTACCGCATGCTGCGCGCGATCACCGCGGACCAGGAGGTTGCGGGGGCGATGTTCGGCGTGGACGCCGGCCGGGTGCGTGCCGGCACTCACGCTCTGGGCAGGGTGTTGCGGCGCTGGCACGCGAGCGCCGGCGCGGCGTCGTGCCGGCCGCGCCCGGACCTCCCGCCGAGGGCCGGCAGGGACTGGGCCGGCCTGCGCGACGGCATGGACGCCCTGGTCGGTCACCTGGCCGGCAACGTAGTCGGCAGCCTCGACCACGGGCCGTTCTTCCTCTATGGCGCCCGGCAGCCGGCGGTCGCCCCACCATCCTGATTGGAGTACGACATGACCTACCGCGTCGGTATCGTCGGAGCCGGCTTCCTCACCCGGCACTCCCTGATCCCGGCACTGCGGGACATGCCCGGCGGCCGCCTCGCGGCGGTGCTGGACCCGGACCCGCAGGCCCTTGCCATGGCGGCCCCGGACTGCCCGGACGCCTTTCTCACCACCGACAAAGACGCCTTCTTCGACGTCGTCATGGACGCGGTACACGTGGCCACGCCCAACCACCTGCATGAGCGCTTCACCATCCGCGCCCTGGAACGCGGCCTCGCCGTCGTGGTGGACAAGCCGCTGGCGCACACCGTCGCATCCGGACGAAACATCGTGACCGCCGGGGCCGGCGCCGCAGCTCCCGCCATCGTCGGGTACATGTCGAAGCACAACGTCTACAACCGGGAGGCACGCCGGTTGGTCGCCGCGGGCGCCATCGGTACGCCGCAAGCGATGGTCGCGGCCCGCCTCGGATGGCGCAAGGACGACTGGCGCAGCAGGCCGGCCGAGAGCGGTCTGGGCTGCCTCGCCGACCTCGGCATCTACCCGGTGCTCACCGCGATCGACATTTTCGGCGCCGACCCGGTGCGCTGCCAGGCCGCCGCCTGGCCGGTGGGCGACCCGACTCGAACGGATCTCTACGCGCAAGCCACGCTCTGGTTCGACGACCGCCGGTACCTGCACTTCGAGACCGCGGCCACGTTCCATGAGCAGCCCGCATCTGCCGAGGTGGCGAGCTACACCGTGGTCGGCGACGCCGGCATCATCCAGGTCACGGGGGCCTGGCAGATGGACGGCACCGGCGCGTTGCAGATGTGCGACACCTCGGGTTGGCGCCCAGCCGCTGCCTTGACGCCGGTCGATCCGTACCGCAGCCAGTACGAGCTGCTTGCCCGCTGCGCGGCCGGCGAGCCGGTGCCCGGCGAGGTAAGCCTGGAGCGCGGGCTGCGTGACCTGGAGATCCTGTACGTGATCGCGGACACCGCCGCCGCGAGGGCAGGCGCCGGCGCCGTGCAGGTGTCCGGCGGCGCACCGCTGGCCGAAGTCCGGTGAGCGGCGTGCGCCCGGTCCTGCACAGTTACGCGCTGCGCGACTACCCATTGGGGCACGTGCTGCGGGTCGCCGCCGCCGACGCGTGGCCGGCGATCGAGCTGTCGTCGTGGCACTTCGATCCGGAGTTCGACGCCGAAAACGTCCGCAGTGGCATCGCCGCCGCCGTGCGGACCGGTCGCCGGTACGGCGTGGAGGTGTTCTGCGCCGACTACTGGGCGGTCTTCACCGCCGCCGACGAGGCGGAGCGCGCGATGTGGGTGGAGAAGGTCTGTACCGTCGTCGACGCCTGCGCCGCCAACGGCATCGCGCTCGTCAACGGCGCCGGCGGGTGGCTGGTGCGCGACGGGCAGGACTGGGACCGTGACTGGACGGGCAACGGCAGCGCGTTGGCGTCCGACGTACATCTGAAGTGGGTCGCCGACTGCTATCGGCGGGTCGCCGCGTACGCGGCCGAGCGAGGCGTACGCGTGGCGGTCGAGGTGCACCCCAACACGGTCCACGACACGGTGGCCGCCACCGCCCGCCTCCTCGACCTCGCCGACCACGACAACCTGGTCGTCACCCTCGACCCCGCCAACGCCGTCGCGCTCGGCGCCGACGACCGCGACCCGGCGGTGATCGATCTGGTGGCCGGTCGGGTGGCGTACTTCCACCTGAAGAACTGCCTGATCCGGGGCGGCGCCGCCGATTTCACGGTCGACGCGGCCGCCGGAGTCGTCGACAACTACCGGTGGCTGGCGCGGCTCGCCCGGATACCGGCGGTGACGGAGGTGGGTGTGGAGTACTGCGGTGACGGCGACCCGCACCCCCGGCTCACCGCCGGCCGCCGGTACCTGGAGGACACCCTGCGGCTGGTGACCACCGACCACGACAGCTAGTGTCCTGGGTCGTTGATTCGTTGGCAGTATGCGGCGATTGTTTCGAGGACGTCGTCAGCCGTTTCGGTCCACACGAAGGGCTTGGGGTCGCTCCTCCGCGAAGGGCCGGATGAAGGTGTACGCGCCGAAGTGGCCGAGCACGTACAGCGTCACGGCGACCATCACTCGGCGCAGTTGCGCGTGTTGGAGCGGGAGTCGGAAGACCTCCCGGACTGGGACGACGTTCTCCGAGGGCAGCGAGGGAATGACCACGGTGACCGCGAGGAACACCAGCAGGCTGAGGCCGGCCCAGATGAGGAAGGTGGCGCGCCAGTTGGTGAGGCTTTCCAGGAACGTACCGAGCGGAATGCCCACCACTGCGGCGATCGAGATGCCGGACAACGCGATCGCTGATGCCCGGGGGGCGAGGCGTCCCGGTACGAGGCGCATTGCCATGCTCACGCCGATTGCCCAGAAGACGCCGTTGGCGAATCCCATGACGAGCCGGGTCGTGAGGATCAGCGCGAAGTTCGGCGAGACGGCGGTGAGCAGGTTCCCCAGGGCCAGGATCGCCAGGAGCACGGACAGCAGGACGCGCCGGTTGATGCGCCTGGTCCACGCGACGATGAACGGCACGCCGAGCCCGGCAGAGATGCCGTACAGCGTGACCATCAACCCGGCGACGCCCGCGGATACACCCAGGTTCGCGCTCACCGGGGTGAGTAGGCCCACGGGCATCAGCTCGGTGGTGACGAAGGTGAACAGACTGGCGGTGATGACGGCGACACCCAGCCACGACCTCCGGGTCGAGTATGGGTGCGCATCTGTTGTGACCATGTCTTCTCTCTTGTCGGAGGGGCGTGAGGTCGGCGATGGCGCCCGTGTCATCGGCGGCGTGCGCCGACCGTCGGCGGCGAAGTCGGTCCAGACGCCGGGTTGTCGTTGTCCGGGGAGTCGTCGGGACGCCGCCGTGACCTAGGTGGCCGTGGTTGCGCGAGCAGCACGGCGACGATGATCGCGATGACGCCGACCATTTGGACGATCGAGAGCGTCTGGCGCAAAAAGAGGTATCCGAGGAGGGTCGCGACGATCGGGCTGCCCAGGGCGAGGAAGGAGACCGCCAGTGCGGGCAAGCGCTCGATCCCGCGGAACCACAGCGCGTAGCTGAGGACGGCGCCGGCGGAGGTGAGATAGGCGAACCCGATGATGTTGGACCCGGTGAGGGTGGCCGGCAGCCCTTCGAGGATCAGGGTCAACGGCAGGGATACGAGTCCGCCGGCGATCAGCTGCCATCCGGTGAAGGGCAGTAGTCCTACCCGATCCGGGCGTCCCCACCGTTTGGTAAGCGTGATGCCGACGGCCATGCAGGCTGCTGCGGCGAGCGCCGCGACCACGCCCACGGTGTCAAGGGCCGCTGTCTCCCTGTAGACCAGCATCGCGACACCGGCCGTGCCCAGGAGACAGGCCAGCATGTGCGTGCCCCGGATCTTGTCGCCGATGAGCAGCGCCGCCAGGATCAGGACGATCATCGGCTGTACGGCCATGATCATCGCCGCGATGCCACCGGGCAGGCGGTAGGCCGCGACGAACAGCAGGACGTTGAACGCGCCGATGTTGAGCGTGCCGAGCACCGACGACCGCCACCACCACGTCCCGGTCGGCAGCAGGCGGGTGAGGGCCAGCAGGATCAGCCCTCCGGGAAGCGCCCGAGCGGTGGTGGCCAGCAGTGGCCGGTCGGGTGGCAACCATTCGGTGGTCACCAGGTATGTGCTTCCCCAGATCGCCGGCGCCAGGGCCGTGACACCTGCGGGGAGGAGTCGATGGCCGCCCTTCATGCCGCACCGCCTCCCTTTTCAGGATTTCCGGCGCCGACGTCGGACACCACGTAGGGGTTGACGTTCGGCCTGCTTCTAGTCGAAGAGGGCATCGCGGTCACGAGTCCGCTTGAGCTCGAAGAAGCCGTCGGTGCCGGCCAGGGCGAGGACGGCGTCCCAAAGCCGGCCGGCGGCCTCGCCGCGCGGTGCCGGGGACATCACCGGACCGAAGAACGCGATGCGTTCGCGGCTGGGCCCGGGAACGTGGATGACGGGGGTGCCGACCTCGGAGCCGACCGGGTTCATGCCGGCGTGATGACTGTCCCGCAGCGCCTTGTCATAGTCGGTCGTGTTCGCCGCGTTGGCGAGTTCCGCCGGCAGGTCGACGTCGGCGAGCGAGGCGAGGATCATGTCCCGGCCCAGGCCGGCCCTGCGGTGGTGAATCCGGGTGGCCATCGCGATGTAGAGGGCCCGCAGGGCCTCGGGGCCGTGCTGCTGCTCGACGGCGATGCAGACACGCACCGAGGCCCAGCCTTCGACCATTGGCTTGCGGTATTTCTCCGGCACCTCGCGGCCCTCGTTGAGCACCGAGAGGCTCATCACGTGGAAGCGCGCCTCGACGGATCGGACCTGTTCGACCTCGAACAGCCAGCGGGAGGCGATCCACGCCCAGGGGCAGCGGGGGTCGACCCAGACGTCGGCGACGGTCTCCGCCGGCCGCTCGGGTGCAGTGACGTTCATGGTCAATTCGTCCTCTCGAATGAGATGTGCTGCCGTCGGGTGCCCACGGTCGTCGATGGCGAGGTTCCGCGAATGGCCGCTCGACGTGGGTTCCGGCCCGGACAGCGGCTGTGAGTTACCGGTCTTGTTCGAAGTTTCACCCGGAATTGATCAATGAGTCCAACACACGTTTGTCATCCCATCGATCGTGAACCACGATTGATCTATGGAACTCCAGCAGATGCGCTACGTCATCGCGGTCGCCGAGACGAACAGCTTCACCCGGGCCGCCGAGCAGTGCCTGGTGGTGCAATCCGCGCTCAGCCACCAGATCGCGCGCCTGGAACGGGAACTCGGCGCGAAGCTCTTCGAGCGCACCAGCCGGCGTATCCGGCTGACCCCGGCCGGCGCCGCGTTCCTGCCCGCCGCCCGTCAGTGCCTGGACGCCGCGGAGCGCGCGGCCGCCGAGGTCGCCGCAGCCGTCGGTGAGGTGCGTGGACGGCTCGCGGTCGGCCTGATCCCCACCGTCGCCGCGGTCGACCTCGCCGGCTTCCTGCGGGACTTCCGCCAGCGGTACCCGTCCGTACGCATCAACCTCCGCGTGGGCGCCAGCGAGGACCTCGTCGAACAGGTCAAGCAGGGCGCCATCGAGGTGGCCTTCCTCGGGCTGTGCCCACCACCGCGCGGCCCAAGGGCGTCAACGCCCGCGAACTCGCCCGCGACCGACTTGTCGCCGTGGTCGCCCCGGACCATTCCCTCGCTGCCGAGCAAGCGGTCAGCCTGCGTCGGCTCTCCTCCGAGGTGTTCGTGGACCTATCCGCCAAAACCGCCGGGCGGATCCAGTCCGATCAGGCCTTCGCGGCCGCCAACCTCACCCGCGATGTCGCCTTCGAGGTCACCACCGCCTACCTCATGTCCCGGCTGGTCGAGCAGGGACTCGCCGTGGCCATGCTCCCGTCCGCCTACGCGCCGCAGCTCACCTGCGTGACCACGATCAAGGTCACGGACGCGCCGGCCCGCGTCGAGTACGTCATCTGGAACCAGTTCGACCGCACCCCCGCGGCAAACGCCTTCCTCGCCCTCCTCGACAGCCACGCCAACGACGCAGGGTCCGGTGCGTAGGCAGGCAGCCGGGGCGCGAGGCCAGCAACGTCGCCCGGGGTCATGATCCGGCGGGGCAGCAGGCGGCGGGCCAGGGCCGACAGGATCGGCCGGGTCCGGCCAGGACAGCCGCTGCCGAGCCGTCAATTCAACCGCTGATGTGGCGCGGCACGCTGGTTTTCATCGAGCCGGCTCACCATCGGTTGTGCTCCTTGTAGTGGCGTAGATGGTGATTCCCTCGCGGGTGCGTACGGACAGAGTCTCCGATCCGAGCTGCGGCGGAGGTTGCTTGTCGTAGTGATCGAACCGGCCGGCACGCTTGGCGAGCTGGTCGAGGTCGGCGACGGTCGTCATGAGTTGCCATTGGCCGGCCGTGCCCGTGGTGTGCTCGACGGATAGGAAGTCGGCGTGACGCAGGTCGGCCCCGAGCGTCTCGCGGTAGAAGCGGCGCGCCAGATTCGGATTTGCACAGTGCAGCGTCATCCGGTGCGGCGCGTTGAGTAGACCGACAGGGTGCCGCCACCCGTAGCCGGGTGCTCGCTGCCAGAGGGAGACGACTGCCCCGAGCGGGTCGATCAGGGTGGCGATGCGCCCCTGGTCACCAGCGTCGAACGCGGTGACGAGAATCTGTGCGCCATGAGCGGCGGCGGCCGCCGCGCGTTGGTTGACATCGTCGACGGCGAGGTAGAAGGCCACGTGTGGCGGTGTGTCCGGAGGGTAGATCGGTGCCGCCAGGTCGCTGACCGTGCCGATGCGGTAGTCGCCGACGGTGATGACGGTGGCGCGGCGCCAGTCGTCCTCATCCACCGCGAACCGCCAACCCAGGACCGCGGAGAAGAAGTCCGCGGTCCCGGAGACGTCACGGGTCTTGAAGTCCATCCAGCAGAACTCCCCGTTGGATCCAGAGGGCGCGTCGAAGTTTCGTGGTTCGCCGGTGGTCATGGCAGCGTCGCCTGCGCCAAGGGCGGAATCCGCCGGTCCGGCTCGCCGCGACTGGCGTGTCCGTGCTCCACCGCTTTCGTCTCGGTCGCCATGAGCGGACACCCTAACGAAAAGCAGCGCGTGGATCGACGGATTTGCCGCGGGCGCGGCCGACGGGCTACCCGTCAGGCTGGTGAAGTTACCAGGAACTTGTTGGCCGGCTGAATCTCCGCATTCCAACAGTCGAGCCATTCCGCACAAGAGGCATGTGCGGTAGGTAAGCGCCCGGCTTGTCCGGATCGCGCCGACGCACCAGGGACGTGGCGGCGTCGAAACGACGGAGGACCTCGATATGAAGGTGGTCCTGCAACAGATCAACTTCATAGAGGTCCTGCGTCGACATGAGTTTCATACACCAGTGCTGCCGGTACGCGAGGAGACCGTTACCTGGCCGACCTGCTCAACCGTTAACGGGCACGCCGGGGCACCGCGCGCTGTCCTGCCGTGACCAGGCGATTGTGGTGCTGCGCTGGTTCTGCGACGGCACCCGGATCACGCAACTGGCGACCGACAACCAGATCAGCACCTCCACCGGCTACGACTACCTACACGAGGGCATCGATGTTCTCGCCGCCCGAGCGCCCGGCCTGCGCGGCGCGCTTCTGGCCGCCAAGGCCCGCCGGGCACAGCCACGCGAACCGCACCAGCAGTAGGGCCCACAGCGCGGTGGCCGAGCACATCAGGACGGCGCAGAACCAACCCCGACAGCACGTGGCCGATCGATTTCGGGCCGAAGAACATCCCGGGAAAACTCACCGGGAACGTGAGTGACCCATAGTTCGCAATTGCCAGGGCTTTTGGACTGCCGTGAGGTGGATCGGTTATCAGGTGATCATGCGGCCGGACACCAGGCCGGCGACCGCGTCAATGGGGCGCTTCGCAGTTGAGGGTGTAGGGCGTGGCGCGGGGCATTGGCGGTTCACACTGGGTCTGGCAGGTCGATGAGCGCGAGCTTGGCTGGGTCGATCACAGCGGTGATCTCGGTGATGCGGCCGTTGGCGACGGTGAAGGCGAGCAGGGACAGTGGGGTGCCGTCCTCGTTCCAGGAGATGACGCCGGGGCGGCCGTTGACAGTCGCCGCGTGTCCTCGTGCTGCGCTGCCGGCCAGTCGGGCGCGGGTGGCGACTTGGGTGGCTCCGATTGTGACGAACTGACCGTTCGGGGTGTGGACGGTGAACGTCACTTCGGGGTGGAGAACTTCCAGCAGACGCTCGAACTGACCCTCGCGGGCCGCGGCCAAGAACGCCCCGACCACCTCGCGGTGCCGCTGTCGGTCGCTTGCCGAATGCCGGGCGGCCTGCACCTTCCGGCGGGCGCGGCTGGTGAGCATCTTGGTCGCGTCGGCGGACCTGCCGAGGATGGTGCCGATCTCCCCGTGGGAAACGGCGAACACGTCGTGCAGCACGAACGCCAGGCGTTCGTCGGGGCGCAGCGTGTCCAGGACCGTCAACAGCGCCAGGCCCACCGAGTCGCCCAGCGCCACAAGCTCTTCCGGAGCCGGACCCTCGTCGAGGGTCACGGTGAGTTCGGGCAGCTGGTCGTCGAGTGGGACTGTCAGGCGCGTGCGACCCGAGCGTAGGAAATCGAGGCTGATGCGGCCGACCACGGTGGTCAGCCAGCCGCCGAGATTGTCGATGGTGTCGGTGTCCTGGCGGGACAGACGCAGCCACGCCTCCTGGACCGCGTCGTCCGCGTCAGCGTGCGAGCCGAGCACGCGGTAGGCAACGGCTGTGAGCCGGTCTCGGTGCGCCTCGAAGGCCTCGGCGATCGGATCGGCTGGATGGGCGCCGGACATGGTGTTACCTCCCTGGAAGCTGCTCCGTCATAGGGGTGACGGGCACCAGCTCCGCAAGGTAACCCCGACCGAGGAGAGCACCCTGGCATGCAGAACCGACTGAAGAACAAGAACACCAACAACCCCGACGTGTGGAAGGCGATCGGGCACCTGCAGAAGGCGATCGCCGCTGGGAGCGTCGACCCGAAGCTGCTCGCGCTGGTTCATCTGCGCGCCAGCCAGATCAACAGCTGCTCGGCGTGCGTCTACGCCAGTGTCGCCGGGGGGAAGAAGGCCGGTGACACCGACGAGCGGCTGCACAACGTAGCGGCGTGGCGTGAGGCGCCGTTCTACACCGACGCGGAGCGCGCGGCACTGGCGCTGGCCGAGGCCGCCACCCGGCTGCAGGACGGCGCGCAGGGAGTCACCGACGAAATCTGGGAAGAGGTCAACGCCCATTTCACTGAGGAGCAGATCGGCGCGATCAGCCTGGAGATCGCACTGACCAACTTCTTCAACCGGATCAACCGCACCATCAAGGAACCGGCCGGCCAGACCTGGGGCTGAGCCTCGCGACCGGGCCCGTCGATGGATTCCGGCGATCCCTCGACGGGCCTGCTGCAATGGGGGAGCGTGGAACTTCTCCCGGCGTGTGACCTCGCCACGTCCTTCGTCGTCCATCCGGAAGACCCCGACGTGCCTGACGTTACCCCTCATGCAGGCTTCGCCTGCCCTGCCCTGACCACGTTCTGCCGGCTCGACGAGCTCGTCCTCGAAGCTGTCGGGCAGCGGCTCGAGTGCAGGCAGCAATCCTGGTACACGAAGCCGGCCTCCTCTGACCCCGTCGTCGACTGGACTCGCGACACCCTACGCAGCACGCGGGAGATCGCCCGAAACCGCCCAGGAGGACCACGCGGCTACGTCGTGGACGGAGCCGCGTGGTCGCCCCTGCAAAGCAACAGTGCTCCGGTCCGCGACGCCGGCGTCGGCATCGTCGTCGGCCTCACCCGCGCCAATCGCTGAACCTACCGAGATAGCAGCGGGCAGCCGATCCGAAGCGTATGGCTGGTTGCCGCCCTTTCGGAGCGGGCTCGCTCAGGGGCGTCGCGGGGCAACCTCTCCACCTCCGAAGCGGTAGCCGCGGATAATCGTATGCCGGGCACTATTTCCTTTGCTGTCGCGCAGTTGGACGCGTAGTGAGACATGGCCATGCCCTGCTGGGTGAATGACCTTGGCGAAGCGCTTTCCATTCGTGGATATCACGGGCGTGTCGCGCCAGGTCCGGCCGTCGTCGAAGGAAACCGTGACGTTGAGGTGTTCGACGCTACCCGCGTTGGAATCTGGTTGTGCTCCGATACTGATGGGAACGGCGAGTGGACCGGATGGTGCCCGGTTGTACTCGTCGAGTGGGGGACTGAATGTGGCGGCGGAGAGCGGCAGCCGTACCGGTTTGTCTCCAGCGACGTGGCTGGACCGGAAGGTCCATACTGCGTCGATTTCTGTAGACAGGTCGTCCGCCTCCCGCTGACCTCGGACTGCTAGCCGGTACGTTGCGGCCGTATCTGGCACTTGGAAACTAGCCTTCGACGCCACGACTTCGCCGATCTTGGTGCCGTCACGGAACAGACTGATTCGAGTGTTGGCTGTATCGTCCCAGCCGCTTCGGCCGTTGCCGTCGCCGTAGAGGGCGGGCGCGACGGTGATGGTGTTGCCAAGCCGAGTGACGAACTCATTCGGGAGAAGGTGCCGGGGCTGACCGAACGCGGGGCCGAACACGCCCTGGTTCCAGCGTTCGGTGTAGGTGCGGCCCGGCTCATACGTCAACGGAGGGGACTCGCTTCTCCCGGCCACGAGCGGGAAGCCTTCATCGTCGTACTCCTGCTCGGAATGTTCTCCGATCCACCGTACGCCCTCTCCGATGTAGTACTCGGTGCGGGTGAAAGGCAATTCAAGCGGGAGGTTGAACGCTACACCACCGGCGTCCGGATGCGCATCGAGCACCGGGAATGCAGTTTTGTTTCCAAGTATGGTGGCTCCCTGCCTGGCGTAGCTGGAACGGACGATCGCCAGGTCTCGTTCGGTGACTCGCCGTGCAAACCCGTTGGTCAGGCGCCCCGGGACGTACCAGCCCCCGCGATAAGCGTAGGGGCTGTTCAATTAGCGGCCGTCCGGGGCGGTCGTGGCCCAGGTTGCTTGGATACTTGTCCCGAAGCCGTCGACGACTTGGTCTGGGCCTAGCTGTCCTGCGTAAAAGCCGTCCACCTGAAAGCCGAGAACACTCTTTGAAATGGTCCTGAACGACGTGTTGAAAACCGCCGCGAGGTCGAGAAATCTGCCGGTAGCGTCAGCCCGCGGCACGGTCAGTGTAACCGGCCCGCCGCGCCGCGCATCCACCGCGACGGTCCGGTTCTCCGTCAGCTCCAATCGCGGATGGGCTAGCAGGGTAATCGCTGTTTCTACAGGGTCATCTTCGGATGACACGTCGGCGACGGTGCTGGTGATGATGTATGACGCCTTGGGTAGCCGCAGGGTCACCGAGCCGTCAGGATCGTACGGGTCTTGAACATCGAAGAGGTCTGGCCGCCACACCGACGTGGCATAGAGGTCCGTGGGCTCCCCGGTCCGGTTCATGTGTAGGAGTGTGAGGTTGTAGCTTTCCGGCTCACGGTCCAGCCCGAATGGGATGGTGATGGGGATACCGCCCTGCTCGGCGATGACCTGCCCGCTGTAGCGCCCGTCGGGGCCGTCCACGCGGGTGTCCGCGGTGACGGTGACATCGGCGCGGCTGCCGGCCGCCACGGTGACACTCGCCGTCGATATTGAGAACATTCCCGCGGGTGCCGGGTTGCCGTCCGGCGCGGCAGCCCGCAGTCGCAGCGGCAAGGTGGCATCTATCGATCCGTGGTTGTGCAGGCTGATCTTTTTGGTAATTCGGGTGTCGTCGTGGTGGGGCCAGAGCTGTTGGCCGAAACTGACACTTGGCGGGTCGGCGATGACACGGGTGTTGACGGCGCGCCCGACATCGAGGCGGCCCGCGCCTTGGGCGAACACAGACAGCCCCGGGTTCGGTCTCGCCGAGCCCATCAGAGCGGCCTTGAGTTGGGCGGGTGACCAGTCCGGATGGCGCTGCGCGAGGATCGCCGCCGCGCCCGCCACATGTGGCGCCGCCATCGAGGTGCCGCGGAGCGCCACGTAGGGTTGGCCCGGTTCACCGATACCGGCGTCGCCGCCACGCGCGGCGGTGATGTTCACACCCGGAGCGGTGATGTCGGGTTTGACAGCGACATCCCCGACCCGCGGCCCGCGACTGGAGAAGCTGGCGATAGCGTCCGCCTTGTCCACGGCGCCTACCGCCAAAGCGGCATCCGCGCTGGCCGGGCTTTCGACCGACGCGTCGGCGCCACTGTTACCCGCCGACACGACAAACAGGGTGCCGTACTGAGCGGTGAGCCGCTCAACGGCTTCCTCAAGCGGGTCGGCACCAGGTGCATCAGCCGCGCCAAGACTCATGTTCACCACATCAGCGCCCTGCTCAGCAGCCCGCTGCATCCCCGCCAGGATCCACGACTCCGGGCAGCCGAATTCCACACAAATCTTGCCGTTGAGCAGTCGAGCCGCTGGCGCCACACCGCGGTGCCGCCCGCCGGAGGCCGCACCGGTGCCGGCGATCGTCGACGCTACATGGGTGCCATGTCCGACATGATCCCGGTCATCCTCGAACCCCTCGGTGAAATTAGCGCTGGAGGTGACCCGACCCGAGAGGTCGGGATGAGTGACATCCACACCGGTGTCCAACACCGCCACCGTGACGCCCGACCCGTCGTAGCCGGCCTGCCACGCCACCGGCGCTCCGACCTGCGGAACACTCTCGGCAAGCAGCGGCTTACGCACACCATCGAGCCACACCTTGGCGACGCCCGGAACCAGAACCCGCTTCCCCGCATGTGCCTTGGTGAGCCTGGTCCACAAGCCGCCGTTCCGAGCCGAACGCACCGCCACACCGCGGGCCCCCGGCAGCTCCCGCACCAACCGGCCGCGTGCTGCGGTCACAGCACCCCGCGCCGACACCACCGACCCGCCCCCATAACCAACGATCAGTGGAAGGTCGTTACGGCGATCGTCGTACCCGAACTCCATCAGCGTTGTCACATCGAACAGCCGAGGATCCAACCGACCCGATGCCACCAGCGGCAACGCATCGGCGGAATCACCCTCTGACGCCCCCCGGCCGACCGTGTGACGAACCGCATCTTGGCCCGGCCACGCCCCGGCTCGACCGTCACGCGCCCGCCACCGGAGACCGTAACCCTGTCGCCGGTCACAAGCGTCACCACACGCGCCGAGCCCGCAGTGCTCACCGCAGCAGACGGCAACAATGTGGCCGAAGCCGGCTGAACCGCCCAACCTAACGGCAGCCCGAGAGCGACCGCCATAAGGCAGCCACCCAGCCTTGTCCTGAAACGCATGAATCTCCCACCACTCGTCGGGGTTCCCTCACCTCCTTATGTGTCGCCGATCGCCAAATGCTTACCGGCAGTGTGCCGCCAACCTGTCGAACGTGCCGGCCCGGTCGCGTGGCACGCGGGCGCTCGCGGTCCTGGTCCGGCGGGTCTATCCGCTGTCCGCGGTGGTGTTCGCCTTCGGAGGGTTCGCGGTCCTCGACGTCGCCACGTTCGTCGTGGGCACCGAACCCGTGGTCCTGCACAGCGGATAAGTGGTGTTCGTGCTGGCCTACTCGCTCTTGCCTTGGCGTGCCGGCCGCGATGTGGCCGTCGGGGTGGCGGTCATGGCGGTGGGACTGACCGCCATTTTCAGCGTCGACTTCCCCGGGTTCGCCGAGACGACCGCCGGGATCGCCATGGTGCTGTTGGCCGCTGCCCTCGGGGCGTCCGTGCGCTACCGGACCATCGCCCGCGGACAGCTGATCGTGCAGACCAAGCTTCAGGAACGCGAACAGCTGGCTCGGGAGTTGCACGACACCTGTCGACGATCCTCAACGGCCAGCCCGGCATCGAGGTGGTCGGGCAGGCGGCCGACGGACGTGCGGCCGTCGCGCTCGCCTGCCACCTGCGGCCGGATGTGTGCCTGTTCGACATCCGGATGCCCGTCCTGGACGGCATCGAGGCCACCCGTCTGCTCGCCGGACAGGAAATCCCCAATCCGATCGCCGTCGTCGTGATCACCACGTTCGACACCGACGAGTACATCGACGTAGCCCTCAAGGCGGGCGCCCGCGGCTTCCTGCTCAAGGGCGCCGAACCGGACCAGCTGATCCAGGCAATCCACGCCGCCGTGCAGGGTGACGCGCTCATCGACCCGGCCATCACCGGCCGGCTGCTCGCCACGTTCGCCGCCAGCGGCCGTGCCACCACTCCGGCCCAGCCGGTCGACGCCCTGACCGACCGGGATGAAGATGGGTAGGGTCGCGCGGGGCAGGACGAACGCCGAGATCGCGCGGGACCTGCACATCAGCATGAGTACGGTCAAGTTTTATCTCACCGGTCTCATGACCAAGCTCGGAGCCCGGAACCGCGTCGAACTAGCCATGTGGGCCTACCAGACCAACCGCGTTACGTGACGCCCGTCCTGGGTGTGTGTCAGTCGATGCGTTGCAAATCCGAGGCGCGCCCGACCGCATGAAGCGTTTCCCGCACATGGGTCGAGTGCTCGATCGTCTGCGCCAACAGCGTCGCCCACGCCAGGTCCGACACCGGGCCAGGATCCACCGCTGATCGGCGCAGCCGTACAACGCTGGGCCCTCGGCATACTTGAAACGCCTACTGGACACAATCCGGGTGACCGCTCATCAGCAGTTCAGGATGCCTGAGCGTCGCGAAGCGCCGATCGCCCGCAGTGAGGGGCGACGCGCGTCTGGCGCGCCCGGTCGGCGGCAGATCGGTACATCTGACCTTCGTCGACGCCCAGCCACGGGTGAGGCAATGCGCCCGGCAGCTACCCGAACGCATCGACATCGGCAGGGTCGCACACCGGTCGTCTCCAACCGGTGGCGTCGGCCGCGATCAGGTTCCTGATCAGAAGGGGGGTGCGTCCTCGCCCATCAACGCCAGCACGACGCCGCCCTTCCCGCGCTTGAGACTCTGGACCACGACCTTGCCGGTGCTGCCGTCGGGCAGCTCCAACGTAAAGGTCTGCCCGACCGCGTTCTTGGGACCGCTGCCGGCACTGTTGGCGGGTCGGAAGTCACCTGCCCACGGCGGGGTCCCACCCTTGCGAGCAGGCTCGGCGAAGAGCGCGGCGGTGCCAGGAGTCCTGGTGCCGTCCGAGGAAAGAAGCACTGAGGCGCTGCGATAGGTAGCCATATACGCCTAGGCTATCCCGGACTGCGCTCGTTCGCGCCACGACAACCGTCCCATAACGCAAACAGCCACGGGAAGCGACCTTGATCTGCTCGCACCCCTGCGTTGACCGTGCGTTGGCCGCAGCCCAAGCTAGACCCCCCCTCGTCGAACCTGCGGCTTCGGCGGCCGACAGCCCGCCGGCTCGGCCGACCTCTCGCCACCGCGTCCGCACTCGCCCGCACCAGGCCCAGACACCTCGAACGTTGTCGGCACGCACGATCGGCGGCATGTGCGTGTACTCGATCTCGTGCGTCTGCGAGGGTTCATCCGGGCGGTTGGTGCTGCTGACAGGGCGATTGATCTCCGATCACTGGAGGTGGCGGTTGGTCGCGTCCCACGGCCTCGACGCGTGCCCGGTCGCCGTCGAAGTCCGGATTGAGGCGGCCAACCAGACAGGACCGGTGCGCGGCAAAAGACGCACATCCCGGTCCCTCACTGCTGCGCACATCGACGGTGACGCCGTCGCCGCCAGGGCTGAGAATCGTGAGCTGGCCGCAGCATCCGCACGGCCAGCTGAACCCGACGCAGGTCCGCCGCCCGCATCGTGAGGCGTATCCAGGCAGGTGGGTGGTACCGGCTGATTTCCTGAACGACCGCGTCGACCTGCTTGCCGACTGGCGGGTACTCCGCAGGCAGTGCCCGAGGTGAGCCTGACGGGCTGTCGATGACGCCGGCGTCGACCGACGCCCCCACCGTTTCGTGCCCGACAACCTGGGCCATGACTCCCCAACGCTCATGGCTGATGATCGTCGCGCGGACGGCGGTGCCCATTGCCAGGTCACGGCCGACGCTGTCGAACCGCTGCATTGGTTGATCGTCGCGCACCGCCTCGTCGACGGCACAGCCGCGCATCCCTTGCGCTCGGTCAAGAGGCCGCCAGAGACCTGATCCACTCTGGGGCGCATCGCATGGACCCGAGGGGAGGGCCCCTAGTCCAAGCCGTGCGTGGCGTGACCGCCGCCAGCGCGGGATACCAGCCGGGGCAACTCGTGCGCCCGCCGATACTGGTCGGCAGTCGTGCGGACCATAACGCTCCGCTTGGCGAGCACGTCCGTGAAGCGGGCGTACCGTTCGCTGCGCAGCATCCAGCCTCGATAGATGGCCGTGCCGCCGCTGGGCGCGGCCGCCACCGCCCGCTCTGCCTCGTCGCCTCGGGCCAGCGCGTCGTGGTCAACCACAGCAAAGACCAAGCCCGCTTCCCAAGCCGCTCGCGCCTCCGACACGAAATGCTCATCCGGACGGCGCGGCCGCAGCGGGTCGCAGAAAACGAGCAGCATCATGCGCCCGATGCTGCCCGACCCGGCGGCATGACCTCCAACGGTATTCCAACCTCATGCCCTCAGCGGAGATCAGGACGCCCAACTCCGCGCTGCCTTTGTCGTTCCGTCCTGGAAGAGGGCTCAGCTGCGGGCGCGTGTGTTTAGCATTTCAGGTGGCTGGGAGGTCGACCCGTCGTCCGGCTGCGGAAGCGGCTGGAACGCGACGTCGGTCACGTCGGCGACCAGCTCGGTGAAGTCGGTGCCGTACGCGGCTGGCTCGACGATTCTCAGCACCAGCGCGAACGGCCGGTCGGCACCGAACGTACGGGCGAGTTCGAAGTGGTGCCTGGACAGGTAGCGGGCACCGGCGAGGTTGCTGCCCGCGCTCAGGCCGCCAATGAAGAACACCGGGCGCCCGCCGGCCGGCCCCCAGAACCGGGCGAGCAGGACGTAGCTGGTCTCCGGGCTGAAGACGTACTCGGTGCCGCCGACCGTGAACGACATCCGGCGCTTCTCCTCGTCGAAGACCTCGTACGTCACACCACGGAGGATCGCGCGTACATGTGTGGCGCTGCGCGGGCTCGCGCCGCCGGGGCCGCCGACACAGAACTCGGTCAGCCGGCCAATCTCCCCGGTCGGCTGGTTCTCGCCGACCCGGTCCGCGTACGCGCCGCATTCCCGGGCGATGGTCGCCAGCTCCACCAGCGCGGCGACGTCGCGGCGGTGGACGCTGGCTTCGCGCGGCGACGACGCGTGCCGGGATGCCACCAGGAGACAGCTCGCCCCGGCGGTGAGCCCGAAGAAGGCGCGTGCCCGGTTCAGCTTGCGCCGACGCAGCAGGAACCCCGCGAGCCAGACGGCCGTCCCGGCGATGACGCTTGCCAGCAGATTGATCAAAAGGTCGTCCATGCCTCGATGATGTCCGACCCCGTCAGGCCCCGGGTCATGGCGGGGAAGCACACCCAGGAGGGGTCGCGGTCCGGGCCAGCTTCAGGGAGTCTTTCAGCTCCATGCAGAAGCGGGCCAGGTCGGTTTCCGACCTGATAGGCCGCCTCCAGGCTGGGTGGGAGGTGCTGTACGCCGGCGGCGCCGGCCATGACCATGGGGATCTCGACCATCGTTGCCGCTCGCTCGGCCATGGCAGGCTTTTGACGCCTGACTTCCCGCCATCGATCCACGATTCGCGCCGGGCGAGCACTCGCACGATCTGCGGAAGATCCGTGCACCGAGCACATGTCAAGAGGGCTCGGTCCACTGGCCGTCGGTGAGGAACCGGTCGATCGTCTCGGTGTATGGGCCTGGGTCGAGGTGCTTCGCGCGGATCCAGTTGTCGTCATAGTAGGTACCGCGGTATGCGTCGGCGCCGTCGCAGATCAGCGTGGCGATACTGCCTATTTCACTGTCCTCCCGCATCCGGTGAGCGATGCGCAGGGCACCCCAGAAGTTGCTGCCGGTAGATGGACCGATCGACCAGCCGGTGGCCATCGAGAGATAGCGCATGGCGGCGATACTGGCCGCATCCGGTACCGGCATTGCGAGATCGATGACTGAGGGCAGGAATGCTGGCTCTACACGAGGCCGCCCGATACCTTCGATCCGGGACGGCATTCCGGTTCCGTAGCCGGTGTAGTCGGTGACCCAACTGGGCCAATAAGCCGAGTTCTCGGGATCTACCACCACGAGGTTGGTGGGATAGCCGTGGTAACGGATGTGCCGTCCCAGTGCCGCGCTGGTTGATCCTGTGCCGGCGCCTACGACCGCCCAGGCAGGCGGGCAGCCTTCCTGGGCCATGACCTGTGCCAACATAGCCGCACCGACACTGTCTGGGCCACGCCAGTCCTCAGCGTGCACCGCGCAGACGAGGTGGTCGAGGTAGTGGCCGTCGAGTTCGGCGGCGAGACGGGCGGCTTCCTCATAGATAGCCGCTGGCGGATCGAACGTATGGCAGCGTCCGCCGTATCGCTCGATCCGTTCCCGTTTCGCCGGCGAGGTCTTGCCCGGCACCACGGCAATGAAAGGCACGCCGATCATCTGCGCAAAGTAGGCGGTAGCGATCGCGGTGTTACCGGCGGTGGCTTCGATCACGGTGGTGCCCTGCCGAATATCCCCTCGGGCGACCGCATCTTCCATGAGTCGCCGGACCAAGTGGTGCTTCAGGCTTCCAGTCGGACGCCGGGACTCGTCCCGAAAGAACAGCGAGACGCGCCACCGCTCCGGCAACGGGTAGCGGCGCAACGGAACGGGTTGCTCGGCGGCGGCCTCGGAACGTAGCCGTGTCAGCGCCTGCCGCGCCCATCGGCGTGCGCCAGCCTGCGTCCGGTCGTCAAGATCACTCACGGCACCCCTCGGTCATGGTGAAATCGATGCGCGGCCAGAACTCAGCGTACGGACTCGGGCGAGCACCCGTTGACCCACTTCCAGGATGGACCGAGCGCCCTCATCTCGGCACGAGCGTGCGCCATAGCAGAGCTGACCGAAGTCACGGAGGGTGACATGGCGACCAGGGCGCGGCACGCGACTCGCGGCAGATCATGATGCCCGGCTGCGCGCCAGCCGTGAGTCGGTCTGCTGCGAGGATCCGGCGGACCAGACGGTCATGGGCGAGGTCCGGCCTGACTACTGGCGCCAAATCCTGGTGCCCATACGCACCCCAGGTGGACATCTGATCCGAGTCGGCCCGTCCGTGTCCAGCTTCCAAAAGATGATCCCGATCCTCGCCACCGGCGAAGCCGTATCGCCCGTCCACGCCCAGGCCGCCCGCTACTACGCGCGGCCAGACATCGCCTATGTGCCGATCCGGGACGCCCCGCCGGCTCGATGGGGCCTGATCTGGCGCACCGGCAACGAGACCGAACTCGTCCGATCGTTCGCTCGCGCCGCCCACCACCTCAGCTCCGTCTAGTAGCCAGCCGGACGGCCACTAGGCCCGGGGCGCGTCGACCGACAGCGGTGGTCCCGCCGGCACCTAATCCACGGCCAGCGGCTCGGCTACTTGCCGAGGGAACGCCTGACTTAGCAACACCCGTCTCGCAGCGTCACCAACTTGGATTGCCGCTGTCAGGCGGCGAGTCGCCGGAGTAGACCGAACTCGGCGCGGTGTGCAGCTGCAGCCGTACCTACCTCTGCACTCGGAACCTGTACGCCGACACTGAGGTTGCTACCACAACCGGCCATGATCAGGGGGCTATCCACATCCACCACAGTTGTCCACAGCTCATCGCGGGGAGGTGGCGGGTGCGGTGGGTTGCCGGCGAATCTGAGCAGGTCGCGGGGTCGCCGCTGGGCTGCTGGCCAGGCTATGTGCAGGTGGAGCAGCGTCGGCCGCAGGCCAACGGCGACCGGTCCCCGCGCCGATGCGGCGCGGGGACCGGTCTCGGCCCGTCCGTCTCAGCTCGTCTCTGCGCGCTTGGGGTTGTCGAACCAGCGTGCAAGGGGGGGCTGTCAGAAAGCGTGGACGACGGTGATGGTGACGTTGGAGCAGGTGTTGGCCCAGTTGGTGAGGGTGTTCTTCTCGGTGGTGTCGACGGTGAGGTGCCAGCGGATCTTCACCGCGACCCATTCGGTGATGTAGCGGCAGTGGGCGGGGCTGTGGGAGGGCATCCAGGTGGCGGGGTCCTGGTCTCCTTTGGCTTGGTTGACGTTGTCGGTGACGGCGACCAGGGGGCGGTTGTCGCCGAGGTCGTTGGCGTAGGACTGGCGGCGGCTGGTGGTCCAGGTGCGGGCGCCGGAGTCCCAGGCTTCGGCGAGGGGGACCAGGTGGTCGATGTCGAGGTCGGCGGGCTGGGTCCAGTAGGTGTTGTCGTAGTAGGAGTACCAGCGTCCGCCGGAGAGGGTGCAGCCGGAGCCGATGGTCGGTGTGGTGGTGGCTTCGGCGATGAGGACTTCGTATCGGGTGTTGCAGCCGTCGCCGTCGGCGTCTTTCCAGTGGGGGAAGAGGTCTCGGCTGTAGCCGGTACGGACCTCGGCGGCGACGGGCAGGTCTGCCACCGCGGTGCGCAGGTCGGCGGAGTAGGTCTCGGCGTAGGCGGGAGCGGCGGTCAGGGTGGTGACGGCGGTGACAGCGGCCAGCAGCGCGGCGGTCCAGCGCAAGGTACGGGCCATGGGTGCCTCCCGAGCATCGAAGATAGTGGCACCTCGATGTATAGGGGTGTCGTTCGGCGTGGCAGTGGCTAGCGGGCAACCGTGAACCGAAATTCTTCGACAGTCCAGCTCCTCGACCGTGACCAAGCCGCCGGCGCATGGGCGTTCGACGAGCCGCGCCGTCCGGTCCGTTCAGTCCGGCGAGCGGCCGTAGCGTTTCGGGCAAGCGAACCGACCGAACGGCGCACCAGAGGGCTGGACCTTTTCTTCCCAGGCTCGTGCTGCGCCGCAGCCGCGTCGCCCACGGTGGGCATGTCCCCTTGCTCCTATGTCAAACAGCTTGAGGAGTCAGGGTTGGTAGGCGGGTGATATCGGCAAGCTGGGCTCGGTAGACGACGTCGGACAGGCGGCGCACGAATGCTCGGAGGGACTCCTTGATGGTGCGGCGTTGCTGTAGATGGGCGCGGGCGTTGGGGTGGTAGTGGGCCTGGGTGAGGGACAATGAGGTGTAGGGCGGCATTGAGCTGCCGGTTTCCCGTTCGAGATAGGCGATGTCGGTCAGGGTTACCGGACCACACCGACAGCGGTGGTGCTGTTGTGGCAGGCGTAGGCGTGTCGGGAGCGGAAGCGGGGGATGTCAGCGGTCTCGCCCGAGGACCTTCGCGACGGTGAGGGTGGCGCAGCCCGGTTTGCGTAGGGCGGCGCGGGCGACGGCCAGGGCGTCGATCGGGTCGGACTCGCCGTAGCTGCGTGCGCCATCCCGGGCGTGCGCCATCAGTTTCGGCGAGACGCGCACGATTTGCGGGTCAGACCAGCAGCGCTGGCTGCGCCATCTCGACACCGAGAGCAGCAACCTGCGCCGCGCGCTCGGCGACGACCGCTGCGCGCCTCGCCTGACGCGTGCGCTGGTGTGGTACTGGTTCCTGAGTGGGCGGCTCACCGAGGCACGGCGAGCGACGGCAGTCGCAGGCAGTACCACGCTCGCGGCCTGGCACGCCGGATTCCGGCTTCTCACCGGCGAGCCCACGGACAGCACCGCCGCGCTGCGTCTGCACGACGCCGTCACCGACCCTCGCGAACGCGCGATGGCTGGCTGGTTCCTCGGCTACGCCGCGACCAGGTTCGGCGACATGCCGGTCGGTGAGACACTCGTCCATGCCGCGCTGGCCGCGTTCGAGGACATCGGCGACCGATGGGGCCTCGCCGCCGCCCTCAGCGTCCGCGCCCTACAACGCCACGTCCGCGGCGACATGAGCGGGTCCGCCGAGGACGCCGAAAAAGCCGCACCCTGTTCCAACGGGTCGGTGACCGTTGGGGCCAAGCCCAAGCCGGTGCGGTGCTCGGCAGACTCGCCGAGATCGCGGGCGACTAATCGGCCGCGACTTCAACCGTCCGGACCGACAAGATCAGATGCACTCTATTGGCTTTCCTCTGTGTGTAGAGCCGCCGTCGGAAGTGGGGTTCTAGGTTGGGGTTTGGCGGGTCCGGGAAGTGATTTCTCCGAAGAGCCGGCATGGGGATGTGAGCTGGTCACGCTGGAGTTTTTTTAGACGTTCCCTGGCGTCCTCCCGGGCCCGTCGCCGCAGCCGTTGCAGTGTCGGCGACCCCGGCCACGCGTGGGGGTGGCGGCGCGCATCATCACACGATGCACAGAAGCCGGGCCGTTCGTCGAGCGCGCACGATGGTCGCGACCAGGTACGGCGTGGGGGCCGACGCTGGCGAGCGTGCCCGCACGTTGGCGGGCACGCTCGAACGTTCCAGTCTCCCGAGGTAAGGTCAGCCTACCCAGTACAGGTCGTACGGCCGCAGGATGACGCGACACATGTCGATGTTGTGTAGGGGCCCCGCGAAGCCGCGGATCAGGATGGCGGTCGGCATGGTGCGCGTGATGTAGCCAATTGATTGCTTGGTGTCGATGTTGCCCGCTCGCCATCCGCCGGAGACCACGTCCGTTTCGTAGCCGAGCGGTCCGGCGTCCTGCCAGGAGCCATCCCGCCAGACCGCCTTGCGGGCTTCGACGCGCCTGGGCTGCGCGCCCGCCTCGAAGTAGAAGCCCCAGAGCTGGACTTCGGTGTAGGCGGGAGCCCCTTCCGGCGTCGGCTTGCCGTAGGTGTGAATGTCGGCGTGGAACGACTTGCCGTTGACGGTGCAGGACTGCGCCGCCCGGTAGCGCACGTTGACCGCGCTTGCCGGGCCGGCACTCGTCACCACGACCCCGGTGGTGGCAACGAGCGCCGCGAAGGCCATTGCCAGGATTCGTCGCATGTGTTACTCCTACCTGTTTCTGGTGCACTGTTCACGCTGCTGGCGTGAGTCTCTGCTGCGGGAAGGGTTGCCGGCTCTGGGGTGATCCGGGCCCGGTCGCGGTGAGTTGAACCAGTCGCCGGTGTACTGAGTTCAGTGGACCGCGCTGACAAGGAATCGGCCGTGGCGGTTACCTTTGTCAGGGACGTTGGAGTCGGCCGGACGTCTCTTGCCGTCCCGCAACTCGATGTGGTCTGCGCCGTTGACGCCGAGTGCGATCGTGCCGCCGAATCGAGCGATCCGCACGAGCGTTCGATGGGTCACGGCGATGGCCCGCAGCTTCGCCAGATCGGCCTGGCCGGCCCCGCTGCCCACCTCGGCCATCACTTGGCGGTTCACCACGTCCACACCCCAGGCGGTGTGGGGGATGCCGGCTACGCGATCGAACTCGCCGACGACCGCCTGGAGCCGAGCGGTGCTGTCGGCGACCTGTTCGGCGGTCGCGCCCGCGTCGGTCACCGCCTTCGCGGCGCCGGAGTCGTCGCTTGCGGCCGGCACACCGGCGTCGGCCGGCTGTGCCCGCCCGTCGCCAGGGGCGAGCAGTGCGCTGGCCCTGACGGCAACGACGCCGGGCAGTGCGGCACGCGCGAGCCGCCGGAGACGTACGGATCTCATGGCGACCAGGTTCGCCGATCAAGGTTGCCAGTTGTTTGCCACGTGGATGGCCGCTCGCCGGGCGACGGCGCTAACGTCTCGCGTGTGGAGTTCCGCGTGCTGGGCCCGGTCGAGATTCATAGCGGCACCGGCGAAACGGTCCGGCTGCGGCGTCGCCAGGAACGCCTCGCACTGGCCGTGCTGTTGCTGGAGCCTGAACGGGTGGTCACCGCTGAACGGCTCGTCGACCTGCTGTGGGAACAACCTCCGTCGTCGGCGGCACGGTCCGCGCTGCCGGCCCTGATGTCCCGGGTCCGGGCTGCGCTGGCGTCGGTAACCGACGGCAGCGAACCGCCATCGTTGGTGGCCCGTGGCGGCGGGTACCTGCTGCGCGTCGAACCGACCCAGGTGGACGTACACCGGTTCGCCCGGCTGGTCCAGCAGGCGCGTGCGGCTACGGAGCCGACGTTGCGGTCCACACGCCTGGCCTCGGCACTGGAGCTGTGGCGGGGGCCGGCGTTGGCCGACGCCGCGACGGGTGTGGTGCGGCAACGGCTGTGCGGAGGCTTGGAGGAGCTGCGGTTCGCGGCGAACTCGGACCGTATCGACGCGGAACTCGACGCGGGCCGGCACGAGGGCGTGATCGCCGAACTGTCCAGGCTCACCGACGAACACCCGCTACGGGAGCGGCTCTACGGCCAACTCATGGTCGCCCTCTACCGAAGCGGCCGTCGCGGCGACGCGCTCGAGGTGTACCGCAGAGCCCGCGGGGTGTTGCTCGCCGAGCTCGGGCTGGAACCGGGGCCGCAACTCCAAGCGGTACACGCGTCTGTCATCGCGGACACAGTCGGACTCGGCGTGGACGGCGCACAGCGGACGCCAGCCACTCCAGTGCCTCGACAGTTGCCGGCCGACAGCGCCGGGTTCACCGGGCGTGCGTCCGAACTCGCGGCGCTGCAGGCGTTGTCGCGGGCCGAAACCGCCCCGCCTGCGACGGTGACCGTCTGCGTTCTGACCGGTGCGGCCGGAGTCGGAAAAACGTCCCTGGCGGTGCGGTTCGGGCATCTGGTCCGGGACCGGTTCCCGGACGGGCAACTGTTCGTCGACATGCGGGGATTCCATACCGGGCCAGCGATGCCGGCCGCCGAAGCGTTGCCCCTACTGCTGACGGCATTGGGGTGGGCCGCCGACCAGGTGCCGGTCAGCATGGATGCGCAGGCCGCTCTCTATCGCTCTGTGCTAGCCGGTCGGCGGGTGCTTCTGGTGCTGGACAACGTCGCCCATGTCGATCAGGTGCGGCCGTTGCTGCCGGGCGATTCCGGCTGTCTGGTCGTGGTGACCAGTCGAGACCGGCTCAGCACGCTCGTGGCGTTGGACAGCGCCCACCGGATCACCCTGGAGGGGCTACCACCGACCGACGCGATCGCTGTGCTCGCCCGCTCCGCAGGTTCCGCACGTGTGCAGGCCGATCCGACCGCCGTCGCCGAGTTGGCAAAGCTGTGTGGACATCTGCCGTTGGCGCTGCGGATCGCTGCGGCCCAGCTCGCGGACCGGCCGGACCTGGACCTGCGGCGGCATGTCACGGAGCTGGCGACGCAGGGCCGGATCGCCGGGCTGCGCGTGGACGGCGGCGGCACCGCCACGGTGCGAGGCGCGTTGGAGCTGTCGTACCAGGCATTGTCGTCAGAAGCGCGGCGGGTGTTCCGGTTGGTCAGCCTGGTGCCCGCGCCGGCCGGGCTCGTCACCACGGCTGCGGCCGCGCTGACCGGTCTGCCGGTACACGCGGTCGAATCATTGATCGACGCGTTGGCCCGCCTGCACCTGGTGAAGGTCACCGCGACCGGGCGGGTTTTCTGCCACGATCTGCTGCTGCAATACGCCGCTGAACTCGCCGCCGAAACCGACGAACCCGCTGAACGAGACGCCGCCACGGTTCGCTTGCTGCACTTCTACCTACACACCGCCAACCGTGCCGCGAACGTCCTGATCGGACGCACGAGGTTGCAGCCGTCACTTGACTGCGCACCAGCAGGTGTCACCGCGGTGGAGTTCGTCGAGCAAAGCGACGCGCGGGAATGGGTCGCCGCCGAGTGGACCAACCTCATCGCCGCGCTGGACCATGCCGTCGAACTCAAGCGCCATCGCCTTGTTTGGCAGCTCGCCGACGCCCTGCGCGGCTTCATGCAGATGCAGGCGCCGCCGGCCCAGGCGCTGCGAATCGTGGAGACCGGTCTCGCCGCCGCCCGAACGGCCGGCGACGTGTTCGGTGAGGCCGCGATGCGGCACAGCCTCGGGTACCTGCGCTGGCGCATGGCCGACTACCCGGCCATGATCGAAGAGGGCGATCGGGTCACTGCGCTGGCTCGGCGTGTGCAGTGGGCGAAGGGTGAAGCGGCGGGCCTCGCCAACAGCGGTATCGCACTGATCCAGCTCGGGCAGACCTGGTCCGCGATCCGCCGGTTCAACCGGTCGCTGGCCATCGACCGTAAGACCGGTGACCGGATCGGCGAAGGCACCATGTTGAACAATCTCGCCGCGGCCTATGAGCAGGTCGGTAACCTGGCCACCGCGGCCGAGTGCGCCGAACTCGCCGTGACCATACTGGCCGAGATCGGCCAGCACCAGGGTGAGGCCATCGCCCATGAGAACCTCGCCATGGTCCGGCGGCAGCAGTACCACCTCGACGATGCCCTCGCCGCGCTCAACAGGTCCCTGGCCATCAGTAGGGCGATCGGCGCGTACCGCGAGGAGGCCTCCGCGTTGCACACACTGGGCCTGGTGCATCGCGACGCGGGCCGGTACGACGAAGCCACTGACGCGCTCACCACGAGCCTGGACCTCGCGCGGCGAGGCTTCGACACCAGGGTGGAAGGCTTCGCACACACCGGCCTCGCGAGCGTCGAGATCCGACAGGGCCGGTTCGCGGACGCGGCGGTGTCGCTCGAGTTCGCCATGGACATCGCCGACCGGACCGGACATCGACCCGGCAAGGTCGAGGCGGTGCTGACCCGCGCCGAACTGCACAACGCACAGGGCGATCACCACGGCGCGTCGCAGCACGCGACCGCGGCGATGGACCAGGCCCGCACCTCCGGGTACGCGTTGGCGATCGCGCAGGCACACAGCCAACTCGCCACCGCCAGCCTCGGCATCGGCGACCTGACCGCGTGCCTCGCACACTGCCGTCAAGCGCAAAAGGCCCAACAACGCTACGGTCAACGGCTCGCGTACGCGCAAACCCTGCTCACCATGGGGCACGCGTACCACCGTCTCGGTAACCTCCGGTCGGCACGAGCCCGCTGGCGACAAGCTCAGACCCGATTCACGGAATTCGGTGCACCCGAGCGCGGCGAGGCGCGCAAACTGCTGGTTTCGGCTCAGCGAGCCGAGCTGGTCTGAGCAACTGTCCCGCCGCAAGCGCGCGGAGGAAGCGGCTCAGGTCGGCGTGGCACCCGCCCCTGGCCCCTCGGCATCACCTGACGACTCCTCGAAGCAGCCACCGCCGCTGCCTGGAAGGAGCGGCGACGGCCGATCCGGAGCCTCGGCCGCGACTACGGCCGCTGCCCGGCAGGCTGAACCCGGGCTTGCCGATCCGGCTGGTCGCGACGCGGCGGCGGCCGCAGACTGGTCCGGACGTACCTGCCCGGGATACAGGTTCCGTGCACATCCAGCTGCGCCCGCAGGATGCCCGCGTGGAACTCACCGCAGCTCGTTGAGCAGGCGCTCGCCTTGCGGCCAGGGACCGAAGCCGGTGGCAGTGTCGAGGTGGCCGACGTCGCCCGCATCGACCAGCTCCGCGCCCCAGTCCTCAGCGAGTTGCTCGAACTGTTCGAAGGTCGTGTACGGGTCCGTGCGGCTGGCGACCAGCACGGCGCGGAACGGCAGCTTGCCTCGAGGTGTCACCCAGGGGATGTCCGAAGGATCGTCCGGCTTGAAGCCGTCGATACGTGGGGGTGTGACCAGCAGAGCGGCGCGTACCGGGCCCGTGTGGTTGGCCGCCCACGCGGCCGTGGTGATGCAGCCGGCACTGTGCGCGATGAGCACTGCGGCTTCATCCGACTCGCTGACCGCCGCGTGTAGCGCGCCGACACGTTCTCGGAGGATCAGCGGTGGGCCTGGCGGCTCAGGCGCCCAGCGGTACGCCGGATGAGCGTCGGCCCACCGTCGTGACCAGTGCTCCGGCCCGGGGATACCTCGGCCTGGCACGAGGAGAAAACGCGTCACCTAACCGATCGTAGTGGCTCGGCGACGGGCGTTCAGCGCGAGTGAGGCGGCCGGACACCGCTCGCGTCTGTGCCGTGAAACGCCGAGGCGTACGTCGCGGCGGCCAACTCCATCGCCTCGCGGCCTGTCGCTCGCTGGTGCCGGGCCCGCGTACGTCCAGTTCATGCCGCTACCGGGCGATCCCCGGCCTGCCACCGCCGGCTCATCGAGCGGTATGCCCTCCGGCTCCTGGCGCAGCGGCAGATTCCGCTCAGCGGTAAGAAATTTGGCCGTGGCGCACGTGATCGGTCCGCCAGGGGAGTGCTTGCTCCGGGCCGGCCTCGACCCGCGTTCCGTTCTCTCAAGCGGTGGCCGGTCCGGCGACGGGCGCGGGCGCGGAGGCGGGGCGGGCCCGCCCGCTGGCGCTGAACAGCAGAGGGCGAGCCGGCGGTCGGCCGGCTCGCCCTCTCGTGCTGCCTCAGCCCGCGGTGACGGTGAGCACCAGCGGCCCACCCGGCAGGGTCTGGCTGTCCGCGCTGTCCGGCATGTTCCACCGGCTGCCCAGGCGGCCCGCGTCGTCGAGCGCGAAGCCGACGGTGTAGTCGCCCGGTTCCAGCGGCTCCCAGAGGTGCAACCAGGTCGTCACGGTGCCGTTGGTGGCCTGACTGGTGCCGCCAAACGACTGGTAAACCACCGTGCCGTCGCTGTCGTACAGGTAGACGCCGAGGCCGACAATCGGTGCCACCTGCACCTGCGCCTGAATGGTGAGCTGGATCGAGCGTTGGTTCACCTCACTCGCCGGCAGCGACGACGGGTCCAGGGTCGCGCCCAGGGCCACCGGCGGGTTGGTGCTCGGCACCCGCGTGATCGTCAGCTCGGGATCGGGTGCCCCGTACGCGTCGCCGTACAGGGCCGCCTTGCCGGCACCGTCGATCACCGCGATGCCCTCGACCCGGCAGCTCTGGGTCTGCTGATAGACCATCACCGGTACGACGATCCGGCCGTCCGCCTTGGCGGTCGGGCCGCCCCACTGCTGGCAGCCGCTGTCGAAGTCGACGTGGACCGCCGAGACGCCCTTGGTCGCGCCGGTGACCGACATGCTGAGTTCCGTCTGCACCGCACCGCGCCAGTTGTCGACCGGGTTCGGGCTGACCGCGAAACCGCTCGCCTGGACCGTCGTGTTCGACGTCACGGTGAGCGATGGCGCCCTCGGGTTCTGGTACGTGGTGGTGCCGCCGGCGTTGTTCCGCAGTACCAGACGGGCGATCCGCCAGCTGCCGGGCGCCGCACCGGCCGGCAGGGTGATCCCGATGGAGCACGGCATGTACCGGCCGTCCTGCTCACCGCCGCTGACCGCGCCGCAGCGGAAGCCGGTGCTGTAGACCTCACGTTCCCAGCTGAACGGGGTGGTGACGCTCTGTCCGCCCGGGCCGTTCAGGCGGATCGTGCCCTTCCAGAAGCCGGACTCGCCGTCCTGCACGGTGAAGTCGTAGGCCACCGTGACCGGGCCGGCGCCGACGTAGACGTAGGGCCTTCGCGACGGGGCCAGGCTGATGTAATCAATGGTCGGCCCGGTAGAATCGATCATTGTCTGTGCCGTAAAGCGATAACCGAACGACTGCAGCCGCGTGCCCGAGACGGTCGCCGTGGTGCCGCCGGCGGTGATCGTCACCCTGGTGACCTCCCAGGCCGCGGTCGCCGCGTCCGCGTACCTGCGGACCGGGAGATGGTAGGTGTAGGTGGATTCCTGCGGTGTTCCAGACTCGTAGCTGGCGTCACCACAGCAGGTCTGTTCGAACTCGTAGCGCACAACCCAGTCGTGGCCGACCAGTTGGCCGGTGACCGAGCTGCGCATGCGCATGGTCACCGTGCCGTGGACCGACCGCGCATCCGGGTCGGTGTTGGTCACGGTCCATGTGAGCTTGTTGGCGACATACCCCTCCGTGGCATCCACCGTGGGCTGCTCGAAGGAGAGAGCGGCAAGAGCGAGTCGCGGCGCTGCGGCGTGGGCGACTACTCCGCCGAGCACGGTCGCGGCAACCGTGACGACGAGCGCCAACGCCGCATGGGTGAATCGGCGCGCAATGATGGTCGACATGAGGAAGTCTTAGCAGAGTACGACCATCTCGGCTGTCCCCGTGGCGCCGCCCTCATACCGGGCAGCGAGCCCTCGTCCGGTAGCGCCTCAACATCGATCCCGTGCGGCCGGCCAACTGCGAAGTGGCACGCTTGATCCGCTGCTGCGGGGTAGTCGAGCGATAGCGACTACCGACAACACGCTGACAAGGGCTGGGGTAACGGAGCCTGTTACGTCACAGACCTGTGAAAGCACGGAGGCGAGCCTCCTCCCGGCTTCTCGACCTCAACCGGCAATCCAGGTCGGCACCTGGAGCAGCAGTCCGACGGCGAGGAGCGCGCCGCCGCCGTAGGTGAGGCCGCGGGTCATCGAGCGGGTGCCCTTCGCCTGATATCGGGCGTCGGTAAGAAGCTCGTCGAGCGGCGGGCCCGCGACGCCGCAGACGCCGACACCCGCGGTAAGCATGACACCGAGCCGGCCCCGTTGTGGCCGGGCGAGCACGGTGATCGCCCGGTTCTGCTCCAACCGGTACTCGGTGATCTGGTAGACGTCCCGACGGTGGTTGAAGGAGAAGACGCCCGCACGCTCCAACCGTTCCAATGCGTCCGCGTGCCGACCGGCGGCGAGCGCGGTTATCTCCACCAGGTCGGCAGCGACCCCGTTGTAGATGTCATCGTCGTGCAGGAATCGGGAGACCAGCCGGCCCGAGACGTGGACCGTGCCCGTGTCGTCCTCGACACTGAACGGATCGGACGTGCTGTACACATAGCGGCTCCTGGGGCTGTGTCCCGGGCCGCCGTGCCACACGACGACGCGGTACCAGACGCACGCCTTGCCGGAGATGGGCGCTATCAACGCGTTAGCCGGGTGCGGTCGTGCCCGGCCCGCGACAATCACCCGCTTCGGTAAACTCCGCGCCGAAGCCAGTTCGCCGCACCCACTGACCATCGTGCTGGCCAGCGCCTTTGACAATGCCTGGCGGTGCGCCGCGACCAGGAACATGATCGCGGCGATCGCCAGCACCAGGAGCCCCAGTCGTACCCCGAGGGCGCCGGCACCAGACACGACGTTCATAAGCTGTCGCACGCCGGCATGGTACGTGTGGCGGACAACGTCGCAGACCGGGTGTGTGGATCGAACGGTGTTTCCGGCCTGACCCGCCGGGCGATGTGCCCGGTGAGGAGGGTGCCGGATGGCCGCGACACTGAACGATGCGACCGTGGCCCCCCATCCAGGCAGCCCCGCCAAGCTAGGACAGGAGCGACCACGGTTTGAAGGTGGTGGCCCGCCGTCCGCCACGGGCGGCGGCGGAAGGCGCGCCGCGGCGGGAGAGGCGGCCGCCGAAACGGAACCACTGGACCGTCCCGTCCGGGCCGCGGACGAAGTTGGCGCGTACGCCCTCCTCGGTGCCGCCGTCGAGGCTGGACGATCTGCCACGCACCCGCGGGCTTGGCTTGCGGCACATCGAGCCGGCAGCGTTCTTGAGGTTGTCACGAAGGATGTGAATACGCCGTGGACACGTTGCCGGCTCTGCCGTGGGTCTTGTGCATGCCGACGAAGTTCTCGGCCAGATTGTGCCCGCTGGGCCGGGTGCACGGCTGATTCGGCAGGGCGTGGCAGGTCGGGCAGAGCACCTCGTACGGGCAGGTCACACGGACCACCACCGGGCCGGGCACCGACCGGCACGTCCGCGACAGTTCGCTGGTGATGCCCGTGCGCCCGGCCCGACACGACCGCGCAGCCCGGACACACCACCAACCCTCCGGGAGTCCGAGCCCGCACCAGAATCCGTTCGCCCTCGTCCGTCACATCGTCGATCACCAGCGGCAGCAGCCCCGAGAACACCATCTTCGTAAGGAGACCGATCTTGCACACATGACCTCAACGACATCGACTGCCTTCGGTCACCACCGAATATGGGACAGAGTCGTTGGCGAGACAGCCCCTGCCCTTCACCTTCGTCAGTGTTGACCTCCGGCGCGTTCGTGGTGGGCCCGGCCGTAGCCTCCAGCGAAAACCATCGATTAGTTCAGAGGCTTGCGTTGTTGGTCACGGCGTCGATGGTGATGGCGCGGGTCTGCAACGGGCTGGAGTAGGCGATGGTGGTGGTCACGGCGCCGAGTCCGGCGATACGGCCGGTGACCTGTTCCAGGTGGCGCATCGACTTGGCGACGACCTTGAGGATGAAGCAGTCCTCACCGGTGACGTGGTGCGCTTCCAGGATCTCCGGGGTGGTGTTGAGGAGGTCGTGGACGGGCTTGTAGTTGCTTAGCGGATAACGCAGCCGGACGAACGCGAGGATGGTCAGGCCGAGTCGTTCGGCGTCCACGCGTGCGGCGTAACCGGTGATGACGCCGGTGTCTTCGAGTCGGCGCACGCGTTCGGAGACGGCGCTGGCGGACATGGACACCGCGCGTGCCAGGTCAGCGAAGGTGGTCCGTCCGTCATGTTGGAGGACTTCGAGGATGCGCATGTCGACCTCGTCCGGGGGTTCCACGGTCATGGACGCTGAATACAGGGAATCCCCCGGCAAATCAAGGCCCTCACGCGCGGTCGTCGGTTCCGCGTTGGCAACCTGCCGCATAGCGTGTCCGTTATGACGATCACTGATACCAGCCCGGTGCTGCAGGTACCACCGGCTCCACCGGCGGAGTCCGCCGCATTCTTCACCGCACGCCTGAGGTTCCAGACCGATGTATCCGACGTGTTTGCGTCCTTGCGATTGGCGAGCCCCGGCTTCGTCGTGGTCGACTCGCGGGGCCCGGCGGGCTGGCGACAAGGGCGCGTGCCCGGGGCGATCCACCTGCCCACATCGGCCATCCCCGCCCAGGCGGCGGGCCTGCTTGACCCGTCCGTACCGGTGGTCACCTACTGCTGGGGTCCCGGTTGCGACGGAGCGACGCGTGCCGCCCTGGCCCTGGCTCAACTCGGCTATCGAGTCAAGGAAATGATCGGTGGCATCGAGTACTGGATTCGGGAAGGGCTGCCGATCGAAACGGATCACGGAATCGAGAAGCAGCCCGCTGACCGCCTCACGGCACCGGTCGACTCCATCTCCTGCGCATGCTGAGTAACCCTCAGGATGCGGGCGGCACCATTCGCCCCGCAGCCGCGTCCGATATGCCCGCCCTCGCGCGGCTGTGCGCCGAACACGCCACCTTCGAACGCGCCGACCCCGTCCCGGACGACCTCGCCACCCGGCTCACCAGGGCCATGTTCTCCCCGTCGCCGCGCGTACGGTGCCTTCTGGCCGAGCACATGGCCGCTGAGGGGCTTCCTGTCGAGGTCTGTTGCCGTGTCCTCGACGGTCCGGCGTCCGGGTACCACGCCTGGCGCAACCGGCCGCTCTCGCAGCGGGCGCTGCGTCACGCGTGGTCGACCGAACAGATCCGCGGGGTGCATCAGGCGTCTCGCGGCACGTACGGTTCTCGCCGGGTGCACGCCGAACTGCGGCTGGGCCGCGGCCTTGTCGTGGGCTATCACGCGGTGGAGATGCTGATGCGCCGTGCCGGCATCCGCGGCCTTCCGGGCAGTCGCCGCCCCGGCCAGGGCACCAGAAGCCGACCGCCAGTGATCTGGTCAACCGCGACTTCGCCAGATCGTCGGCGAACCAGTTGCGGGTCACCGACATCACCGAGCACCCGACCCGAGAAGGCAAGGTGTACTGCGCGGTCGTGCTGGACGAGCCGGCCTGGCCCCATCGATGGGAACGATCGGCGACTGCTACGACAACGGCATGATCGAGTCCTTCTGGGGCCGGATGCAGACCGAACTGCTCAAACGCAGGCGCTGGCGCACCCGCATCGAACTGGCCAACGCGATCTTCGAGTACCTGGAGATCTTCCACAACCGGCAACGCCGCCACAGCTCGCTCGGCATGCTCACCCCGATCGAGTATGAAAGGCTCCACCCGATCGCCCTGTCCGCAGCCTGACGCCAACCAACACGGCTCCGAGAAACCCGGGGAACATCAGAGTCTCCACGGAACCCGGGGCGGTTCAAGATGGCGATTAGAGTGAATTCGGAGGCCTGACCTTCTGCGGGTAGATCGTCTCGTGGCGGGCCAGCATGGCGACGAACTCGCCGATCTTCCGCTCGCGGGTCTGCGCCCGTTTGACGGCATTGAGTCGGTGGATGAGGGCGAACCGGTTGGTCTTGGTGAGTACGTCGAACATGGCCTGGGCGGCGGGATTGGCGGCGATGGCGGCAAGGAGGTCGGCCGGTACCTCGGCTTCCGACGGCGGGGCGTAGGCCGCCGCCCACCGCCCGTCCGCCTTCGCGGCTTCCACCGCGGCGCGACCTGGGGGCAGCATTCGTCCCTGTGCCTCCAACCGGGCCACGTGGGCGACGTTGCGTTGTGACCAGGAACTGCGGGGCCGGCGAGGGGTGAACCGAATCCAGGAGGTTTCCTGATCCCGTTTACGGGCCTGCCCGTCGATCCAGCCGAAGCACAGGGCCTCGTCGACCGCCTGCTGCCACGTCAGGGTGGTAACTGTGCCGCCCTTCTTGGTCAGGGCGAGCCAGACGCCGGGCGACGTAGCGTGGTTGGCTGCCAACCATGCGCGAAGCGCGTCGACGTCTGCGACGATCAACTCATCCAGATCGACGCTCGCCATGGGGGCAGGCTATCGCGCGCCGTTGCCGCAGCCTCTGCCGGTGGGCCCAGACCGACTCGCCGGACTGCGGGGAAGCCGATCGCTCGGCGAACCGTCGGGGCAGGATCTGACGGCCAGACGCCGTACGAGCCGGCTACGCCCGCGATCCAGCCGCGCACCTCAACCGCTCGGTCTGCGGCAGATGCGGATGCCGTGGATCGTGACGCTCCGAGCGTGGCACTGACGAGTGGTGACGTCCCGACGACACTCCAGTGAGTCGTTGTCGGAGATGGCCGCTACCGTTGAGTTGGTGGCTGTCCGCCAGTGATCAGCGTAGGAGTAGGGCGATACCGGCCAGCAGGGCCACGGCGAAGACCGCGGCGAGTACGGCGACATGGCGGCCGGCGGACTCGGGTCGAAGATGGCGCAGGGCCAGGGCCAGCGGGCCGATGGGGGCGGGCTTGCGTGCGTTCATGGTTTCTCCCTCTGCGGTGTGGTGAGTTGTGATCTGGCTTGGCTGAGCATCGATGGCGTGCTCGCTTACGACTGGTGGCCTTCCAGTTCGCGCTTGCGGGCGAGCAGGGCCGCGCGGTAGGCGCGGGCGCGGATCAGCATCGTGCTCGAGACGACGATCAGGATCAGGCCCAGGCCCCCAGCGGCCAGGACACCGGCGGTGCTCGTGCGGGTGACTGCGATCGCGACCGTGCCGACGGTCGTGAGTGTGCTGAAGATGGCCGCGAGCCAGCCTGTGATCACCCGATCCACCGCGAACAGTGGGCGGCGGACCAGCGCCCAACCAGCGAAGCCCGCCCAGGTCACGCCAATGAGGATCATCGCAGCGAAGGCGAGCTGGGTCCCCGCCGGCAACGCCTTGGGCTCGGTGGCCCACAACAGGCCGATGGTGGTGGACCCGGCCAGGCCGCCCAGTCCGGCCACGAGGACACCGACGCGGCGCGGCAGTGACATCGCGCGTACGACTTGGTCCGGGGTGTATCCAGGTCGTTCGGTCATGACGAGTACCCCTTCTCGAGCAGGGAGTCACGCAACAGTCGCCGTGCCCGAAACAACCGGGACTTGACCGTTCCCGGCGGAATCTGCAGCACCTGCGCGCACTCCTCCAATGCCAGGTCATGGAGATAAAACAAGATCAGCACTTCGCGTTCTCGGACCGGCAACCCAGCCAGGCCCTCGGCCACCTGCGCCCGGTTCAATACGGCCGAAACATCGTCGTCGCCGGCCCCGTCGCCGTCGACTGGGTCCGCCTGGCTGTACTTCTCCCGCAGGTGGTCCATCACCGAACGCCGGGCGATGGTGAACAGCCACGGGGCGAACCGCTCCGGCTGTTGCAGACGTGGCAGCGCCTTCAGCGCACCCGCCCACACGTCCTGGCTCACGTCGTCTGCCTGGCCCGGCCCGTCGAGCATGCGCCGCACATACCGCCACACCGGGTCGTGCCAATGCCCGACCAGTTCGGCCAGCGCCCTCCGGTCTCCGAGCTGCGCGCGCACCACCAGCAGCGCATCACGTCCGACCCGATCCACGTCGCCTCCCATCCGGTCGACCTGCCGCACAATGACAGTCGCCTGGGAGACCGATCTGGTTCACGGCCCCCGCCCGCGGCACGGCCGGATGCCCCCGTGGCCTCGCTGCAGACCAGTCATCAGAAGCGTCAGATCAGCGTCGACCGGCCGGAGAGTACAAGGCGGCCGCGCAGGGTCCTCCTGTCGCAACGGCTCACCCGACCCATGACGTCGTCAGAGATCCGTCGCAGCCGATCAACTCCGGCCGACAGCACGAGGGTGCGCACTCTTCGGCAAATCCGCATGCCGAGGGAACAACTGGCTCAGCAAACACCCATCACGCAGCGGCACCAACTTGGACTCTCCTCCGCGGTGTTCGACACGCCGCAGGCCGCACTCGCCTGGGCGGAACAGCACCGTGTGACCGGCATCCTCGCCGAGTACTCCTACGGAGGTGCCTACGACATTGCGGTCAGCGAAGGCCGCCTCACGCCGCCAAAGCCGCACCACGGCACCGCGGACCACGTCGCCACCTTCGGCCCCGGCTTCCAGCACATCCAACTGACCGACGGCCAGCCAGACTGACCCGCGTCCGCGCACGGCCCATCAGCGCATATCTTCGGAGCAGAACGCTTTCGCGCCGGTCGGTTGCCGTGGCGTCCGATGCTTGCGCGGGCAGCGGACAAGCTGTCGGTGCGTGCGTGAGGTGGCTGGCTGGGCAGAGCGATGCCGTACCGTCGCGGGGATGCGTTTCGTGTACCGCTCCCACTACGAGGGCCTGCTGAGCAAGCACGTCGTCCGGCTGCCGAACCAGACGGTGCTTCGCCTGGTTCCAGCGCGGTTGGGCAGCCCATGTCGAACCCGCAGAGTGGGTCACCACCGAACTCGGGTGCGACGTGTACGGGCTGGACTCGATCTTCGAAGCCGCCCGCCGGGAGCGGCTGCCCCGCCCCGAGACGGCCGATCAGCTTCGCGTGCTGCTGCACGAGCATCTCTACGTCGAGGGCGACGAAGACTCCATCCGGCTCGATGAGCACAGCCTGCGGGTACGCACCGACGACGATGAGGTGGAGCTGGCCTACTTCTTCCTCGACGACCACATCGTGGCCGCGGCGCCGCAGCGGCTGACGTACCTGCTGCATCCGTCATGGCCACTGCCGGAAGAAACCGATCACCGCGCGGCGTTCGCTGTCGAGGCGCCGGTGAACGTGGTGACCGAACCGGGACCCGATACGTTCACCACGTTCGCCGTGTTCCTCACGTTCTACGATGGGCAGAGCCTGGCCGTCGCGCCGACACTGGCGTTTCCCCGGCGTCGGCCTGCCCGCGCTCGCCCAACACCTGCGCGGCGCACAACCCGACGCCGACGGGCAGTGGCCGCCCGAGCTTCGGGTCCTGCGAGCGCTCAGCGCCTCCGGCGAGGACAGCATCGGACCGGCATTGGGCCGCTGCAACCGATGGCCCGGCTTCCCTGGCCCGACTTACCCGACGAGCACGCCGCCGCCCACCGCGAGGCTGTCCAACGGGTCGATGCCGCCCAATTCACCGACCGCCGCCAATCGGATGCCTCGCTGCTGCGTGTCACCGGGCACCTGGCACAGATGGCGATGCACTGCGGCGAGTCATTCGGCTACCAGCAGTGGTACCTGTTCGATACGAGATGGGCGGCCAGTCATCCCCACCTGGCGCAATCCCTGCTGCGCTACGCCCACCACTGGGATCCACTCGACGACCGTTGGCCGGGCGACGGCGATGCCGGGCATCGCAATCAGGCAGGCTCGCCGGTGGACGTCCGGTCGTCAGCGAGGCGTTCAGCTCATGTCGATGGTGTAAGCCTCGTCGCGTACGTCGGGGACGGAGTGCCGGCGTAGCCCGATCAGCAGGTCCCGCCACGGTGTCTTCCAGAAGCCGGGCTCCGTTCGGATCAGCGCCACGGCGAAGAGCCCGCCGGCGAGGTCGCCGTGGTGCGCCAGCCGGGCGATGGTGGCGGTCAGGACGGCCGGGGCGGGCCACTCACGGAGGCTGCGCAGCCGGTCGGCGACGTGCTCGGCGGTGCGGACCGCGAGGACGGGCCGGCCCGCACACAAGTCGGCGATCTCGTCGAGGTTGTCCAGCCGTCCGAGGTCGACCAGCAAACTCGTGGCGGTGGCAGTGAAGGCGGCATGCCCGGCGAGCCACCGCGCGGATTTCACCAGCGCGGTCGGCGCCGGCCGGTCGGCTGTGGGACCGTGTGACCGGCGCCGCGTGCCAGCAAGGTGATGCGGCGCCGGGCCGGCCGGTCGGCGACGGGGTCGCCGGGATGGTCGTCGCCGGCGTCGCGGTTCACGAGCCGGGCCAGCGCGAGGCCGGGGGACGGGTTTCCGCCGGCCTTGAGCAGGCTGGCGACCCCGATGTGGGTCATCGTCTCGCCGAGGTCGGTGAGCCGGTCCACGACCCGGTTTCGGTGAGCCAGGGGGAGCATTGCCCGAGCTGGCCGAAGGCGTGCGTCTGACCTCCCGGTCGGCGGCGATCCGCGCGCTACGTGCCGCAACGATGAGCCCACTCGGCCGACGTGCGTGCGCACCCTATCGTGTTGACCATGATCGAGACTGCTGCGCGGACGACCCGCAATCGGCGCAGCAACAGCGTATTCGTACTGGCGTGCGTCAGCTTGGTGCTGTCGGTGATCGCGTGCGGTGTGGCCGGGCTGGTATTCGGCAACGAGCTAGATCCGCTGCCGGTGCAGTCCGGGCCGCAGGTCGCCAGCGCGGCTCAGGTGGAAGCCGTCGCTCACGTGACCCTGCCTCCCGGAACCGTGCTGCTGTCCGCCGCCTACAGCAACGGCCTGGAAACCCAGCTTTCGGCGAAATTCCGCATCCCCCGTACTGCGCTCGACGCCTTCATCGCCGAGGCAAAGTTCACGGCGGCTCCGGCACCAGGGGTTCGGGCAGTCGATGCGAGACACAACGTCGGCGGCGGCAACCTGTGGGACCCCGAAGCCGCCTGGACCGTCTCCGGCGTCGTCGAGGAGCAACCCACCGCCGACGGCACGGGCCGGTCGGTCCTGTTCAACCTCGACGCACCCGACGTGGTCACGGTGTACCTGTACGCCAGCCGCAACTAACCCGCGGACATCCTCTTCTAGCCGCCGACCGTGCGCGTCACCACAACCTCAGTAGTAGGAGCTCATGAGCTCGGTGGCCCTGGTCGGTTGGGTGACCGGATGGCGGGGGGCGAACTCGATCAGGTACGGCTTGATGTCCAGGATGGGGGTGCATGACAGCGCGTCGAGGTCGGCGACGTGCAGGTCCAGGCCGTCCACGGCGAGGAGTCGGCAGCGGGAGACACCAATTCGGTTGGGACGGTATGGCCCCCGGTGGGCGAAGATCCCTAACGGGGCCGCGCTCGGGTTCCCTCGTGGGGGACGGGGATCGGTGGGTGCCTTGGCTGGGTCGATCCGATCGAAAAGGAAGACGACCTCCAGGTGGGAGAAGCCCTCCAGGCCGAGCACGGCTGAGGCGGTGAAAGTATCACCGTCCAGCCGGATCACGGCTCGAACGTCGTGCCAGTCGTCTTCGAGTATCTCGCTGCGACCGCCCACCACCCGGCCGACTGGTCGCAGGGTCACGGTGTCGGTTGTCATGGTGATCTCCACGTTCTAGTAGCTCCCGAGGGCACCGCGGTGTTTGGCGAGGGTGTTCGAGCCGGTTGAACAGCACGGATTCGCCGTTCAGGTGATTCGGGGTTCAGCCGCTGGAGCCCCGGCCGCGAAAACCGCGACCGGGAGATTGTTAGGCATCGCGGCGCAGCGTGAACCAGAAGGTCGGCACCGAGTTGGTGCCCGGTGTGACGTCGAGTAGTTCCCAGCCGGGGAACCTGGCGCGGAGCTCGTCGGCTGTGACGCCCGCCGCCCACGACGTGACCTCGGGGATCGGATTGCCGAGCGGCTCGGGGCCGTATCCGAACATCAGCAACCGTGCTCCGGGAGCGGCGCGGTGGGTGAGCCCGGCGGCGTAGGCGTCGCGGCGGTGCAGCGGGACCCCGCAGTAGCAGCTCAGGTCGAAGAACAGGTCGAAGGGACCCGGCACATCCAGCTCGTCGAGGCGGGTGGCGTCTCCGTGCAGCAGCCGTACCGCCACTCCCGCCGCCGCCGCCTTCTTCCTGGCCTGGTCGACGGCGCGGTCGATCAGGTCGACGGCCGCCACCTCCCAGCCGTGCCGTGCGAGGTAGGTGGCGTTGGTCCCCGTGCCGCAGCCGAGTTCGAGGACGCGGCCGGGCGGCAGCGCGCCGTGCCCCTCTACCAGGTCGACCAGCTCGGGCGGCGTCACGCCGGTGTCCCACGGTGGCTTGCCGGTGCGGTAGTAGCCCTCCAGTGCGCGGTGGACGGATTCCTCCTCCGGGTCTCGCTGCGTTGAGGCCGGTACGTCGACCACGACAAACAAAACTTCGGCCCCGTCCCGACTACGCCCTTTCCAGGGTTTTTTTGGCTGGCAGGGCACAGTTTCGCCCTTCAGATGCCCGTACACCGTCGAGTGCGGCAACCCGAACAAGTCCGCGATCTGCTGGACGGTCTTGTCACGCGTGTCGTCCAGCTGCTGGGCGAGGGCGGCCTGGTCGGCGGTGAGCTTGGGCCGGCTTCCGCCGACCCGGCCGCGGGCGCGGGCGGAGGCCAAGTCGTCCATCGTGTTGGCCGCTGTCAGCTCGCGCTGCAGCTCGGACAGGACCGACAGCATGCCGAACACCGCGCGGCCCTCCATCGCGTCGGTGTCGATGCCCAGCGTGGTCGGTGTCGCAGCGACCGGCGCGCTGGCCTCAGCCTTCGTGACATGCAAAATTGCCGCCCGCCACGCCGACCCGCGAACCACCATGCGCTACGACCGCGCCCGCAAGAACCTCGACCGGCACCCCAACTACATCCTCGCCGCGTACATGGCCTTCGGGACATTGCCGACGCTCACGGCTTCGCCGACGACTGCGGGCCGCAGCCCCCCGAACGTAGGCGTCAGGGCGACTTTTAAGACCTTGGACGCGATGCCTAGGATCCGCAGCGAAGCGCTGCTTTCTGGACGCTGGCCCTCGGCTATGGCAAAAAATCTGGCTTCGAGAAGCCCGATAACGCGTTCATCGTCGACACAGATCATCGGGGCCCCGCGATTGCTTTCCTAAGGGTGCCCGAGGGCAAGTTGCCGCAGGTGAGGTGCTGGGGCGAATCGGCGTCGGCGGCCCGACCAGGGACAGCGAGGCGGAGACGCAGCCCGAGGCCCGATCTTGTGTCACCGATCGTCGTGGACTTCTTCGCGTACCCGCTCGGATCGGTCAGCGGCGCACCCGATAGCGCAGGTGAAGCACCCGGTTGCCCTGAATCACCACGTTAGGATCCTCCAACAGGTGCTGCGCGTGGACGGACCCGAAGTAGCGCTTGCCGGACCCGAACACGACGGGTACGACGTCCATGCGCACCTCGTCGACCAGGCCTGCGGCAAGCACCTGGCCACCGACCTCGCCAGCGGCGACCTCGACGATGCGGTCACCCGCAAGCTCCTGCGCCTTGGCCACGGCTGCCTCGACGCCGTCGACGAAGTGGAACGGCGCCTCGGGGTCCCAGCCCTCAGGCTCCGGCCGGTGCGTCACGACGACCACGTGGTCGACCCCGCCCGGAGGCTTTCCGCCCCAGCCGTCCGTCATGTCGAAGACGTGGCGGCCGACGATTGTCGCCCCGATCTGGTCCCAGTACGTCCGGGTGTAGTCGTAGGACGTCTGCGACACCTTTACCTCGCCGCTCTCGTCCAACGGGACGTCACCGCTGGACAACCAGTCGAACAGAGGTCCGGGCTGGTCATCTTCGTCCGCGACAAAGCCGTCCACCGACACCGAGCTGTACATGACCACCTTGCCCATGGGGCGCTCCTCTGCTTTGGGATGCCCCCAAATTAGTGTGTCGTGAGCTGTCGCTCTTGTAAGAAATCAATCGGCCGGCAGCGGCCAACTGTCCAGCACGTGCCCGGGATGCTCGCGCAGGAACCGCCGCCGGACTTCGACGTACCGGGTCGGCGTGAGCCCGGTGAACGCTCGGAACTCGTGGCCGAAGTGGGCCTGGTCGAAGTAGCCTGCGCGACCGGCGAGGTCGCCCCAGTCGATCGGTCCGGCGGGGTTGATCGCGAACACGGTGGCGGCGAAGCGGTAGGTGCGGGCCAGCCGCTTCGGCGTGACGCCGATGAGCTCCTTGAACCGCTGTGCCAGATGAGTGCTGCTGACACCGGCTGCCACCCTCAGGTCGCCGATCGCCACCGCCCCGCTGGTCGCCGCGATGACGCTGCTCGTATGACGGACCAGTCCCAGGCCAGCGGTCTCGCACAGCCGTCGTGTTAGCTCCTTTTCAAGCAGCGTCAGCATCTCGTGCGGTCCGTTCGCCGTGGCCAGCCGGTCTCGCAGCTCAGCAATGGCGGGCCGGCCCCAGACCTGCTCCACCGTCACCGGCCGGTCACACAGCTCGGCTGCGGGCATCGGCAGGAACGGTGCCAGCCCCCACGGCTTGAAGTGCACGCCGACGGACCGGGTCCGGAGTGGGTAGCCGAACTCCAACGCGCGGGTGGGCATGGTGACCACGCAGCCGTCGGCGAACTCGGCCGACTCGATGTCGGTGCCGGCGCGGATGCGGAACGGCGCCCCGAGGTTGACGATGAGCAACGCCCCCGGCATCGGCGGCAGCGTCAGCCGGGCGTACGGCGACGCACCCTCCAGGTAGTAAAGGTCGTCGACAAGCCCGTCCAGCGGCGGTCGCGGCACTCTGGACACGTACTCCACGCCCACAGCATCGCCGATGCCCCGCCGGCATCAAGCGCCGGGATGGTTCCAGTCGCGCTGCCGCCAGCATCGAGCCGGCGCCGATCCCGGACGAGCGCTCGGCCGCAGACATTTGCGTGGGATACGTCGCTGCGTGAGCGATGGAGAATTCTCGGCTCTCCAGTGTCGCGCTGCATGGGGGAGGGCACCCTCTGCTGCGTGATCGTGCCCTGCTACGCGGCCGCGGGCTGTTCGCCGCGAAAGTCGACCTCGTCCCGCGCGGGGTCGAACACGCCCGGCGGGATGTGGAGTTCGTCGGTTGCGTAGGCGCCGAACCGGAGGATCTGGGAGGTCAGGTAGGGCGAGAGCTGGGCCATATCCGTCAGCGGTGTAGCCGACGACCCGCAACAGCGATGCGCGCAGCGCGTCGGTGATGACGCCACCCAACTGCTCCTTAACGATCCCGTCGCGGGTGAGGTCGCGGAAGGCCGGAGGCATCGTTCGGAACGCCGTAGCTGTCGCTGTAGGTCGTGGTGACAGCGCGGTGATGCGAGTACGTGGTTCACGTCGTGGTGGACAGCGAGCGCGGGTACATCGTCGGTAGCGGTGTCACGGCCAACTGACCTGCGTTAGCGCCGCGTGCCGGAGCGCGGCTTTCCGCACGATGACGCGACGCCACAGACTGTGTGTGCCGTGCGCGGCTCCGCTGAGGACGGCGCGCTGGAGTTCGTTGCGGTGCAGTGCATGACGGATGAGGTCCGCCAATGTCGCGAAGTCTGCCATTGGTGTACCTGTCTGGTAGGTCGCGTCGACAGCGAAGCCGTCGGCTGTCCGCCGTGATGGGTCGATGAGTGCGAAGCGCAGATCGCATTGCCGCGCGGGTTCCGCCCGGCGTGTAGGCGATCGGCCAGCCGAAACCCGTCGAGTGCGTCAGCCGGTTGATGCCTGACGCAGCGGTCGCCAGGCGGCGGTGGCGATGAGTGCCGTCACGGCGGCGGCGATCCAGAATGGTGTGGTGAGCCCCCAGGCGCGGGCGAGGGTGCCGCCGAGGAGTAAACCGATGGCCGCGCCGCCGAGATCGAGTAGCGAGTAGACGCTGCCGACCCGGCCGAGCAGCTTCTGGGGCACGACGCGTTGGCGCAGGGTCACCACGATGACGCCCCAGACCATGGTGTGTATCCCGAAGACGATCAGGATGGCGGCGGCGATGAGCGGTGTCGTGGTGATCGCCAGGGTGGTGTGGGTGATGACCTCGACGACGAGGCCGGCGCGGAGCAGTGTGCCCGCCCCGAAAGTCGTTTGCAGCCTCGGCGCGAGCGCGGTGCCGAGCAGCCCGCCGACGGCGAAGGTGGTCAGCAGGAAGCCGTAGCCGACGTCGGATAGGCCCAGCCGTTGCCGGGCGTAGAGGACCAGGGTGGCGAAGGCGGTGCAGAACGCGACGTTCGCCAGCCCCATGCTCACGGCGAGCGTGCGCAGCAGCCGGTGTTCCCAGAGCCAGCGGACACCGTCGGCGATCTCCGCGTGCAGGCTCCTGCGTGGTGTGGGCGGGAGCGCGGGGATTGGTCTGATCGTGGCTACCAGCGCTGCGGCCACGGCGAAGGTCAGCGCGTTGACGCCGAATGGCACGGCGGCGGCGATCACGAACAGCCACGCACCCAGCGGCTTGGCAACGAACTGGTTGGCGATGGTGAAGGTCGCCATCAACCGGGCGTTGGCGGTGGCCAGCCGGTCCGGTGCCACGATGGCGGGCAGGAACGCGCCGGAGGCGGTGTCGGCCAGGGTTTCCCCGGTACCGAGGAGGAAGAACACCGCGTAGACCACAGCGACCGTGACGGTGTCGGTAGCGACGGCGACGGTCAACGCGGCGAGCGTCACCGCGCGCAGTGTGTTGACGGTGACAACCAGGTTGCGGCGGTCGAGCCGGTCGACGTAGGCGCCGCTGATCAGGGAGAACAGTAGCCAGGGTAGTTGTTGGACGAAGACGGCGCCGCCGATGAGCGCTGGGTCGGTGGTGATGGAGGCGGTCAGCAGCGGGCCGGCTGCCATGGTGACTCCGTCACCGATGTTGGAGACGGCCGAGGCGGTCCAGAGTTTGGTGAAGTTCGCGCCGAGACGCGCGGAGACAAGGGCACGCAAAACAGCTCCTCGAGCAAGGGGAAACGGTCGTCGCGTGAGCGACCGCTTCGCGGCGAGGAGCACCACACCGTGGGCGAGAGCCCGACGGTGGACCGACTAACGCGCGGTGTGCTCTCGCGGCGAAGCGGTGACCGTGACCTTGAGGAGGCGCATGCCAACTCCCAACTGTGGATCGACTATCGAGGCAGGATAGCCGGAACGAACCCGGCCCTGCAGAACTTTCCTGCTCGGCACTCACCCCTCTCGCTCGATCGGCGGCGGAAATTACGTGCTCCGCCCGAACAGTTCGTCGTTGTTGGTGGTTCCGAACGGGCGTTCGCGTGGGCCCCGGTGCTGTTCGACCGAACCGAAGGGCGGCTGGCGTCGACACTGCGTCGTCAAGCCACGGTCACGGCCGACGAAGCGGAATCGATCCTCGTCCGGCATGTCAGACTTGATGGCTGGCTCAACTACGCCTATCGCGCCCTCAAGTACCATCGCGAGGGGCGTCCGCTGGAACGTCGCCTCGACGCTGCCGAGTCCGTGCCATGGCTACTCGATGTGATCTTCACGCTGGAGGGACGAGTGCGTTCCGTACCACAAGTACCTTAACTCGCCACCACACCGCAGAACTCCTTCCAGATGTACGACGACGTCGCCATCGTTGAAACCCTCGTCGGCGAAACCACCCACCGCGACGACGAAGCCGCCGCCTACGCCAAGGCCATCGAACGACTCTGGAACGAAGCCGTCACCGGAGAAGACGCCCGCAGACTCATCGTCCGCGCTGCCCAGGACCTCAAGAACTAGAAGTGTTGCGAAAGTGCTGGTCCCAGTCGATTTTGGACGGCCGCAACGAGCACCCTAAAGGATGTCTCGTAACTCGGTGAAGGCGTTGCCTTCCAGCGGCGTCGGCGTCATCCGGCGAGGATGATGTTGTGGAGGTGGGCGATGCCGGGAGCGGTGTCGGCCAATGTGTGGGCGGCTCGCCGGTAGGCCCGCAGGATCTTGACGGTTTTCATGCGGGCCAGGGCGTGTTCGACCTGGGCTCGGACCCTGCGGTGTTGCTTGTTGAGGTCGGCTTTCCAGTCGGGTAGTTCGCTGCCGTCGGTGGGTTTGCGGTACGGGATGATGACGTCGGGGTTGCCGCGGTAGGCGCCGTCGGCCATGACCGGCCGTCCGGCGAGTTTCTGGTCGGTGCCGCTGGTGCGGTAGACGATGGTGTCGTTGCGGTTGCCGGGTTGCGGGTCACCCAGGGCCACCACGAGGCGGGTGTGGGCGTCGATGGCGACCTGCAGGTTCGTGCTGTAGCGGTAGTTCTTGCTCGGTGCGGCCAGCCGGTGGTCGCGGGTCGGGACCAGGGTGCCGTCGACGATCGTGAGCTGGTCGACCTGACGCCGGTGTACCGGGGCCAGGGCGAGCATCGGGCCGAGGGTGTCGATGACCCGGTGCGCGGCGGAGTGCGACACCCCGAACAGCGGACCGATCTGCCGCATGGTCAGGTTCGTGCGCCAGTACGCGGCGACCAGCAACACCCGATCGGCGAGGTCGAGAGACCACTGCCGGCCCGGCCGGCCGTCAGCGATCGCATTCCCGCCACGCTCGGCGACCAGACGGACCAGCCTGCGGAACTGGGCGGGCTGCAGCCCGGTGAACGTGAAGATCCACTCCTGGCGGGACGCCGAGATCACCTGCACCCCGACATGATCCACCATGGACCACTCACCGAGTTACGAGACGTCCCTTAGGGTGATTGTCCAGGTGGATAGCCACCATCTCGCAGAGAGAAGTGCGCCGACGACTACTGCGGGAGTGTTTCGGCCGCCAGGGCGTCAAGGTGGGTGGCGAGCCGCTGGAGCAGCTCCATCAACGCCTCGTGCTCCTCAGACGACAGGCACTCCATCATCCGCACCCTCAGGGCCCCGGACTGCTCGGAAACCCGCTGGTGTGCTTGTCGGCCCTCGTCGGTCAGCGCCACGGCGCCGTCGTCTGCCACGTGCGCCCAGCCCCACTCGACGAAACGGTCGACGTACGGGCGCATGGTCGGCTCGTCGACGGACAGGAATGCCGCCATGGTCTCGTCGAGTTTGGCGATGGTAATCGGGTCGTACGAGATGGTGTTCAGCACCTGCCACCCCCGCCGGTTCAGGCCGTCCGCGGCGAACAGCCGCCCAAGGCTCTCCTCGATGGCGCCATCGATGTACCTCAACCAGTAGCCGAGCGGCCGCTGTTCGCGGACGTTGGGTAGCTGAGTCAGGTCGGTCACGACAATCTCCAATGAATGTATTTTTACATTGGGTGTAACATAGCATGCATGTTGAAGAGGGAACAAGACGAGGCGATCGCTGCCGTCGAACGGGCAATGGTGGCGATTCGCCGCAGCCAGACCCGCCGATCGCTGGGTCGGTTGGCACCGCCCGACGGCGGCAAGCCGTTCGACCCCACGCTGTTCAGCGTGCTGGACGTCATCGAGGACCGCGACAAGCCGTGTGCCGTCACGGACGTCGCCACCGCGCTCGGCGTGGACCAGCCGAGGGCGAGCAGGCTGGTGCTCCGTGCCGTCGAGGAGGGGTGGCTGGATCGCCGGACCGATCCGTCCGACGCCCGGCGCTCGCTGCTCACCCTGACCGACCGCGGGCGGGAACAGCTCGACCGGACGCACCGGTTTCGGCAGGAGATCTTCGCCCGGGTGATGGCGGACTGGTCGGACGCCGACCGGTCCGCGTTCGCCCGCCTCATCACCGCGTTCGTGACCTCGTTCGCCGAGATGGTCCCCAGCGCCGACTAGGCCCGTGGCGAGCGCGATGATCACAGCCACTCGTTGATGACGGCGACCAGCACGGGTCCACGATCTTGACGCGCTCCAGCGGGCGGCCTCCGATGTCTGTGTTAGCCGCCAGCATTCCGGCTCGCGATCCCAGCCCGAGTGGTCGAACGCCCAGCCATCCCAGACCGCGTAGGCAACGTCAGGTGGGGACGCACGTGGCGTTGCCGAATTGACCTCTTTAAGGATCAAGGCGGCCCGCGAAGCGGGCCGCGCCGGCCGGCCACGCTGGCGGACTGCAAAGAGCTGTTTGCCCTCCGGGCGGGGATCTACGACAGATATGGGGCGAAGCCCGTCTGGACGGTGCGGTAGTCGGTGGTTGCGCGGGTCGCCATCTCCACCATGAGTCCCAGGCAGAGCCGAGCAGACCAGGGGCCAGGGTGCCAAGGTCGTTCGTCCGGTAGGGCGCTCCACCTTGTCACCCTGGCCCCTGGCCCGCTCCACGGTGTGTGGGACTCACGGCGGAGATGGCTCCGAGGCCCACCGTTTGGCAGCAGGAGCGAGGGACGTTCGCGGTGACGTTCACCAGAAGATCAGGCCGTTGCCAGGCCAGCGACACTGCGGTGCTGGGTGAGGGTCTGACGTGGCTGATGAGGACGTGGGCTCGCGCTGACGTCCGTGATGCTCTCGCCCTGGCGAGCCCCAGCTTGGCAGGACAGCTCGACCGCATCAGCGCAGGCCCCGACACGGCGACGGCCAAGGTTGTTCGCCGGGCCGTCATCTCCGTCGCCGGCTATCTGCTGCGGTGGCAGCGCCGGGCAACGCCGTTCGGTTTGTTCGCCGGCGTCACGATCGCTGGTACCGGAAGCGACCGGCAGAGAACGGCACGCAGGAGCGCGCGCGGGCAGCGTGGAGGTCGGGCGACGGCACCGCGCGGTGGCGCGGGTCGACAGCGAATGGCTTACGGCCGTAGTCGATCGGCTGGAGCAGCAGGTGGACAAGCCCGAAGGTGGCGTTACGAAGACCTCGACGAGGAAGGCACCGTCATGCGGGCCCACGGCTCGGACGGTGTCACCCGCTGGGCATATGTGGACGTCCACAGTCAGAGCGTGGCGGCCCGATCCTACCGATGACGTCCGGCAACTGGCGCCGACTGCCTGGCAGCCCATGGGAACTCCGCCGGCACCCGTCTCTGCACTGGCGCGCCGAGGAATTGCTGGCATTGCTGCCGGCCACCCTGGATGGCGACCCTTCAGCGATTCGAACAACTTCCGAGCGGATCGAAACGCTGTGCGGCGCGTTCGACAGCGGACGCGCCGAACCAGTCCTCAAACCCATAATCGATGGCTGGGGCGAAGAGTTGCAGTTGCTGAGGAACTGAAGGCCGCTCCGAAATTAGTGCGCGTGTGGCGCCGTCAACTTCATGGGCCATGCCGCCGATCGTGCGCGCGTTCGGTGCGTCACGGCTGTCGAGCACGCTCCTGTCAGGTTCGCCCGATCTGAGATGTCCTGGAGAACTTCCACTCTTGGCGGGATAGCACCACTGAGAAGTTACCGGATCGTCGATTCAGCGAGGCCAGAGGCACGGCTTATCACTCGTGGAGTCAGACGACGGTTTGCCACGAGACCACGCAGGATCAACGCGAAGTCACGGCTCATCCGGACAGATTACCGGTGCGGGACATGTTGGTTGATCGACACGGCGCATCCCGGCTCACTGTCATGCCGCGATCCGAGCCCTACGAGCATCACTGAGCCATTCCGCGCAACGGCGACGTTGCTGCCGGAGTCGCGGTGCCCCCGCAGGCTACCGTTGGCGTAGCGTGCGGACGGCTGATCGGCGTGCGGGCGACCTTGCTGCTCGGGCCGGGGCGGCGCAACTGATTCGAGAGGGCCCTTCAGTCGAGTCCGAACGGTCGATGTTGCGTCCGTCGATTCCTTATGTAGGGTCGGTGGCGCCGTGAACGATTCGGAGGAGATGTATGAAACGCCTGCTGGTCCTGGCCGCGAGTGTCACCCTGCTCATCAGCTTCGCTTCCATCAGTGACGCTGAGGAAGCCAAGCCCAGACCGCCCCTGCTCATCATCGCCGGATAAGCGAACGAACGGGTTGACACCGGCAAAACCGCACGTGCGCAGACCACGGTCTCTCCAACGAGAAACCGTGGTCTCATGCAACACTGCCGACTCTCGGGAGGAAGGCTTACCGGACCGCTCAGCAACTAAATCCGCTTATGCGAGTCCTGCTCCGGCGCACTCTCATGGCACCCCTTCATGTCAAGACGCCGCTGGGAGGGCGGGTTTAGGCTGGCTGGTGGCTGGTGGCTGGTGGCTGGTGGCTGGTGGCTGGTGGCTGGTGCATTCAAGATCAGGAACACTCTCATGCCGCGGGATCGCGCGTCGCTGCGGGCCGCGGGCCAGCGGAGGCATGGACCTGGTGAGCGGATGCCGCTGGGGTCGGGGGCAACGTTGTAGATCAACACGTGGTCGATGCATTCGTCGTGGAGGCTGCGGCCCCAGCGTTCGATGAAGCAGTTGGCCCGCGGCGTGCGGGGTGGGGTCTTGACCACGGTGATGCCTTCGGCGGCGAAGACGTGGTCGAAGGCGGCGGTGTACTTGCGGTCGCGGTCGCGGACGAGAAACCGGGACTGGTTGGCACGCTCGCCCAGCTTCATAGCGAGGTTACGGGCCTGCTGGGCGAGCCATTGCCCGGTGGGGTGCGCGGTGATGCCGAGGAGGTGGACTCGTCGGGTGGACATCTCCATGACCACCAGCGCGTACAGGCGC
>NZ_SMKN01000019.1 GCF_004348675.1 Micromonospora sp. KC606 | reverse complement strand
GGCGCCGGCCGCACCACCGGTCGAACCGATGTCGCACAGCCTGACCGTGACGGACGTGCGAGGGCAGACGATCAGCCTCCGGTCGAAGCCGGAGCGGATCGTCTGCCTGACCGGGTTGTGTGACGACGCGCTGGTGGAGTTGGGCCTGACACCGACAGCGACCAGAACCCCGAAGCTCGTCGTCCGCCCCGACTACCTCGGCGAGGCGGGTAAGGCGGTGCCGGCGCTGCCCGGGACGTTCGGCAACGAGGACGTGGCGGCGATCGCGACGGCGAAGCCGGATCTGGTCATGGGTTTGGCCGGCGTGCACGACCAGCTCCGTCCGGCGGTCGAGAAGTTCGCGCCGCTGTGGCTGGTCGAGGTGAAGACGTACGAGGACTCGGTGCGATACCTGCGTGACGTCGCCACGCTGACCGACCGGGGCGCCCAGCAGGTGGCGGCCGAGCAGAGGTTCCGGGACCGCCTCGCCGCCGCCCGCGCAACGGCGACCGCGCGTGGGCTGGACAGGACGACCGCGCTGGCGATGTACGGCGGCACCTCGATCGGCGTCAACACCTCCGACGACCTGCTCGGGCACCTGCTGTCGCAGGTGTTCGACTACCCCTGGCCGAACAGGGGCGGCGGTTTCGACAACGCGCAGGCGTACAGCGTGGAGGAGATCCTGACCCGCGACCCGGACATCGTGTTCGTCCAGTCGTTCACGTTCGGCCCGGACGCGAAAACGGTGTCCGCCCAGTACGCGGAGAACCCGGTGTGGAAACGGATTACGGCTGTGCGTGAGGGCCGGGCGTACGAGGTGCCGGCGGAGCTGTGGGCCTCGGGCCGGGGCACCCGGGCGCTGGGTCTGATCCTGGACGAGGCGGTCGCCAAGGCCACCGCGTGACCTCGCTGGAGGCGGCGACGGCCCGACCCGCGCCGCGCTGGCCGGCGTCGCTGACCCTGGTGGCCGCCCTGGCGGGCGCGGTCGGGCTGACCCTGGCGCTGGGCCTGCCCGCCGAAGCCGAGGTGGCGCGGGTGGTGCTGTGGGAGTTGCGCCTGCCACGGCTGCTGCTCGCGCTGTCGGGTGGCGCGGCCGTCGGGGCCGCCGGGCTCCTGATGCAGGCGGCGCTACGCAATCCGCTGGCCGTGCCGGAACTGCTGGGGGTGTCCACCGGCGGCGCGTTGGCCGCGGCGGTCATGGTGGTCTGGGCCCTGCCGGTCCCGGCGGCGCTTCAGCCCCTGGTCGCGCTGGTCGGGGCGGTGTGCGGTGGTGCGGTCTGCCTGGCGGCCGCCGGCGCGGGCCGGGGCCCGGGCGCGGTGCTGCTGATCGGCGCGGCGGTGTCGACGGCGTTGCAGGCGGTGCTGCTGGCCGTGATGGCCGCCGCCGACCGGCTCCAGTACGACACGTTGTTCCGCTACCTGGTGGGCAGCCTGACGGGCATCACCTGGGACCACGTCGGGCTCTCCCTGCCCTGGCTGTTGGGCTGCGCGCCGCTGACCGTGCTGGCGTTGCCCGCGCTGGGCGTACTGCGCCTGGGTGACGAGGCGGCTGCGGCCGTGGGGCTGCACGTCGGCCGGGCGCGGGTCGCCGTGCTGGGGCTCGCCGCCGTCCTGGTCGCCGTGGTGGTGGGGCCGTGCGGCCCGATCGCCTGGATCGGTTTCGTCGCGCCGCACGCCGCCCGGTGGCTGCGCCCGGCTGCGGACGCGCGGCTCCTGCTCCCCTGGGCGGTGGTGTTCGGCGCGCTCTTCACGACGGTCGCCGACCTCGCCGCCCGGCACGTCTTCGCCCCGGCGGAGACCCCGCTCGGCGCGTGGACCGCCGCCGTGGGCATCGTGGCCGGGTTGGTCATGCTGGCCCGCCGGAGCACGTCGTGAGGTGGCGCTGGGCGGTGGTGGCGCTGCTGGTGGCGGCGGCCGCGGAACTGGCGGTCGGCCGCGGCGTCGACTGGCCGCACCTGGACCCGTTGGAGCAGCGGATCCTGATCGAGCTGCGGCTGCCCCGGCTGACCACCGCGCTGCTCGCCGGTGCCGGGCTGGGCGCGGCCGGGCTGCTGTTGCAGGCCGTGCTGCGTAATCCGCTGGCGGCGCCGGAGCTGACCGGGGTGAACCCGGGGGCGGTGCTTGGTGTGCTCGCCGGCATGCAGCTCGGTCTGGTGCCCGCGGACTCAGCGGCGGGCGCACTGCTCGCGGCGCTGACCGGCGGCGCCTGCGGCGGCGCGCTGATGTGGTTGCTGGCCCGACACGGCTCGCCGGTGGAGGTGGCGGCGTACGGGTTGCTCGGGTCGGCGGCGTTGGCCGGCGTGACCACGCTGCTGCTGGCGTACCAGCCCAGCCGGTTCGGCAACGCGTTGCGGTGGCTCGTCGGCTCGGTCGACGGGCGGGTCTGGGCGCACGTGCAGACGGCGTGGCCGTGGTTGGCGACCGCACTGGTGCTGGCCTGGCTGTGCTCGGCCGCGCTGGGGGTGCTGGCCGCCGGGGACGGGCACGCCGCCGCGCTCGGTGTGCCACCCCGCCCGACCCGGGCGGTCGCCCTCGCCCTGGCCGTGGCGCTGGCTGCCGGCGCGGTCGCGCTGGCCGGCACGCTGGCCTTCGTCGGGCTGGTGGTGCCGCACGTCGCCCGGGCGATGTGCGGGTCGGACCTGCGTCGGGCGCTGCCGGCCGCCGCGCTGGTCGGCGCGACGGCGGTCGCGGGCGCGGACGCGCTGGCGCAGGTGTTGACGGTCCTGGTGCAGTCCGGGCCGGCCGCGCAGCGGCTGGGGGTACCGGCGGGCGCGGTGACCGCGCTGGTCGGGGCGGTGGCGTTGGTCGTCGTGGCGCGCAGGTCGTCACATGTGGAGGTGTCGTGACCCAACCGGTGTTCGTGGCGGAGGAGGTCCGGTACCGGTACCGGGACCAGCCGGTGCTCGACGGGGTGTCCCTGGTCGTCCGCCCCGGCGAGTGCGTGGCGCTGGTCGGGCGCAACGGGTGCGGCAAGTCCACCCTGCTGCGGCTGCTCGCCGGGCTGGACCGGCCGGAGCGCGGGCGGGTGCTGCTGCACGGCCGACCGGCGCACGCGATGCGCCGCCGCGACGTGGCACGGCAGGTGGCGGTGCTGCACCAGCAGCTGCCGCCGATGCCGGGGATGACGGTCCGCCAGCTGGTGGCCCAGGGCCGCTACCCGCATCGCGGTCCATTGGGCATGCTGTGGCGCCCGGACGACGCCGAGTCGTCCGGCGCGCTGCACGCGGCGGGCGTGGCCGGGCTGGCCGGGCGTAGGGTGGACACGCTCAGCGGCGGCGAACGGCAGCGGGTCCGCCTGGCGCTCGCGCTGGCGCAGCAGACCCCGGTGCTGCTGCTCGACGAGCCGACCACCTTTCTCGACGTACGGCACCAGTTGGAGGTGCTGTCGCTGGTCCGTCGGCTGCACGGTGAGCGGGGCCTGACGGTGGTGGCGGTTCTGCACGAGCTGGACCACGCCGCCCGCTTCACCGACCGTGTGGTGGCGCTCGCCGGTGGCCGGGTCGCCGCGGACGGGCCACCGGCCGAGGTGGTCACCCCGAGCCTGCTCGCCGAGGTTTTCGGCGTACGCGGCCGGGTTGTCACCGACGCGCACACCGGCGCGGTCCGGGCGCTGGCGGACAGCCCGCTGGAGACGACGTGATCGTCCATCGGGAGCTGGTACGGCTGGGCGGGGCCGTCGCGGGGCAGATCGTCGGCTGCGCGGCGCTCGGGGTGGCGGTTTCGGCCGCGTACGTCGGTCAGGCGCTGCTGCTCGCCGCGGCGCTGGCGGCGGTGGCCCGACGCGACCTGGACGCCGCTCCACCACTGTTGGCCGGGGTGCTCGCGGCGATCGTGACCCGGGCGGTGCTGCTGTGGTGGCGGGAGGTGGCCACCGCGACGGCGGGGGCGCGGATCCGGGCCCGGCTGCGCGACCGGTTGGTGGTGCGGTTGGCCGAGCTGGGTCCGGCCTGGCTGACCGGTTCGCGCACCGGGCGCACACAGGCCACCCTGGTCGACGGGGTGGAAGGGCTGGACGCCTACTACAGCCGGTACGTCCCGCAGGTGCTGGTCACGGTGACCGTCCCGACCGCGCTGGTGGCGTGGCTGGCCACCGTCGAACCGGTGGCGGCGGCCCTGCTCGGCGCCGCGGTGCTGCTGGTGCTGACCGTGCCCCGGGTGTGGGACGCCACCCTGTTGCGGCGGGGCCGGGGCAGGTGGGCGGCCTTCACCGCCCTCGCCGCCGATTTCCTCGACACCCTGCACGGGGCGGCGACCCTGCGGGCCTTCGGCGCGGTCGGCCGGATGCGGGACCGGATCGAGGCGCGCAGCCGGGACCTGCACGCCACCACCATGGCGCAGCTCCGCCTGTCGCTGGTCGAGAGCGGCGTGAGCGCCCTGCTGGTCCAGGCCGGGCTCGCCGCGGCGGCCGTCGCCGCGGCCGTGGCCGCGACCAGTGGCCGCGCCGACGCCGCCGCGGTGTTCCTGGTGCTGCTCGTCTCGGTGGAGTGCTTCCGGCCGGTCCGCGACCTGGGTGCCCACTGGCACGCCGGCTACCTCGGCGTCACCGCCGTCGACGGCCTCACCCACCTGCTCACCGCGCCGGCCCCGGTCGTGCACACCGGCCGCGTGCAGCGCCGGTTCACCGCTGGCCCGGCCGTCGACTTCCACGGCGTCAGCTACCGCTACCCCGACCGGCCCACCCCGGCGGTACGGGACGTGACACTGCGGCTGGCCCCCGGAGAGACGGTTGCCGTGGTCGGCCGGTCGGGCGCCGGCAAGTCGACCCTGGCCAACCTGCTGCTCCGGCACCTCGACCCGGACATCGGTCGGATCACCGTCGACGGCGTCGACCTGCGCGACCTCACCCGCGAGGCGCTGCACCGGACGATCACGGTGGTCGCGCAGGAGACGTACCTGTTCCACGGCACGGTGGCGGACAACCTGCGCCTGGCCCGCCCGGACGCCTCCGACGCCGACCTTGCGGCCGCCGCCCGCGCCGCCGGCGCGCACGACTTCGTCGCCGCCCTGCCGCACGGGTACGCGACCCCGGTCGGCGAACGTGGCGCCGCCCTCTCGGGCGGGCAGCGGCAGCGGCTGGCCATCGCCCGCGCGCTGCTCGCCGACACCCCGGTGCTCGTCCTCGACGAGGCCACCTCCCACCTGGACAGACCGCAGGAGGCCAGGGTTCTGGCCGGGCTCGCCGCCGCCGCGCGCGGGCGTACCTGCCTGGTCATCGCGCACCGCCTGGCCGGCGTCCGGCACGCCGACCGGGTCGCGGTGATGCAGGACGGGCGGATCATCGCCGCCGGCAGCCATGAGGAACTGCTGCGCACCACGGGCCCGTACGCCGACCTGATCACCGCGCAGGAGGTGGCCTGATGGTCACGACGGATCACGCCTCCGACGTGTGCTCCACCGGCACGCCGCCCGCAGCCGGCGCGGAGTCCGCAAGCGGCGGCCCGCGGCCGGGCGCACTGCGGCGGCTGCTGCCGGCGGTCGCCGGGCACTCCGGGGCGTTCTGGGCGACCCTGGCGGCGAACCTCGTCGGGCAGCTCGCCGCCGTCACCGCGGCCGTGCTCGGCGCGTGGCTGCTCGGTCGCGCCGTGACCGCCGCTCACGCTCCGGTCACGGCCGTCGTCGCCGTGCTCGGCGGGCTGGTGGTGGTGGTCGCGGCGGCCACCTGGTGGGAGATGCTCGTCTCCCACGACCTGGCCTACCGGGTCCTGGCCGACCTGCGGCTGCGGGTCTACGACGCGATCACCCGGCTCGCCCCCGGCGGGCTGGCCGGCCGCCGCTCCGGTGACCTCACCACCGTCGCGCTGTCCGACGTGGAGACCCTGGAATGGCTCTTCGCCCACACGATCGCTCAGCTGCTCACCGCCACCGTCGTCCTGGCCGCCGGCACACTGCTCGCGGCGGCGATCGACCCGTGGCTTCCCACCGTGGTGTTGCCGCTGGCTGCCCTGGTCACGGTGGTGCCCTGGCTGCTGCGCCGCCACGCCGACCGGCACGGCGCCCGGGTTCGGGAGGCGACCGCCGAGCTGACCGCCGACGTCGTCGACACCGTGCAGGGCCTCAGGGAACTGACCGCCTTCGGAGCGCTCGACCGGCGGCGTGCGCACCTGGCCGCGCGGACCCGGCAGCTCGGCCGGGCGCAGCGGGTCAACGCCGCCCGGGCGGGTCTGGAGACGGCGCTCATCGACGCGCTGCTGGCGGTGGCCGGGGTCGGCGCGCTGCTCGTGGTGGTCGACGGTGTTCGCGCCGAGCGCCTCGACCCGGGACTCGGGCCCGTCGCGGTCGTCCTCGCCGGGACCGTGCTCGGGCCGGCCGCCCAGGTCGCGCTGCTGCTGAAGCAGGCCGGCACGTTGCGCGCCGCCGCCGGCCGCATCGACACGCTGCTGCGCGCCCCGGCGGTGGTCACCGGCCCGGCCGCGCCTGTTGCCGCCCCCGCTGGCGGCGCAGTGGTCTTCGACGACGTGCGTTTCGGCTACCGGCGGGGGCGGCCCGTTCTGCGGGGCGTCTCGTTCACCGTGCGTCCTGGCGAGACCGTCGCCCTGGTGGGCGCCTCCGGCGTCGGCAAGTCCACCTGCGTCCACCTGCTGCAACGCTTCGCCGACCCCACCGCCGGGCGGATCACCGTCGGCGGCGTGGATCTGCGGGACCTCGGCGACGCCGACCTCCGGCGCACCGTCACCGTCGTGTCCCAGGACGTGCATCTCTTCCCCGCGTCGATCGCCGACAACATCCGCCTGGGCCGGCCGGACGCCACCGATGCCGAGGTGCGACGGGCCGCCGACGTCGCGCAGGTCAGCGCGTTCGCCGACGGGCTGCCGGACGGACTGCACAGCATGGTCGGGGAGCGGGGGGCCAGCCTGTCCGGCGGCCAGCGGGCCCGGGTCGCCGTCGCCCGGGCGCTGCTCACCGAAGCGCCGGTGCTCATCCTCGACGAGGCCGTGGCGAACCTCGACGCCCGCACCGAGCACGACCTCACCCGAGCCCTCGACGCGACCCGGGGCGAACGGGCGACCCTGGTGGTCGCCCACCGGCTCTCCACCATCATGCGCGCCGACCGGGTCGTGATGCTCGACGCCGGCCGCGTCGTCGCCGACGGCGCCTTCGACCGCCTGCGCGACCGGCAACCCCTCGCGGGCCTGCTGGCCGACCAGCTTCCCGGTCACCGGCAGGCACCGCACCACTTTCGTACCGAGGAAGCACAGCGATGAGCGCGGCGGATCGGCAGGCGGGGGGCAGCTCGGCGGGTCGACTCAGCGACCGTCGCGGGCGCGGCGCCAGGCGGCGGTACGCAGCAGACGCAAACCGTTGAGGCCCACGATGACGGTGGAGCCCTCGTGGCCGGCGACTCCCAGCGGCAACGGGAGGTGACCGAGGATGTCCCAGGTGACCAGCACGGTGATGAACGTGCCTGCGATCACGAGGTTCGCCACCACGATCCGCCGGGCTCTGCGGGCGAGCGCGAGCACCGCCGGCAGAGCGGTGAGGTCGTCGCGGATCAGCACCGCGTCGGCGGTCTGCAGGGCGAGGTCCGCGCCGCGCCGGCCCATGGCGACGCCGGCGTCGGCGGCTGCGAGGGCCGGTGCGTCGTTGATCCCGTCACCGACCAGCAGCACCCGCCGTCCGTCGAGTTGCAGGGCGCGGACGCGGTCGACCTTGTCGGCGGGCAGCAGTCCAGCATGGACGGTGCGGATACCCAGGTCGTCGGCGAGACGCCCGGCGGCTGCGGCGTTGTCACCGGTGAGCAGTTCCGGGGGGCGGCCGGTCAACGTGCCCAGGGTGGCCACGGTGTGCGCGGCGTCCGCGCGTACCCGGTCGGTGAGGGTGAGGACGCCGGCCGGCGCGTCGTCGACCACGACAACCACGGCGGTACGCCCGCCAGTCTGGGCCGCCTGGACGGCGGCGTTGATCCGGTCCTGCCCTGGCGACGTGGGCAACGCGTCGAGCAGGGTGGGGTTGCCGACCCGTACCCGGTGACCGTCGACCGTGGCCACGACCCCGACACCCGGGGTGGCCGTGAAGTCGCGCGGGGCGGGGAGCGTGAGCTCCCGGCGCCGGGCCTCGGCGGTCACCGCCGCGCCGAGTGGATGCTCGCTGGGCAGCTCCGCCGCAGCGGCCAGGCGCAGCAGCGTGTCCTCGTCGTGGGTCGGGCCGGTCGGGTGGACCGCCGTGACCACGGGGGTGCCCTCGGTGAGGGTGCCGGTCTTGTCGAAGGCGACGGCGTCGACGTCGGCGAGGCGCTCCATCACCACCGCGGACCTGACCAGTACGCCGTGGCGGCCGGCGAGGGCGATCGCGGACAGCAGCGGCGGCATGGTGGCCAGCACCACCGCGCAGGGAGACGCCACGATCATGAAGGTCATCGCCCGCAGCAGGGTGGGCTGTAGCGCGGCTCCGAGCAGCAGCGGCACGGTGAACAGGGCGAGCGTGGCCACCACGACGCCCATCGAGTAGCGCTGCTCGACCTTCTCGATGAACAGCTGGGTGCCTGCCTTGGTGGCGGAGGCCTGCTCGACCTGGGCGACGATCCGGGCGAGCACCGTCTCTGCGGCGGGGCGGTGCACCCTGGCCATCAGCGCCCCGGTGCCGTTGACGGTTCCGGCAAAGATCTCGTCACCGGTCTGCCGGTCCACCGGTAGCGGCTCACCGGTGATGCTCGCCTGGTCGACCTCGCTCGTCCCGTCGACGACCACGGCGTCGGCGCCGATGCGCTCACCGGGGCGTACCAGGATCAGGTCCCCGACGCGCAACAGCGCCGGATCCACCGTCTCCTCGTTGCCGTCCGGGCCGATTCGGGTGGCCCGGTCGGGGTTCAGGTCGAGCAACGCTCGGACGGACTCGGCGGTCCGTGCGGTCGCGAACGCCTCCAGCGCCCCGGAGGTGGCGAAGATGACGATCAGCAGCGCCCCGTCGAAGACCTGCCCGATCCCGGCGGCACCGAGCGCCGCGACGATCATCAGCAGGTCGACGTCCAGGGTGCGTTCGCGCAGCGCCCGCAGACCGGACAGTGCGGGTTCCCAGCCGCCCGCCGCGTAGCAGGCGAGGTAGAGCGTCCACCACAGCGGCGCGGGGGCGCCGGCCAGCTGCGCGGTGCCGCCGAGGGCGAACAGCACCAGGGCCGCGACGGCCCACCGCACCTCGGGCAGGGTCCAGAGGCGGTGGGCGAGTGGCTTGGCCGGCGTCGCGGCCGCCGAGGGCGCTCGGGTGGCTTCCCGGGTCATCGTCACAGCAGGCAGCATATCTGCACATCTTCGTATGCAGTAGGACAGGCATGGAGTGGGCGATCGGTAGAGTAGGGGCGTGCACACGTCGTTGCCGGATTTCCGCATGCCGCACGACGAGCAGGTCCAGCTCGCCGCCGAAGGGTTCCGGCTGCTCGCCGACCCGACCCGCATCAAGATCCTCTGGGCGCTGTTACAGGGCGAGTCCTCGGTCGCCTGCCTGGCCGAACTGGTCGGCGCGGCACCGACCGCGGTGAGCCAGCACCTGGCGAAGCTGCGTCTCGCCGGGCTGGTGCGCGGCCGGCGGGAGGGGACGTTCGTCTACTACTCGGCCGCCGACGTACACGTGCAGCGGCTGCTGACCGAGGCGCTCTTCCACGCCGACCACCACGACGGCAGCACGGCAGCACACTCCCTCGGCCGCACCGGCGGCGAGGACGTCGGCGGTCGCTGACCGCCAGCAGCGTCGTTTCCGCGCCAACGGGCACCGGCCGGCGCGGCACCCCACGGGTGTGGGAGCCACGCCGGCCGAATCCGCCCCCCAGAGGCACCCCCCACCTCGGCGAATCCTGGTAATGGTAACGGATTTCAACTATCTGATGATCAACCGGACGGCTACCTGCCGGGCTTCACCGCCGGCCGTCGCCGCCGGCTCACCAGGACGCCTTCCGAATGCCGGGGAGTTCCCCGCGCAGCGCCATCTCGCGGAACCGCACCCGGGACAACCCGAAGCGACTCAGCACCCCGCGTGGCCGCCCGTCGACCATGTCCCGGTTGCGCAGCCGCACCGGGCTGGAGTCCCGCGGCAGGCGAGCCAGTTGGCGGACGGCGTCGTCGCGGACGGCCGGATCGGTGTCCGCCCGGGCGACGGTCCGCTTCAGTTCGGCGCGGCGTCCGGCGTGCCGGGCGACCAGTTCGGCTCGGCGGGCCTGCCGGTTGCCCAGACTCTTGCGGGCCATGTCAGCGTGCCTCGCGGAACTCGACGTGCCGCCGCACGACCGGGTCGTACTTGCGCAGCACCAGCCGGTCAGGGTCGTTGCGGCGGTTCTTGCGGGTGACGTAGGTGTAGCCGGTGCCGGCGGTGCTGCGCAGCCGCACGATCGGGCGGACGTCGGTCTGCCGGGCCATCAGAGGGTCACCCCACGGGCGCGCAGCTCGGCCACGACCTTCTCGATGCCCTTGCGGTTTACGGTTTTCAGCGCCTTGGCGGTCAGCGTCAGCCGGATCCACCGCCGCTCTGAGGGCAGCCAGTAGCGGTGGCTCTGCACATTCGGGTTCCACCGGCGGCGGGTGCGCCGGTGGGAGTGGGACACGGCGTTGCCGAAGCTCGGCTTCGCACCGGTGACGTCACAACGTCGGGACACGGTTACTCCTTCTCAACGAGCCTTGACCATAACGACAATCGTTTTCGTTTCTACACGGCCAGTCAGGGAGTCTTCCGGCGGGGTCACGGACGGGCCTCCGCCCGGACGGTGCCGGCGAACACCCTCCACCCCCGCACGCCGTCACCCCGAGAAGCCCACGTGCCGACCCTCCCCACGACGTGCATATAATGACAACCGTTTTCAACTAAGTCGAGAGGACTGTGATGTCGACGTCACCGCTCGCACCGGCCGACGCCGGAGCCCCGACGGCCGACACCCGCCCGTCGCTGACCGTGCTCAGCGGCTTCTGGCCGGCCGCCACGTACGCCGTCGCCCGCGCGCTCCTCGCCGCCGACCCGGCGCTGCTGCTGGTCCGCCACGACCTCGCCGAGGTGCGCGAGGGCACCGTGCACCGGGTGGTCCGCGACGGCGCGGGTCTGCTGGAGGACGAGCGGATCACGCTGGCGCACGGCTGCGTCTCCTGCACGCTGCGGGAGGATGTGCTGCCCACCCTCGCCCGACTCGCCCGCGCCCACCCCGGCCGGGACCTGCTGCTGATGCTGCCCGAGGTGGTCGAACCCGAGGCCGTCGCCGCCGCCTGCGCGCACTGCCTCGTCGACGGCGCGGCCCTCGCCGACCTGCTGCGAATCGACTCCTACGTCACCGTCGTGGCCGCCGAGCACCTGCTCGACGGCCTCGCCAGCACCGACGACCTCCAGACCCTCGGCATACAGGCCGCCGACAACGACAACCGCGCCCTCGCCGACGTCGTCGTCCGGCAGATCGAGTACGCCGACACCCTGGTCCTCTGGGGAGACTCCCCCGACGGCGAGTACGACACCAGCCGCCTCGCGGTACTGCTGGAACGGATGACGCCCTGGGCGACCCTGGTCCGCGTCCAGGACGACCACGTCGACGCCGGCGAACTGACCCGCCGGCTACGCGGCACCAACCGGCACCGCCCCGAAACCCCCGGCGTGCTGGCCCGCGGCCTGGAGGGCTACTCCCTCGGGGTACACGAGCCCCACCCGGACTGCGGCGTGGTTTCGGTGGTCTTCCGCGCGCGCCGGCCCTTCCATCCCCACCGACTGCACGACGTCCTCGAAGAGGTCAACGCCGACGTCGTCCGCTCCCGGGGCCACCTGTGGCTGGCCAGCCAGCCCGAGACGGTGATCGCCTGGGAGTTCGCCGGCGGCGGCCTCGGCCTCGGCTCCCTCGGCCGCTGGCTGGCGGCCCTCCCCGATCCGCACTGGGACGACGTCTCCGACCACCGGCGGCTCGCCGCCGCCCTGGACTGGGATCCCTACTACGGGGACCGTCATCAGCACCTCGTCTTCATCGGCCTGGACCTCGACCCCGCCGACGTGCACCGCGCCCTCGCCCGCTGCCTGCTCACCGACGCCGAACTCGCCGACGGCGAGGACATCTGGCGCACCTACCACGACCCGTTCGCCGGCTGCTTCCCGCTCGCCGGCCTGGAACCGACCACCACCGGAGGAGAACCCACGTGAAGCCCGGCATCCACCCCACCTACCGGCCCGTCGTCTACCGCGACCGTGCCGCCGACTTCGCCTTCCTCACCCGCTCCACCGCCACCAGCGACCAGACCACCGAATAGGCCGACGGCAACACGTACCCCGTGATCGACGTGCAGATCTCCTCGGCCAGCCACCCCTTCTGGACCGGAAAACAGCGCCTGCTCGACACCGAGGGCCGGGTGGAGAAGTTCCGCGCCAAGTACGCCCGACGCGGGCCGCAGCAGTCACGATGACCGTGGTGGGCATCGACCGTTCGGCCCGTACGCCCCGCTGCGTCGGCACGGCTGACCTGCGATGACCAATGACGCGCCGCCGGTGGAGGAGGCACGTCTGCCGGCCACCGGCGTGCGCGCCACCCGGCGGCCGGCGGGACTCGGTCAGTCCCGCCGCCGATCCGACGGACGCATCAGGCTGACGAGGAACCGATCACGGCACACCTCCGGACGCAGGCAGGGCCAGCAGCGCGTGGTCGCCGTCCCGCCAGAGCGTCACGGCGGGACCGAAGCCCGCCCGGGACGCGGCCTCACCATGCCAGTGGGCCGGCGCCACGAACTCCGCGCTGGTCAGCCCGGCCAGGATGGTGGCCCGTCGGCGCAGCAGCGGCTCCAGCTCAGGGTGCCCGGCGAGCTGACGCCACCAGTCCGCCCACGGATCCTCGGCGCTGTCCTGCCGCTGCCGCCGCACTGCCGTCGCCCGCGCCGGTGCGTCGTTGGGGATGGGGTCGGCCACCAGGAGCAGCCCGTCCGGGCGCAACACCCGGTGCACCTCGGCGTACCAGTCCCGTAGCCGCTGTTCCGGCAGGTAGTGCGCGGTCATGATGGTCAGCACCAGGTCGAACGGGTCACCGGCGAACGCCGTCCAGTCCGGGGAGTCGATGTCCGCGGACACCGTGCGGACGCCGCTCGGCAGCGCGGCGTCGGCGAGTGCCAGCAGCACCGGGTCGACGTCGAGCACGGTGACCTGTGCGCCGGGCCAGCGGGCGAGGACGGCGTCGGCGGTGGTGCCCGGTCCGCCGCCGACATCGAGCACCCGCCGCGGCGGCCGGCCGCTCAGCGCCTCCACCGCGTCCAACCCGGCTGTCACGAGGACGTCCCTGCCGGGCTGGTAGTGGCGCATCATCGTCTCCCAGTCACGCCGCCACCCGGCGACGTCCTCGGGCGCGAGGAGGATGGACACCGCTCAGCCCCGGCCCGTGACGCCGACCGGCTCCGGGTGCCGGTGCTCGTCCTCGTCGCCGAGGTCCCATTCCGGGAACGGGTCGGGCAGTGCCCGCCAGCCGTCCATGCCCGTGGCGATCTCCGCCTCGGTGAGCAGGCAGTCCCCCAGCGCCGCGCGCAGTCCGTCGGCGTCCAGCCGGACCCCGATCAGGACCAGTTCCTGCTGGCGGTCGCCGAAGACCGGATGCCAGCGGGACTCCAACTCGGCCCGGTCGGCGGGATCGTCCGGCCACTCGCCGGAGACCGCGACCGGCACGCCGGCGGGGTCGCAGCGCCCGGACGGCCCGGCCTGCGACCACAGCGCCTGCACGTCGGGGCGGCTGGCCAACCACAGGAAGCCCTTCGAGCGCACCACGCCGAAACGGTCCAGGCCACCGCTGAGCAGGTCCCACAGCCGCTGCGGGTGCAACGGCCGGTGGTCCCGGAAGACGATGCTGGAGATGCCGTACTCCTCGGTCTCGGGCACATGCTCGCCGTTGAGTTCGGCGACCCAACCGGGGGCGGTCTCGGCGCGTTCCAGGTCGAAGCGGCCGGTGTGCAGGATCTCCGCCGGCGGCACCCGCCCGTGCACCGCCCGGATCTGCCGGGCCGCCGGGTTGAGCCGGGTCAGCAGCGCCTCCACCACGTCCAGATCCTCCGCCGTGATCAGGTCGGTCTTGTTGATCACCAGCACGTCGGCGAACTCGATCTGGTCGACCAACAGGTCGGAGATGCTGCGGTCGTCTCCCTCGTACGCGGCCAACCCGCGCTGTTCGAGCGTCTCGCCCGCCTCGACGTGGGCCAGCAGTCCGGCCGCGTCGACCACCGTCACGGTGGTGTCCAGCCGGGCCAGGTCGTCGAGCACCTGCCCGTTCTCCACGCCGAAGGCGAACGTGGCGGCCACCGGCATCGGCTCGGAGATGCCGCTGGACTCGATGAGCAGGTAGTCGAAGCGACCCAGTCGCGCCAGCCGGGCCACCTCGTCGAGCAGGTCGTCGCGCAGCGTGCAGCAGATGCAGCCGTTGGTCAGCTCCACCAGCCGTTCCTCGGTTCGCGACAGCGCTCCCCCGTCACGGACCAGCGCGGCGTCGATGTTGACCTCGCTCATGTCGTTGACGATCACCGCGACCCGCAGCCCGTCCCGGTTGGCCAGGACGTGGTTGAGCAGGCTGGTCTTGCCGGCGCCGAGAAAGCCGGAGAGCACGGTGACCGGCAGTCGGCCGGTCACGGCTGGTCCACCACCTGGCGGCCCTTGTAGAGGCCGCAGTGGGCGCAGGCCCGGTGCGGCACCACCATCTCCTTGCGCGGGCAGGGACACGGGGTCAGCTGCGGCACGCTCGCCTTCCACTGCGCCCGCCGGTGCCGGGTGTTCGACCGGGAGGTCTTCCGCTTGGGTACGGCCACGAGAGGTACTCCTTCGACGACGGGCCCACAGACTAACGGAAGTGGTTTTCTTTTTCATTCGAGGCCCCTTCGACGACGGCCGGGGCCGGCCGAAGCGGCCGAACGGCATCGCCGCCAGGAACCCCGGTCGCCCACGGCGAAGGAGGTGGCGTCGCCGTCGATCCGGCTGGTCCGCTCGTCGCGCCGGTCGAGCAGGCCGGCGACGGTCTCACTCGCCCGGACGAGGACAAGCAGCAGTGAGCCGACGAAGGCGACCACCCACGGCGTGGAACAGGGCCGGTGGGCCAGCGTCGTCCGCCGTGGTGTTCTGCTCGGACTCCGCAACGGCGTCCTACGCGGACTCCGCGGTGGTGTCCTGATCCGGTCCGACGACGGGCCGGCGGCGGACCGGCAGGAGCAACGCGAGCCCGCCGCCGGCACCGAGGACGGCGACGACCAGGAGCAAGTTCCGGGTCACGCCGGTTCCAACCCGACACCGCCAGAAAGTCGGCCGCGGTGACGCCAATCCGACCGTGCCGTACCGGTCCTGGCGCTCTTCATGGTCGGTACCGGTAGCCCATGCCGGGTTCGGTGATGAGGTGACGGGGCCGGGCGGGGTCGGTTTCGAGCTTGCGACGCAGTTGGGCCAGGTACTGGCGTAGGTAGTTGGTCTCGTTCTGGTATTCGGGTCCCCAGACATCGCGCAACAGCTGCCGCTGGGTGATCAGCTTTCCGGGGTTGCGCAGCAGTTGTTCCAGTACGCCCCACTGGGTGGGGGTCAGCCTGACCGCCGCGCCGTCGTCGCGGGTGACGGTGCGGGCGGCGAGGTCGACCGTGTGCCGGCCGATTCGTGCCGTCGGGCCCGGTGCCTCGGTGTCGTGGCTGTGGCGACGGGTGACGGCGCGGATCCGGGCGAGGAGTTCGTCGATGCCGAAGGGTTTGGTGACGTAGTCGTCGGCGCCGGCGTCGAGCGCCGTCACCTTGTCGTCGCTGCCGGCGCGTCCGGAGAGCACGATGATCGGAACCGTGGTCCAGCCACGGAGCCCTCGGATGACGTCCACGCCGTGCAGGTCCGGCAGCCCGAGGTCGAGCACGACCAGATCGGGCGGGTGGCTGGCGGCGGTCTTGAGCGCGGCGGCACCGGTGGCGGCGAGGTCGACGTCGTAGCCGCGGGCGCGCAGGTTGATGCGCAGGGCACGCAGGATCTGTGGTTCGTCGTCGACGACGAGAATCCGGGTCATTCCTGCGGGCCCTCCGTCGGCTGGGTCGGCGTGGCGGCGGGCAGCCGCAGGACCATGGTGAGTCCCCCACCGGGGGTGGTCTCGGGAGTGATGCTGCCGTGCATGGCCTCGACGAGTCCACGGGACAGGGCGAGGCCGAGGCCGACTCCGGTGGTGTTGTCCCGGTCGCCGAGTCGTTGGAACGGCTGGAAGACGTGTTCCCACTGATCTTCCGGGATGCCGGGCCCACGGTCGATGACCCGCAGCTCGACCTGGCCCGCATGGGCGCTGGCGGTGATGGTCGGTGGCTGGCCTGGTGGGCTGTGGCGCAGGGCGTTGGCGACGATGTTGACCAGGACCCGGTCCAGCAGGCCGGGATCGGCGCTGGCGGCGGGCAGGTCGGCGGGGATGTCGGTGGGCACGTCGGCCGCGGCCGGGCCGAGTTCGTCGAGCGCGCGGGGTACGACGTCCTCCAGCCCGAGGGCGACCGGGTGGACACCGAGGGCACCGGCCTGCAGGCGGCTCATGTCGAGCAGGTTGGCCACGAGCCGGTCGAGCCGGTCGAGGGACTCGTCGGCGGTGGCGAGCAGTTCGTTCTGGTCAGCCGTGTCGAACTCGACGTCGTGGCTGCGCAGGCTGGAGACGGCGGCCTTGGCGGAGGCTAGTGGGGTGCGCAGGTCGTGGCTGACGGCGGCGAGCAGGGCGGTGCGCATCCGGTCGGCTTCGGCGAGGGGCCGGGCGGTGGCGGCTTCCGCGGCGAGGCGTTCCTGGCGCAGCGCGAGTGCGGCCTGGGCGGCGAACGCCTCGACGATGCGCCGGTCGGAGGCGTGCAGCGGACGGCCGGCGAGAACGACGGTGAGCCGGTCGTCGACCGGCACCGTGGTCTCACCCTCGTCCGGACGGTTCGGCGGTCGCTCTCCAACGGCGGCCACCACCTGCCAGATGGTGTCGTCACGGCCGAGGTCGGGGCGTCCGACTGCCATGCCGGCGCTTTCCAGGACGCTCACCGCGCGCAGTCCGAAGGTCTCCCGCAGCCGGTTCAGCAACGCGGGCAGGGGCCGCTCGCCGCGCAGCACGCTGCCGGCGACGGTGGCGAGGGTCTGGGCATCCGCGGAGGCGCGGGCTGCTTCGCGGGTACGTCGGGCGGCGACATCGACGACCCCGCTGACGGCGATGGCGACGCCGACGAAGACGGCCAGGGCGAGCAGGTTGTCGGCCGCGGCGATGGTCAGCGTGTGGAAGGGCGGGGTGAAGAACCAGTTGAGCAGGAGCGACCCGCCGAGCGCGGCGAGCAGCGCCGGCCACAGCCCACCGGTCAGGGCGATCCCGACGACGGCGGCGAGGAAGACCAGGATGTTGCTGGTGAGGGTGAGGTCGGGCAGGGCTCTGAGCAGCGCGGTCAGGGCGGGCATGCCCAGGATGGTGAGCGCGGTTCCGAGTAGCCGGCGCTGCCGGGACAGCGCCGCCGGCACCGGGGCCCGCCGGCCCCGCCCGGCCGCGGGATGGGTGACCAGGTGGACGTCGATGGCACCGGACAGCGCGGTGGTGGTGACCCCGACGCCCCGGGAGAGAAGCTGGGCGAACCGGCCGCGTCGGCTGGCGCCGAGGACGAGCTGGGTGGCGTTGACGCCGCGGGCGAAGTCGAGCAGCGCGGCGGGGACGTCGGTGCCGAGGACCTGGTGGTAGGTGCCGCCGAGGCTCTCCACCAGCAAACGCTGTCGGGCGAGCTGGGCGGGGTCGGCCCCGGCCAGGCCGTCGCTGCGGGCGACGTGAACGCCCAGCAGGTCGGCGCCCTTGCTCCGGTCGGCGATGCGGGCGGCACGCCGGATCAGCGTGTCGCCCTCCGGTCCGCCGGTGAGCGCGACGACGACACGTTCCCGGGTCTCCCAGGTGGCAGAGATGCCCTGCTGGGCGCGGTAGGCGTCGAGCTGGTCGTCGACCTTGTCGGCGAGCCAGAGCAGAGCCAGCTCACGCAGGGCGGTGAGGTTGCCGACCCGGAAGTAGTTGCCGAGCGCCGCGTCGATCCTGTCCGGGCGGTAGATGTTGCCGTGGGCCATCCGCCGGCGCAGCGCCTCGGGCGTCATGTCGACGAGTTCGACCTGTTCGGCAGCGCGGACGACGGCGTCCGGGACGGTTTCCCGCTGGGTGGTGCCGGTGATCTGGGCGACGACGTCGTTGAGCGACTCCAGGTGCTGGATGTTGACGGTGGTGAGCACGGTGATGCCGGCGTCGAGCAACTCCTGGACGTCCTGCCAGCGCTTGCCGTGGCGGGATCCGGGCACGTTGGTGTGGGCCAGTTCGTCGACGACGGCCACCTCCGGCCGCCGGGCGAGCAGCGCGTCGAGGTCCATCTCGGTGAACTCGGCACCCCGGTACGTCACCGTCTTCCGGGGCACCTGCTCCAGATCGCCGACCATCGCGGCGGTGTGGGGGCGGCCGTGGGTTTCGACCAAGGCGATCACCACGTCGGTGCCGCGTCCGGCCCGCCGGTGGGCCTCCTCGAGCATCGCGTAGGTCTTGCCGACGCCGGGTGCGGCCCCGAGATAGATGCGCAGCTCTCCCCGCGCCACCCGCGTCCTCTCTTTCGCCGAAGGTGCCTCTGTCATGATCCGCCCGGGACGCCGCCTCAGCGAACGGGAAACCGCTGGTCGAGTGCCAGGTTGAGCTCCAGCACGTTCACCGCCGGCGAGCCCAGGAAACCGAGCAGCCGGCCGGTGGTGTGCTCCCGGACCAGGCGACGGACCGCCGCCGGGTCCGCGCCGCGCTCGCGCGCCACGCGGGCGACCTGGATCTGGGCGTAAGCCGGGGAGATGTGCGGGTCGAGGCCGCTGCCGCTGGCGGTGACCGCGTCGGCCGGCACGGCGGGCTCGGCCGGGGCGTCGCCCCGGACCGGGACGACCAGCCCGCCGGCGGACACGTAGTCCTCACCGGGCCGGGCCAGCTCGACCGGCACCCCCTGGTAGCTGTGGAGGAACGGCGTGGCCGGGGCGACCTGGTTGACGCTGACGACCCGGGTGACCGGGCCGGTCAGCCCGTCGCGGCGGAACACGGCGAGCACCGCCCCCACCCCGTCGGTGGTGCAGTACGGGCGCCGCCCGTCGACGCCGTCGAGTCTCCCCACCGCCCTGCTGCGCGCGCACACCCGGGTGAGCAGGCTCGGCGTCGACTCCGCCGGGTCGGCGGCGATGGTGTCGACCACACTCTCCGGGCCGAGGTTGCTGGCGCCGGTGGAGGTCGGGTCGTAGCCGTCACCGGCCGCCGCCGGGCGGGACTGGAAGTAGCGCGGGACGGGGTTGCCGTCGGCGTCGGTGAAGGACTGCCCGATCAGCGCGCTGCCGACGGCACGGCCGTCGACCGCCACGAGCGAGCCGCCCGTGTTGTCGGCGAGGCCGGGCACCCGGCCTACCGCGACCATGGCCAGCGGGTACGCCAGCCCGAACAGCGCGGTGAAGACGAGCAGCGCGCGCAGGGCGGCCAGGTGTTGGGCGAGCCAGCTGGGAAGGCGCATCAGGAGATCCCCGGGACGAACTGGATGAGCAGGTCGATGAGTTTGATGCCGATGAACGGCACCACGAGGCCGCCGAGGCCGTAGACCAGCAGGTTGCGGCTGAGCAGCTTCGAGGCGGAGGCCGGGCGGTACCGGACGCCGCGTAGGGCCAGCGGGATCAGCGCGACGATGACGAGCGCGTTGAAGATGACCGCCGAGAGGATCGCCGACTCCGGGGTGGACAGCCGCATGATGTTGAGCGTGTCCAGGCTCGGGTAGATGCCGGCGAACATGGCCGGGATGATCGCGAAGTACTTCGCGATGTCGTTGGAGATCGAGAAGGTGGTCAGCGCACCGCGCGTGATCAGCAGCTGCTTGCCGATCTCCACGATCTCGATCAGCTTGGTCGGGTCGGAGTCGAGATCGACCATGTTGCCGGCCTCCTTCGCGGCCGACGTACCGGTGTTCATGGCGACGCCGACGTCGGCCTGGGCGAGCGCCGGTGCGTCGTTGGTGCCGTCGCCGGTCATCGCGACCAGCCGGCCGCCCTCCTGCTCCTTCCTGATCAGGGCGAGCTTGTCCTCCGGGGTGGCCTCGGCGAGGAAGTCGTCCACACCGGCCTCGTCGGCGATCGCCCGGGCGGTACGCGGATTGTCACCGGTGATCATCACGGTTCGGATGCCCATCCGGCGCATCTCGTCGAAACGCTCCCGCATCCCGGCCTTGACGACGTCCTTGAGGTGGATGACGCCGAGGGCGCGCGCCGGCTGCCCGGCGAGGTGCTCGGCGACCACCAGCGGGGTGCCGCCGACGCCGCTGATCTCGTCGACGATCTGACCGATCTGCTCGGTGGGATGGCCGCCGTTCTCGCGTACCCACGTCATCACCGCGGCGGCGGCGCCCTTGCGGATCCGCCGCGCCGGCCCGGCGTCCTGTGGGGTCAGGTCGACGCCACTCATCCGGGTCTGCGCGGTGAACGGCACGAACGTGGCGTGCGGAATGAGGCCAGGCTCGCGCTCGCGCAGCCCGAACTCGTTCTTCGCCAGCACCACGACCGAGCGTCCCTCCGGGGTCTCGTCGGCGAGGCTGGACAACTGCGCCGCGTCGGCGACGGCCGCCCGGTCCACGCCCTCGACCGGCACGAACTCGGCGGCCTGCCGGTTGCCGAGGGTGATGGTGCCGGTCTTGTCCAGCAGCAGCGTGTTGACGTCGCCGGCGGCCTCGACGGCCCGGCCGCTCATGGCGAGGACGTTGCGCTGCACCAGCCGGTCCATGCCGGCGATGCCGATCGCCGAGAGCAGCGCCCCGATGGTCGTCGGGATCAGGCAGACCAGCAGCGACACGAGCACGATCCCGGTGACGCCGTCATCGGTGATCGCCTGCGTGTCCGGTGCCGCGCCCTGGTAGCCCTTGGAGAAGACGGCCAGGGGCTGGAGCGTGACCACCGCCAGCAGGAAGACGATCGTGAGCGCCGCGAGCAGGATGTTCAGCGCTATCTCGTTCGGGGTCTTCTGCCGGTTGGCCCCCTCGACCAGGTTGATCATCCGGTCGATGAAGCTCTCGCCCGGCTTCTGCGTGATCATCACGACCATCCGGTCGGAGAGCACCCTGGTGCCGCCGGTGACCGCGCTGCGGTCCCCGCCCGACTCCCGGATCACCGGGGCGGACTCGCCGGTGATGGCGGACTCGTCGACGCTGGCGATGCCCTCGATCACGTCCCCGTCACCGGGGATGATCTGGCCGGCCGCCACCACGACGACGTCGCCCCGCGTCAACCGCGCCGCCGGGACGTCCTCCGTGCGGTAGGTGTCGGGAGCGGCACCCGGCGTCCAGCCGAGCAGCCGGGTGGCGACGGTGTCCATCTTCGCCTTCCGCAGCGTGGCCGCCTGCGCCTTGCCCCGGCCCTCGGCGACGGCCTCGGCGAGGTTGGCGAAGAGCGCCGTCAGCCACAGCCAGACGGTGATCGCGACCGCGAACACCGACGGGGTGGTCACCGCGAGCACGGTGGTGAAGGCCGCACCGATCTCCACGATCAGCATGACCGGGTTGCGCCACAGGGTGCGCGGGTCGAGCTTGCCGAGGGCGTCCGGGAGGGACCGGATCAACTGCCTGGGGTCGAGCAGCCCGCCGGCGCGGTCGCCGTGGGTGGCCGGCGTGCCGGCGGTCGCCGCGTCGGCGGTGCCGCGCGGCGCCGGCGTCGACGTGGTCATGCCCTTCTCTCTCATGGTGGTCACAGCCCTTCGGCCAACGGACCGAGCGCCAGTGCGGGCAGGAAGGTCAGCGCGACAAGGACCACCGTGACGCCGACGACCATCCCGACGAAGAGCGGACCGTGGGTCGGCAGGGTGCCCTCGGAGGCGGGCGTGGGCTGCTGGCGGGCCAGCGAGCCGGCCAGCGCGAGCACGAAGACGATCGGCAGGAACCGGCCGAGCACCATGCAGATGCCCAGTGCGGTGTTCCACCACGGCGTGTCGACCGCCAGGCCCGCGAACGCCGAGCCGTTGTTGTTGCTCGCCGAGGTGAACGCGTAGAGCACCTCGGAGAGCGCGTGCGGGCTGACGTTGAGCACGGTGGCGTTGTTGCCCGTGGCGAAGGCCGCCGCCGTGCCGACGAGCACGAGGGCGGGGGTCACCAGGAAGAACAGCGACGCGAGCTTGACCTCCCGGGAGCCGATCTTCTTGCCGACGTACTCCGGGGTCCGGCCGACCATCAGCCCGGCGACGAACACGGTGATGACGGCGAGGACGAGCATGCCGTAGAGGCCGGCGCCGACGCCACCGGGCGCCACCTCGCCGAGCATCATGTTGACCATCAGCATCATGCCGCCCAGCGGGGTGTACGAGTCGTGGAACGAGTTCACCGAGCCGGTGGAGGTGAGCGTGGTGGCGGCGGCGAAGGTGGCCGAGTCCGGTACGCCGAACCGGACCTCCTTGCCCTCCAGCGCGGCGCCCACCGCATGCGGCACGGTGCCGTTGCCGGCCAACTCGAACGCGTTCGTCAGGGTGATGCTGGCGACGGCCAGGACCATCATGACGGCCACGACGGCGTAACCCTGCCGGACCTGACCGACCATCCGGCCGAAGACCCGGGGCAGGCTGAACGGGATCACCAGCAGCAGGAAGATCTCCAGCCAGTTCGTCCAGGACGTCGGGTTCTCGAACGGGTGGGCGCTGTTGGCGTTGTAGAAGCCGCCCCCGTTGGTGCCGAGGTCCTTGATCGCCTCCTGGCTGGCCACCGGCCCCCCGGTGATGGTCTGGCCGCCGCCGGTCAGTGTGCTGACGTGGGTGCCGGCGGAGAGGTTCTGCACCGCGCCGCCGATCATCAGCACGATCGCGGCGAGCACCGCGAACGGCAGCAGGACCCGCAGCGTGATCCGGGTCAGGTCGACCCAGAAGTTGCCGAGGTCGCCGGTGCGGCGACGGGCGAACCCGCGGACCAACACGACGGCGACGGCGATGCCGGCGGCGGCGGAGACGAAGTTCTGCACCGCCAGCCCGGCCATCTGGACCAGATGGCCCATGGTCGACTCACCCGAGTACCACTGCCAGTTGGTGTTGGTCACGAACGACACGGCGGTGTTCCACGCGCCGTGGGCGACCACCGGGCCGAACCCGAGCGAGAGCCACAGGTGGTTCTGTAGCCGCAGGAAGGCGTACAGGAACAGGACCGAGACGGCGGAGAAGGCGAGCAGGCTGCGCGCGTACACACCCCAGGACTGCTCGGCCGTCGGGTCGACCCCGACCAGCCGGTAGACGGCCCGCTCGACGCGAGAGTGCCGCTCGCCGGACACCACCCGGTGCAGGTAGTCCCCGAAGGGCCTGTGGACGGCGACCAGCGCCACCGCGAGCGAGAGGACGAACAGCACACCGGCTGTCGACACGGACATCAGAAACGCTCCGGGAACAGCAGGGCAACCACCAGGAACACGGCCAGGCCGACGGCCAGGACCAGGCCGACGGCGTTGACGGCGTTCACAGCTTCCCCACGCCCCGCACCACGAGGGCGAGCGCCGCGAACAGCACCACCGTCACCAGCACGAAGACCACGTCAGACACGGCTGACTTCCCCTAACCGGACTCGTTCGCCGCGGCCGCGTCCCGGCCGCGCTGGGCAATCCCAACGCCGTCCCCAGGTCAAGGACAGGGTTCGTGACGCGACCATGACGACAAATGCCAGATTCTTAACGCCGTCTTCACACCGACCACCACACCGTGCTGGCCGGCAGGGGCGGGCGGTCGGGTACGCCCACCACCCCTCGGTGGTCTCGCGCCCCGGTTCGCGAGCACCATCGACGCCGACCCGGCGGCCACGGGTTCCGCATCACCCGCCGTGGCCTCAGCTGATGTCGTGGGTCTGGAGCCAGAGTTCCAGCAGGCCGAGCTGCCACAACTTGTTGCTGCCGGCCGCCGCCCGCGCCGCCCCCGGGTCGGTGAGCAGTTCCTGCACGTACCCGGGTCGGAAGAGTCCCCGTTCCCGCGCCGCCGGCGCCCGCAGCGCCTCGACGACGAGGTCCCGTACCGCCCCGTCCGCGTTGCGCAGCGCGGGCACCGGGAAGTACCCCTTGGGTCGGTCGATCACCTCGGCGGGCAGCACCTCCCGGGCCACCTCCTTGAGCACCCCCTTGCCGCCCTGGGCCACCTTGTGCTCCGGTGGACAGGCCGCCGCGAGCGCCACCAGGTCCTGGTCCAGGAACGGGGTACGGACCTCCAGTCCCCAGGCCATGCTCATGCTGTCCACCCGCTTCACCGGGTCGTCCGGGAGCATCCGGTGGGTGTCCAGGCGCAGCACCGCGTCCAGCGCGGTCGCCGCGCCGGGCGCGGCCAGTTCCGCGACGAGCAGCTCCCGGCTGGCGTCCCGGTCGCAGGTGTACGCGGGGCCGACCACCCGGGTCAGTTCGGCGTGGTCCCGATCGAAGAAGGCCACCACGAACGCCTCCGCCGCGCCGTCGCGGGGCACCGAGGCGAGCGGCTGGTGGTAGCCGTACCCGGCGAACACCTCGTCGGCGCCCTGCCCGGACTGGGCCACCTTGACGTGCTTGGCGACCTGCTCGCTGAGCAGGTGGAAGGCCACCACGTCATGGCTGCCCATCGGTTCGGTCATCGCGGCCACCGTCGCCCGCACCGCCGGCACCAGGTCGTCGTTCGCCAACCGGATGCGCTGGTGGTCGGTGTCATAGGTGCGGGCGACCAGGTCGGAGTAGACGAACTCGTCCCCGGCCTCCCCGCCACGGCTGTCGAACCCGATGCTGAACGTGCGCAGGTGGTGCTGACCGGCCTCGGCGAGCAACGCGACGATGAGGCTGGAGTCCAGCCCGCCGGAGAGCAGGACCCCGACGGGTACGTCCGCGACCAGCCGCCGCCGCACCGCCGTGCGCAGCGCGCCCCCGACCGCGGCCCGCCAGTCCCGGGCGTCCATGCCGGCGTGGGCGGGCTCACGGACGTACTCCGGCTGCCAGTAGACGCGCTCGCGGCTGCGCCCGTCCGCGTCGACCACCCGCAGCGTCGCCGGGGGCAGCTTGCGCACGCCGCGCAGCACGGTCCGGGGCGCCGGCACGATCGAGTGCCACGTCAGGTAGTGGTGCAGTGCCACCGGGTCGATGCCGGTGTCGACGCCCCCGCCGCGCAGCAGCGCCGGCAGGGTCGAGGCGAACCGCAGTCGTCCCGGTGCCTCGGCCAGGTAGAGGGGCTTGATTCCGAGCCGGTCGCGGGCCAGCACCAGCCGCCGCCGTCGCCGGTCCACCAGGCCGATGGCGAACATGCCGACCAGGTGGTCGACGAACGCCTCACCCCACTGCGCGTACGCCACCAGGATGACCTCGGTGTCGCTGGTGGAGCGGAAGGTGTGCCCGGCGGCGAGCAACTTCTCACGCAGCTCCGGGTAGTTGTACACGCAGCCGTTGAAGACCATCGCCAGCCCCAGGTCCTCGCGCACCATCGGCTGCGCTCCGGCGTCGGACAGGTCGATGATGGTGAGCCTGCGGTGCCCGAGGGCGACCCACCCGTCGCTCCACGCTCCCTCACCGTCGGGCCCGCGCGAGCGCATCGCGTCGCTCATCCGGGCCACCGCGCCGGCGTCGGGCGTCGAACCGTCGAACCGCGCTTCCCCGCTGATGCCACACATCAGTGGTCGCCCTTCCGTGCTCGGATCTCCGGTTCGTCGGTGAACCTCCTGGTTTGTCGGCTCCTGCCGGCTCTCCGCCCCTGCGGCGGATCGTCGCACGCATCCGGCGGTTCGCCCACGACGGCCTCCCTGATCTGTACGGCGCTGCTGCCCCGCCGGCGCGATCTGCCGCCGGGAGCTACCCGCTCTTCCGGGGGCGCACACCTGGACGCGCCGAGCAGCTGCGGTGTCCGGTGCCGAGGCGTGCCGACAGCCACCCGCGCGTCGGCCGATCGCGACCGGAAGCAGGGCGGCGGACCGTACGGTGAGGTCATGAACCGGCCCCGCGCCACCATCGCGGAGACCACCTCGGCCCTGATGACGTTGGGGGTGGAGGAGGAGTTCCTGCTGCTCCACCCGGTCACCGGGGAGAGCCTCCCGGCCGCCGACCGGGTACGCGCCGCGCTGTCGACCGCGGCCCGGGAGCAGAGCCGGCAGGAGTTCCGGCACAGCATGGTCGAGATGGTCACCCCGGTCTGCGCCGACCTCGGTGAGCTGCGGGCCCACCTGGTGGAGCTGCGCCGGCGCGCCGCCGACGCGGCCCGGGCCGTCGAGGCCCGGCTCGTCGCGGTCGGCGCCACGCCCGTGCACGAGCGGCACCGTTCGGTGCCGGACGAACCGCGGTACCACGCGATGTCCCGCCGCTTCGGCCCGGTGGCGCACGACCCGGCGGTGTGCGGCTGTCACGTGCACGTCGGCGTCCCGGACCGTGAGCTGGCCGTGCAGGTCTGCAACCACCTGCGCCCCTGGCTGCCCGTGGTGCAGGCCATCACCGCCAACTCGCCCCTGCACGACGGCCACGACACCGGACACGCCAGCTGGCGGTCGATGCAGCTGGAACGCTGGCCCAGCATCGGACCCACCCCGCACTTCGAGTCCGCCGCCGACTACGACGCCACCGTCGAGGAGCTGATCAACGCCGGCATCCTGCTCGACGCCGCGATGGTCTACTGGTATGCGCGCCCCTCGGCCGCGTATCCCACGGTGGAGGTCCGGGTCGGCGACGTCTGCCCGACGGTGGACGACACCGTGCTGGTCGCCGGGCTGGTCCGGGCGCTGGTGGCGACGCTCGCCGACGACGTGCGCGCCGGGGCGCCGGCCCGCCGGATCCGGGACTGCCTGGTCTCCGCCGCGCACTGGCGGGCCGCCCACGACGGTCTCGCGGGCGACCTGATCGACCTGCGCTCCGGCCGTGCCCGGCCCGCCTGGGACCTCGTCGACGAGCTGCTCGCCACGGTCACGCCGGCCCTGGACCGCCAAGGCGACCTCGATCACGTACGCGAACAGCTCAGCCGGTTGCGTCGCCACGGCAACGGCGCACAGCGGCAGCGCGACGTCCTGGCTCGCACCGACGGCGACGTCCGCGCCGTCCTCGACTACCTCGCCGCCCAGACCGTCGACGGCTGATCGCCGGTGTGCCCGTGCCTTTCCCCGACCGCTCCGGTGCCGGGCTCGTGGCCGTCCGGTTCCCGGGTGCCGACGGCTCCTGGCTAGCTTTCCTTCCGCTGGGGCCAGCCGAGGAGTCGGGCGCCGAGCACGGCGGCGTGCAGGGTGAAGCGTTGGGTGGGTTCGTTCGGGTGGTAGCCGGTCAGGTTGTGGATACGGTCGAGGCGGTAGGTGACCGCGCGTACGGACAGGTGCATCTGGCGGGCGGTGGCGGTGTGGTTGCCCTGGTTGTCGAAGAGCACGGCCAGGGTGTCCAGGTAGGGCTCGACGCCGCCACGGGCGGTGGTGAGCGGGCCGAGAACAGTGGTGACCAGGTCGGTGATGGCGTCCCGGTCGCGCAGCAGGACGGGGAAGACCAGCAGGTCGGCGGCGTTGAGCACGGGTGCGGTGAAACCGAGCTTGGCGGCGTGGTCGAGGGTGTTGCGCGCCTCGTCGAGGGAGGTGGCCAGGCCGTGCACACCTGGGTGGGGGCGGCCGACCGCCACCTGCCAGCCGTCGGCGCCGAGTTCGGTGAGGAGCAGGTGTGCCAGTTCGGCGCCGATGCCTCGTAGCCCTCCGGCGCTGATACACACCAGCTCACGGTCGCGGAGGGTGGTGAGGATGTTGCCCTCGCCGAACCGGGCGGCGAGCGCCGCGTCGACGCGGTGCGTGATGTCGGCGGTGAGACGGGCGGCACGGGCGACCAGGACGGTGTGCGTGGCCGACAGGCGGATGCCGTAACGGTGGGCCCGCTCGGCCAGGCTGCCGGGCTCGGCTCGACCGGTGAGCAGGTCGTTGACGAACGCGGCGCGCTCGGTGTCGTGGCGATCCAACTCGGCGCGGGTCTGGTGGAGATAGCCGTCGAGGACGGCCACCAACACCCAGCGCGCGGCGTCCAGGAGGGTCGTGGCCCGGCTGTGGACGGCGGTCGTCGTGTCCTCGGAATCGAGGGGCGGGGTACGCCAGCAGACGCCGGCGGCGGTGAAGAGCGCGTCGACCAGGTCGTGCACGTGCAGGCCCTCGTCGGCGGCCCGAGCTCCCACCTGGGCGGCGGTCCGCAGGCGCCGGTCGCCGGCCGGGGTGCGCAGCAGGACCTCGCAGTCGGCCGCCAGCCAACTGGTGTCGCTCATGGCCGGGTCCCTGTCCGCGTGCTGGTGGCCGCCCTGGGGTGATCGGCGGCCACCAGCACCCGCTTCAGACACCGACGTCGCGCCGGTCGAACATCAGCACCCCGACGAGGGCGGCCACGGCGCCGACGGCCACGAGGGTGAGCAGTTCGACCGGGTGCCAGCCGGTGTGCAGCGGATCTGTGCCGATGAAGTAGTGGAAGGGCGACAGCCAGCGCAGCCAGTGCCAGCCGTCGGACATGCCCGCGATGGCTTTGGCCATGTAGGTGGTCACGGCGAGCACACCGGTGATCGTCAGTACCGTGCCCCGTCTGCCGGAGGCGGCGCCGGCGAGGAAGGCGACGCCGGTGAAACACCACGCCAGGGCGATCAGGCCGACGCCGGCAGCCGCGACGTTGGACAGCGGGATGTCCATGCCCACCCGGGGAACGATAATCATCAACAGCATCAACGGGACGGCCGCGACCAGGGTGATGGCGGCGCCCGCGGCCGCGAGGCGCTGCCCGGCGAAAGCGGTACGGGAGAGCGGGTTGGCCAGCAGCAGCTCCATGCCGCCCTCCTCCTCGGGCCGGGCGATGGTCCGGGCGGTCAGGGTGATCGCGCACATGAGGACCAGGAGTGGGCCGATCAGGCTGAAGATCGTCGCCTGGAGGTAGCCGGCCGGGGAGAGCATGTCGGCGATGCCGAGGAAGTCCAGCATTTCCTTGGGCAGGGCCTCCTGCTTCAGCTCCGCCGCCCCCTGGAACTGGCTGTAGAAGGACGTGTAGATGACGGTGAACAGGGCGACGCCGGCGGCCCAGCCGAACACTGCACGGCGGTCGTCGCGCCAGGTCTTACGCACCAGCGCGGGAAGCATCGCCAGCTCCTTCGGAGTGGTAGTAGAACGACAGGAACGTCTCTTCCAGGTCGGGCTCGGTCGACAGCACGTCCACGACCTCGTGCCGTGCCGCCGCCTTGATCAGCGGGTCGAGGCGGCCACTCACCGTGCACCTGAGCACCGGCCCGGACACCGTCACCTCACTGACGCCGGGCAGGACGCCGAATTCCGCCGGGTCCACGGGATCATCGAAGTGGATCTCCACCGTCCGGATTGCCCGCTTGCCGAGCGACTCCACGCGTTCGACCGCCGCCAGCCGGCCGTCCCGGATGATGGCGACCCGGTCGGCGGTCTGCTGCACCTCCGCCAGGACGTGGGAGGACATGAAGACGGTTTGCCCGGCGTCCCGGGCGTCTCGGACCATGGCCAGGAACTCCTGCTGCATGAGCGGGTCCAGGCCACTGGTGGGCTCGTCCAGGATCAGCAGGGCCGGCCGGTGCATGAACGCCTGGACCAGGCCGACCTTCTGCTTGTTGCCCTTGCTCATGGCGCGTACGGGGCGGGACAGGTCCAGGTCGAGCCGCTCGGCCAGGCCGGTCACCTGTGACCAGGCCACGCCGCCCCGGGCGTCGCCGAAGAAGCGCAGCAGGTCCTCGGCGGTCTCCCGGCCGGGAAACGCCAGCTCGCCGGGCAGGTAGCCGATCTGCCGGTGCAGGGCAGCCTTGTCGCGGCGCGGGTCGAGCCCGAGAACGGTCGCGCGACCGGAGGTCGGACGCAGGAAATCCAACAGCAGGCGGATGGTGGTGGTCTTCCCGGCGCCGTTGGGTCCGAGGAAGCCCATCACCTCACCGGCACCGACCTGGAGCGTGAGACTCTCGATGCCGCGGCGCTGGCCGTAGAACTTCGTCAAGTCCTCGGTGAGCACGGCAAGGTTGCTCGTCATGCCCATATCGTGGCGCTCACGCCGGGTGGCCTTCCAGTGCCGCGCCCGGCGAACATCGAGCGACATTCTTGCCGGCGTTCGGCAACCAGCGCGCACCGGTCACCTGCGTTCCAGGCCGTTGACCGAAACGCCGCCGGCGCCGTCCCGCACGTCAGCCGAGGGTGGCGAGCAGGCGGCAGGCCTGCGGTCCCGCCAGGCCGTTCTCCGGCTCGCGGGACGGTGTCGAAAGGTGTATCCGGCGCAGCAGGTGGTAGCCGCAGCGGCATGGTGGTGCGAGGCGTCCGGCAGGGGCTGGCGGCGCCTCGCTCGCCCTTCGCCAGGACGTCGTCCAGGCCGCCGGTCTGCCCGCGCCGGCCGAGCCACCGGCACTGCACGCGTCCACCGGCGTCGAGGTCCGGATCGGGCTCCCGCACGTCGTCCGCGCCTGACACCAGGCCGGTGCCCTCGCACGCGACGTCGGCGCGGGGTGCCGGGGCCGGCACTGCGGACGCGAGGTGGCTGGCTGACCGGGAAGTGACCACCTCGCGTCCGTCAGTCCCGCCCGTACCGCGTCAGCCCTTCCCGTTGGACGGCCTGCGTACCGCGTCGCGGATCCGGTCGATGACCGCGAGGGCGGGACCCGCCGCGAGGTTGCCCTTGGCGGACTGCGCGCCGGGGTGGGGTCGAGTGGGGGCGGTGGCCTCGGCTGCCCGCACGGCGGCGGCGAGGCCGCGCAGCCGGTCGGCGGGCACGTGTTGGCGCAGCCGGGGGAACTCGTAGCGTTCCTCGTGGCGGGCGTGGGTCAGCACGGCGTCGCGCAGCAGGATGATGCCGGTCTCGAAGCCGTCGGCGTCCACACCGCCCGCGACGAGGGTCCGCAGCGTCTCCTTGGCCTGGCGTTCCTCGGCCAGCCGCTCGTCGACCATCGCGTCGCCGCCGCCCCCGGGCAGCTTGCGGGCCAGCGGATGGACGATCTCCTCCTCGGCGGTCTCGTGCGCCGCGAGCAGCTTGACCAGATCGTCGAAGGCGTCCCGGCGGATGTCGCCGGTGCCGCCGATGACGAGCAGGAACAGCTGTTCGATCCGTGCGTGCTGGGCGAGCAGCAGATCGACCACGTCCTCCTCGGCGGAGCCCGGCGTGGCCTGGGCACCGGTGTCAGTCATGGCTGCCTCCGTCGCGGACGCGCAGGCTCTCCACCGGGTGTGGGCCCTCGGTCTCGATCCGGTACTCGTCGCCGAAGCGGTCCCGGTGCAGGTCGATGACCTGCTCGCTCGGCGGCTGCTGGCCGTCGTGCAACTGCTGCTGCATCCACTCGAAGCGCTCGTGCGCCTCCCGGACGTACCCCTCGCCGAGCTTGGTGAGGTCGATCTGGGTCGCCAGCAGGTGACGCAGGTATTCCTTGTTGGGTTCGAAGGTCAGTGGCTCGGGCAGCCCCGTGCTGCCGACGATCTCCTCCGGCTCCCGGCCGTCGTGCCGGCGCAGCAGGTCGGCGGCCTGCTGGAGGTGGGCCAACTCCATCTGCAGGTGCAGCTCCCACACCGCCTTGATCCGAAGGTCGCTCTCCTGCTGGAGAAAGGAGTAGTAGAGCCAGCATTCGTTGTACTCGTGGGTGACGAGCCGCTCCCACCAGGTCTCGCCCGGGTCCACCAGGGACTCGTAGTGGGTGACGTGTTCCTGCTCGATCAGGCTGATCTCCTGGTAGAGCTGGCGGGCGATCGGCTCCATGTACTGCGGACCGACGTTCATGTAGTAGAACATCACCTGCTGCTCGGCTGACAGGATCGTCAGCGCGTTCAGCTTCGACCGTGGGTCGGCACTGCCGCGGTCGTAGGGGGTGCGGACCTCGTCGAACGGGTGCCGGTGCTCCTGCACGGTGGGGCGCCCCGGCATCACCTCGGTGAGCCCGTCGACGATTTTCTCGGCCTTGCGCCGCTCCACCATCTCGTACAGGTTGGCGTAGCGGTACAGGTGGTCGAAGTCCTCCAGGACGCCGAACTCGTACGCCTGCTTCAGGTACGGGTCGGGTTCGTGGCGGGCGACCCAGGCGGTCAGGTCCACCGCCACCTGTTCGTAGCCCAGGGTCGTCTCCAGCACGCTGGCCACGCCGGGCAGCAGCCAGTTCACCACCCGTTGCTGCTGGCTCTCGACGTACCGGACGTACGCCAACTGGCGGCGGACCTCCTGGTCTGGGCAGTTGCGGGCGAACTGGTGCTGGAAGTTGATCGCCTCCACCTCGATGCCGTTCATCGTGATGATCCGGCAGCGGGTGTAGGGGTCGACCGCCTCCGGGTCGATCGGCTCCACGTTCAGCTCACGCCAGTTGCGGATCTGGTCTTCCAGGGGGATTCCCTTGTGGTCCAGTGGATTGAACATCGCCTCTCCGTTCACCTCGGGGGTCTCTGCGGGCCGCCCGTGTCGCCGGGATTCCGGCCGCCCTCCCCGCGGGATCTACGAACCTGGGTGCCGTCCGAGGCATTTGCCCCACCTCCACTCCTACCCTTCGCGATGCGTCTTACACGGAAAGCGTCCGATTCGCGGCAGCAGCCCTTCCGGGCCTACCCGGAACCGGCAAGTCAGGCCGGGCCGGCTCACCGGCCGCGCCGTTCCCGGCGGGGGCGCATCAGCAATCAAGTATTCGATGGAGGTAGATGAGATGGTCACCAGGCCCGGCCCGAGCACCGCGACCACCGGAAACACCCCGTACACACCGCCACCTTGGCGGTGGGGGCGGTCTTCCTGCTCGTCGGCGTCCGCAAATTCATCACCCCGGGTCATTGCGTTCGGGGGGACCGGAGACGCTGCCAGCGGATAGCCGATGCCCGGCGACGCCGCCGTCCTCTACGGACGAGGAGCAGCATCCCGCCGCCGCCCATGACGATCAACGCGCCGACGACGGCGAAGATCAGCGGCAACCGGTCGCCGACCGTGGACGGCAGGCCCCAGGCCCCGGCCCGGTCGGGAAAGGTCAACGTGCCGGTGAAGGTACGTTGGATCCGCCCGCTCTCCAGGGTGATCTTCGCGTCCCACGGGCCGTCGGCCAGTTGCTCGTCGAGCAGGAACGTCACCCGCCCACCGTTACCGGGCGCGAGGGTGGCGCTCTTCTGCGCGCGGAACGGGCCGGCGTTGATTCGGCCGCCGCCGCCTGACAGCCACAGATGCCCGTCCATGTCGAGCGCGCGTTCGCCGGTGTTGTGGACGTCGGCCTTCACGATCGGTACGCCCTGCTCGGTACGTCCGGGAGTCACCTGATCGATGCGGAAGTCGGACGGGGGATCGCCACCGGGGCCGATGTCAAGGTAGACCCGGACACCCACCCCGTTGACGATCTGGACGTTCTCGCCCTGGCCCGGCGTGGGTGACGCCACCTCGGCGACGATGGCGCCGTAGCGCTCCCCCTTGGTGGCGTTCGGCGGGATGCTGATCCGGGCGATCAGCCGGGTGCGGCTGTGCGGTGGTGCCAGGAACGTCGGCTGGTCGATGGAGATCCACGACGGCAGTTCGTTGCCGTTGCGGTCGTCCGCCGGCCGGAAGTTGTTGTCGCGGATCTCCGCGGCGGTGACATGGACGTTGATCGGGTGCGGCTTGCCGGAGTTGTTGGTGACCTCGAACCGGCGGGTGATGGTGGTCCCCGGGTTGATGTGGTCGACGATGTACAGCCGCGCGCGGGGGTCGTCACGGCGGTTGGAGGAGGCCTCCAGAAGGCGGATGCCGAGCGTGCCGCCGTCGGGCCGGAGCGGTCGTCGTCAGGAGCAGCGTCACGGCGAGGACGCCCACTGCTCTGGCCAGCCGGCTGGGTGTGATCATTCCGTCAGGTGACGGTGTGGGAGATGGTCCCGGTGTACGTGCCCGCCACCTTGTTGAGGGCGACCTGTGCGGTCAGCGAGGGATTCCACGTGGCGGAGTTGTTGCCGGTGCCACCGGAGTGGCTGAAGGCGGTACGCGACAGATCCAGCGTCTCCCCGACAGGAGGTGGCGGCGGGGCGAATGCCCCGGCCTGTCCCGGGGTGAAGGTCCCGTCGCCGGTGGTGGCCGTGGCGTTGCCGGAGAAGTAGTAGATGCTGGAGTTGGGGATGGTCTCCGGCGTGGTCGCGCCCCCGGTGGTGAAGTCGGTGCCGGTGACGGTCGCGGTCCAGGTCGGCGTGAGGGACGCGCGTTCGTCGCTGACGGTCACCGGCCCGAGCGATCCGTAGGCGTACCCGCCGGGGGTGGCATCGTTCCCCAGGTCCGCCGTGTCGGGCACGGTGATCTCCAGGGCGCCGGCGGTGACGTCGAAGGTCGTCGTCGTGTCGCAGGCGGTGTCCTCGGCGCACGTGGCGGCCTGGGCCGGCGCTGCGGTGAGCAGCCCGGCCGCGAGCACGAACGCGCCGGCGATCCCGGCACTGATCGGTTTTTTCATTCAAACCCCCCGTATTGGCACTAATCGGTCAGGAGGATCCTAGCGAGCATGGCCGTATCCGGCAGGAGTTCGTCGGGACCGGCGGCCGGCCGGGAAGCCGCCGGCACCCAGTCAGCGCTGGGATCTCAGCACATTTTCAGAGGGCGATCAGCGGCGAGCGTTACTTTCCTCCGGCCCGTGGCGGGCGTGCCGCAGCACCCACCAGCACTCCGTCCAGTTCGGCACGGTCGGGCTGTCTGGTCAAGGTCGACGAGGTCCTGAGCCAGCCTCACGCGTGGATCCGATGCGCGCCCCGGCCCCGGTGCGCCCGTTTCGCCCACCCCCGCAGCGAGGAGCAGCGTGAGACAAATACTGGCAATGGCTACGGCGGCGGTTACCCTGGCCGCCGCCGTACTGGCCGGCGGTCCGTCCCAGGCCGCGCCGCCCGACGGCACCGCTCGCCCCGTCGGCGACCGGTCGGCCCGACCGGCGCCGGCGGCACCCGACCCCGGGCACGACACCGGCCAGTACGCGCCGCAGCGCGCGAAGCCGTACCAGCCCGTGACGCCGGACCGCCAAACCAAGCGGCCAAAGGCGAGCCCGCCGGACTTCGGGCCGCACGAGAAGATCGTCCGCGCGTACCACCGCGGCCAGCTGTCACTCGACGACACTGTGCGGTACGGCATGATGTCGGTCGACTCCCCCGGCTCGGTGCCCGCGCGCCTGCGCCCCACCGGCGCCGTCAAGAACCCGGCGACGTACCTGAAGTACCTGTCGATGCTGTCGGCCAACGCGACGCCGGCCGCGTCCCGCGCCGTGACGCCGACGCTCACCGCACCCGCCCCAGCCAGGGCGACCGGGTACGACGACTGCGCGGCCGAGGACTACGAGTACCTCGACGTCAACTACAAGTGTCGGGCCAGCGCCGGCGAGTTCCTCATCCTGTACAACGTCGCCGGCGGCGGCCAGCCCGGCATCCCGCCGGTGTTCAACCCGAACGGGCGGCCCGAGGCCGTGCAGCACATGCTGAACTCGCTGTCGATCGCGGTCGGCGAGTACCGGGAGATGGGGTATCCCCTGCCGGTTCGCACCGACAAGCCGTACGTGCTGGTGTACGGCGTGAACAAGCTGTTAGGGCAGCCGATCCACGCCCCGTTTGTGTTGCCGTTGGGCCTGAACCAGCAGCCCACCATCCTGGTGCCGACCAGCGAGAGCCGGTGGGACTACATGCCACGGCACGAGCTGTTCCACGTCATGCAGTACCAGTACTGGGACCGCTCCGGCATCGTCCAGGACTGGTTCTGGGACTTCGTCGGCGGCAAGGAGTTCGGCTCGATGAACTGGTGGATGGAGGCCACCGCGGAGTGGGCGACCCACCAGACCTACGCCCGCACCGGCGGGTTCAGCCCGCTCGGCGAGGACGACCTCTACGCCCGCAACGTGGCCGACGTGCTGGCCAAGCCCGGGCAGGCGCTGAACTCGTGGGGTGGCCTCGGTACCGGCCCGCAGTACGGGGCTTTCCTGCTCCCCGCGTACCTCACCGAGCGGACCGACGGTGCCTTCGTGCGGCACACCTGGGAGAGCGTCCGCGACCACGACCACCTGCCGATCGAGGCGATCCGCAACGCGGTCGAGGGCTACGGCATGAACTTCAAGCACATACTGCTGGGCTACCACATCGCCAACTACCGGCTGGCGAGGGCGAACAACGCTCCCCTGCCGACCCCGCCGGGCAGCTGGGATCTCTACGGCTACCAGGACTCCGACGCCACCCTGTGGCGGTCGAACCTGTACGGCCACACCCCGACCGACGACGACGGGCTCGGCGATGCCCGGCCGGCACGCAAGAAGCACACCGTCGCGGCCGGTACGCACACCGAGTACCAGGACATCCTGCGCAAGGGTGGGGCGGTCTACCACGACTTCTGGGCCAAGGCGCAGTCCGGCGACCCGAGCTGCGGCTACTGCTCCACGCTGCTGGTGGACACCACCAAGGATCCCAACCGCAGCTCCGCCATCATCATCTGGTCGCCCAAGGGCAGCCCCGGCTCACTGGCCGAGTACCCGACGATCCAGACGGTGAAGTACCCCGACGCCGGCGGGCTCATCACGGTGTCGAACTTCGCGTACCCGATGGTGGCCACGCTGGTGACCACCTGGACCGAACTGGACGTCCACTCCCAGGACGCCGCCGAGTCCCCCAAGACGTTCACCACCTACATGGAGACCACGCTGCCGATCAAGGAGCGGCAGTGCTCGTTGCGGGCGCCCAACGTCACCAGCCTGCACCTGAACGCCGCCCCCGAGGCGACGTTCAACAACTACGCGGCCAGCACCCCGGACGGCTGGACCGGCGGTGACTCCACCTACTCGGTGAAGCTGCCGGACGGCCGCATCATCTGGCTGTTCTCCGACACCTGGCTCGGCCCGCTCAACGCCAACGGCACCCGGCCGACGACGGCGCCACTGGTGAACAACACGTTCGTGGTGCAGAACGGCAACAACCTCACGACGTACCACGGTGGAACGGCCGGGGCGCCCAGGCCCATCATGGGTCCGACCTCCACGACCACCTGGTTCTGGATCGGCGACGGCCATCTCTCCGGTGGCCGGCTACAGGCGGTGTACCAGGAGTACCTGAAGTTCGGCCCCGGGTCCTGGGACTTCCGGTTCAACCGCAACGTGGTGGCGGACTTCGACCTGGGCAACCTGCGCACTCCCGTCCGGGTCCGCGACCTGCCCTCGGCCAGTGGGGTGGCGTGGGGTTCGGCGCTGCTGCCGGCCAGCCGCAGCGGTGACGGCTACACCTACATCTACGGCGTCGACGACTCGCCGACGCACAAGCAGATGCGGATCGCCCGGGTCCAGGGCGACGACCTCGGTTCCGGCACCTGGCAGTACTACACGCCGTGGGGTTGGTCGTTCCGGGAGCAGAACGCCCGCAACACGCTCACCGGCATCGCGAACGAGTACAGCGTGACGCCGTGGAACGGCCAGTACCTGCTGCTCAGCCAGGACAGCACGGAGGCGTTCAGCGGTCAGATCATGGCGTACACGTCGTGCTCGCCGTTCGGGCCGTTCACCAACCGCACCCCGGTCTACCGGATGCCCGAACCGGGCCCGTACGGCAGCTACTGGAACGGCAACATCATCGCGTACAACGCGCACGTCCACGCGTCGCTGAGTTCGGGCAACACGTTCGTCGCCTCGTACAACGTGAACAGCATGGACACCAGGGTTAGCCCCGAAGGGGACCACTACCGGGATCCGGGTATCTACCGCCCGCGGTTCTTCCGGTTCACCCTCGGCTAGCTCAACCGGCGGTGTGGCGGCGCAGCACCCGCGGCGCCACACCGTCGCTGTGGCCGACGGGTTCAGCCCGGCCCGGACTGCCGGGCCGGGCGCCGGGGTGCGTCCTCCGCCACCTGATCGGCGCCCTGGCGCGGCAACCCGCCGGCACCGTGCGGCGGGTCCGACAACCGGCGCAGCCGCTCGGCCAGCTCGGCGGCCACGGCGGCGTCCAGGTTGTGAAGCAGGGCCAGCGCCCGTCGCCATGCTCGCTCGCACTCGGCCACCTCGCCGGCGGCGAGTCTGCTCTCCCCGAGGCTGATCAGGGTACGCGCCGAGCCCATCCGGTCGCCGCACTCCTGCGACATCTCCAGGCTGCGCTCGTAGCACCGGATGGCGAGTGAGAACTCGCCGCGCTGGTGGTGGATGTACCCCATGCTGTCCCAGCCGGCCGCCTCGCCGTGGCGGTCCGCGCTCGCCCGGAGCAACGCCAGCGCTGCCCGGCAATGGACCAGCGCCTCGTCGTACTCGCCGAGTTGGGCATGCTCCCAGCCCAGCGCGGCGAGAGCCCGGGCCTCTCCGACGTCATCGCCCTCCGCGCGGAACAGAGCCAGGGCGAGCTTCAGATGGCGCACCGAGTCCCGGTGGCGTTTCCGCCGGTCGAGCATCCGGGCGACGTCCAGTTGCACGTGCGCCTGCCCGACCCGGTCGTCGACCGCCCGGTAGCGGTCGAGCGCGTGCTGGTAGGTGGTCTCGGCGTCGCGGTGCCGGCCGAGCCGGTCGTAGCCGTCGGCCAGGTACCGGTACGCCACCGCCTGCGCTGCGGCGTCCGCGACCCTCGTCGCCATCGCGACCGCCGTACGCTGCGCCCGCACCTGGTCGTGGCGGTGCCACTGCCGGCTCAGCCACGGTTTGATCACCCAGGCGAGCTGCCAGGAGTGGGCGGCGAACCCCTCGGCCGCGGCTCGGTCGATCGCGGCCAGCACCCCCGCACGTTCGGCGGTGAACCACGCCAGGGCCTGCTTCCGGTCGGTCGGTTCGTCGACGTGCACGTCGTCGGCGCAGGGCTCGAACCGGACCGGCGCCCGGTTCGGCTCCACGAGCGCGTCGGCGTGCCGGGCGCTGTGCAGGTAGTGGTCGAAGAGCCGGCGCATCGCCCGGCGGCGGTCCTCCGCCGGCTCGGTGGCCTGCGCCAGTTCTTCCGCGTACGCCCGGAGCAGGTCGTGGAACAGGTAGCGGCCCGGAAGGTGCTCCTCGATCAGGTGTGCCCGGATCAGTTCACCGATGAGCATCCGCGCCCGCGGCACGGGCAAACCCGTGAGACTGGCCGCCGCGGACAGGCTGACGTCCGGGCCGACGTGCAGGCCGAGCCGTCGGAACACCCGGGCGGCCTCCGGGCCGAGTGCCCGGTAGGACCAGGAGAACACGGTCCGCACGTCGGTGGCGGAGTCACCGTTGGCCAGCACGTCGAGGCGGCCACGGCTCTCTCTCAGCTCGGCTGCGAGCGCGGCCAGCGTCAGCCGGGGGTTGATGGCGGCGCGGGCGGCGACCACGGCCAGCGCCAGGGGCAGCCGCCCACACGATTCGACGATCCCCGTGGCGGCCCGCGGTTCGCCCGCGACCCGCTCGCTGCCGAGGCGCTTGGACAGAAAGGCTCGCGCCTCCACCGCGGAGGGGCGCCCGAGCGGAACCGGCTTCGCGCCGTGTCCGGCCACCAGCCCGGCCAGCTGGTCGCGGCTGTTCACCAGGACGAAATTACCCGGCGTTCCGGGCAGCAGCGGGCGGACCTGTGCGGCGTTTCGCGCGTTGTCCAGCACGATCAGGACGCGTCGCTGTGCGACAGCCGTGCGGAAGAGTGCGGACTGTTCGTCCAGCGTCGCCGGAATCCGGCTTGCCGGCACGCCCAGGCCGGCCAACAGTCGGCGCAGGGCATCCACCGGGTCCATCGCGGCGCCCATGGTGTCGAAGCCGCGCAGGTTCACGAAGAGCTGCCCGTCCGGGAAACGATCGGCGACCCGGTGGGCCCAGTGCACGGTGAGCGCCGTCTTGCCCGCGCCGGGAGCGCCACTGACCACGGCGATCGCGACGCCGGTGTGCCGCGACTCCAGCAGCGCGTCGAGCGCGGCCAGTTCGCTGGTACGGCCGGTGAAGTGGGGTACCTGCGCGGGCAGCTGACGTGAGCAGGGACTGCCCTGGTCAGTCGGCGTCGCCGGGGGACCGTCTGCCAGCACCGCCTGATGGACGCGGTGCAGTTCGTCGCCGGGTTCGACGCCGAGATCCCTGGTCAGCCGGAGCCGGGTTTCCCGGAACACCGCCAGGGCTTCGGTGCGTCTACCGGCGCGGTGCAGGGCGGTCATCCACAGCGCGACCGCGTTCTCCCGCACCGGGTGCTCGGCGACCACAGCGGCCAGCCGGGCCACCGCGTCGGCAACCCGCCCCGCGCCGAGCTCGGCCCGAGACAGCTCCTCGATGGCGGCGATCCGCTCCTGTTCGAGGGTCTGTCCGATGGTCGCCCCGAGCCACTCGCCCGCGACGTCGGCGAATGCGGGACCGCGCCACAGGTCCACGGCGGTTCGCAGCAGCTCGTCGGAGGTGGCCTCAGCGACCATTGCCTGCTGCACCAGCCGTCGGAACCGGTGCGCGTCCACCGACTCGCGCGGCACGGTCAGCTGGTAGCCGTGCCCCGCCGTCGCCAGCTCGACCGCCGGGATGCTGCGGACGAGCCGGCGGAGGCGGGACACGTGCCCCTGGATGGCGTTGCGCGCCGACGCGGGCGGGCTGTCGCCCCACAGCGCGGTGACCAACTGGTCGAGGGTGACCACATGGCCCGGGGCCAACAGGAGCATCGCCAGGATGGTGCGCTGCTGGGCGTTCGTCGGGCGGAGCCGCTGGCCGTCGCGCCACACGCCGACCGGTCCCAGCACCCGAAACTCGACACCGTCCACCGTTCCCCGCTTCCGAGCAGCCCCCCGCGAGCGGGTCAGCCTAGTGTCCACGGCCGACAGAACGCCAAGACAGCACGTTCAGCGGGATCTCAGCGCCCTTTCACGGGTCGCCGATACGGTCCCCGGAGATCCACACCTGATATTGATCACGGGAGCACCGCTATGACTTTCCGTAAACTTCGTCGTGCCGGCGTGCTGACCGCCTGCCTGACCACCCTGGGTGCCGCGAGCCTGTTCGCCGCCGCGCCCGCGCAGGCCGCGGTCTCCTGCTCGGGCACCGTGACCTACAGCAAGACGGTGCCGAGCAGCAACCCCGTCGGCGAGCTGGTCATCTACTACAACACCAGCAACGGTGGCACCAACAGCGCCTGCTTCTACCACCGGGGTGCCTCCTTCGGGAAGTCCGCACTGACCGGGGTCCAGATCGCGCGCTGCAAGCAGCGCTCCGGCGAGGGACGCCCCTGCGACTTCGCCGCGCTCTCCTCCCCGGACGAGGGCACCTACTCCTCCTACGCCGGACCGGTCGGCGTCACCGGCACCGCCAACTACTGCGTCTCGGCGAAGGGTTGGATCGCGTGGGGCGGCAGGGTCTACACCGTGGACAGCCTCACCCGGGGTTGTTGAGCCACCACCCGCGTCGACATGGGCACGCGGCGTTCCCGTTGGCAGTAGGTGGAGGTGTCCGGCGCGCGTTGCCGCGGCGTGCCGCACCCAGGATCAGCGGTCTCGCACGATGGTGACGTGCGCCGGGTGGCCCGCTCGGCCGTCACCGCACTCTCCCGTTCCACTGCCACTGCTTCCGGCGCCCGAGGCGGGTCAGGGCGATCCGGCCTGTGCACCACAGCAGGGTGTCGGCGGCGGTGTGACCGGCCGGAGCGTCCGGAAACAGTCGCTCGACCGCGGGGCCGCACAGCCAATCCGGTGGCGTCCAGTCGAGTTCGAGGGCGCGGGCGATGTCATGGGTGTGCACGACCAACTCGACGATCCCCATTGCGGCGAAACCGGGGCCGTCGGAGTGCCCCCACGGATGCCAGGCACGGACATCGGGGGTCGCCTCGCGAACGGCCCGGGCGAGGACGGTTCCGGCGATCCGGAGGCCTTCCAGGCATGCGGGGATCGGTGCGCGCGGGTCGAGCGAGGCGAAGAGCGCGATGTACCGGTCGGTTGGCTGGGCGATGAGCAGCCCGGCGTAGCCGACGACGCCGAGGGCCACGTGGTCCAGCGTCTCTCGACAGGTCCACTCCAGGCCGGTCGCGTCGCGGGACCAGTCCTGGTCGGTCGCCTTCTCCAGCACCTGGGTGCATTCGCCGGCGGCCGACGAGACCAGGCTGGGCCAGGAGCCGTTCATGCCCGGTGGGCCGGCATGAAGTGCTCGACGATGCGCGCGTAGCTGTCGAGGGCATGACCGCTGGCAACCGCCTCTTCGACGAGGCTCTTGGTGTACTCGGCTGCCATCGCGTCGATGCCCCGCGCCCGGCTCTCCTCGATCAGGTGTTCGACCGGGGAAAGGTGGGTCTCCAGCGTGGCGTCGCTCGCCGTGTAGTCGCCGGTGTCGATCTGTTCGGCGTAGGGCGTGAGGAACGAGGCGACCCCGGTGAGCCATTGCCTGGCCACTGGAAGGAAGGTGGCCGCTGGGACGTTCTCACTGCCCACCAGTGCCACGGCGTGCATGAAACCGTTGAAGGTGCTCCACATGATGCCGAGCAGCGCCACGTCGTACACCGACGCAAGGCCCACCCCGGCACCCAGGTGGATGGTGCCACCGCCAAGAGCCGTCAGCGCGGGTCGGTGTGCCGCGAATGTCTCCGACGGACCGCTGTAGAGGATGACCGCCTCCGCAGTTCCGATGCCCGGTGGGGTCATCATGATGGCGCCGTCGAGGTATCCGGCGCCGCGTTCGGCGGCCCAGTCGGCCATCGCCCGCGCCTGCGCCGACGTGCCGGATGTCAGGTTGACCAGCACCCGGCCGGCGAGGGCGTCGCTCACCGGACCGAGGATCTCGTATGCGGCCTGGTAGTCGCGTACGCAGACCACGACCAGCGGACTGGCCGAGACCGCGGCGGCGACGCTGTCCGTGCCGGCCGCTCCGGCGGCCACGAGTTCCTCGGCCCGGCCAGCCGTACGGTTCCACACCGTCGTCGGGTGCTCGCCGGCCAGAAAGGCCCGGGCCAGCGCCTGACCCATCATGCCGAGGCCGATCACCGTCACCGGCACGCGTCCTTCGCCCATCGTCGTGTCCCCCACTTCGTACGGGCCGCTTTCCGGCCCGGCAGGGAACAACGCTCGCATCGGATCACCTCACCGAACAGTGGCGGGCTTGACAACCTTCGCCAGTTTCCTGCCACTACTCTGGCGTTCATGAACACGCACACGGTGGCGGCCTCCGTCATCGACGACATCCCCCTGACCCCGTGGGACGTGTACGAGCTGGGCATCGCGTGCGCGGTCTTCGGCGGGTCGCACAGCGACCTGGCCGACCCCTGGTACGACTTCCGGCTGTGCGGAATCCGACCGGGCGCCGCGCACGGCGGGCCGGGCCTCGTGGTGAACACCAACCACGGAATGGCCGATCTTGCCGACGCCGACACCGTGATCGTGCCGTCGGTGCCGGACGACTGCGTCACCGGCGACCGACCGTTCCCGCCCGAGCTGCTCGAGGCGCTCCGTCGCGCCGGCAACGCCGGGGCGCGAATCGTCTCGCTGTGCAACGGCGCCTTCGCCCTCGCCGCCGCCGGCCTACTCGATGGCCGTCGGGCCACCGCCCATTGGGCCCACACGGAGTTGCTGGCGAGACGCTATCCGGCGGTCCACGTCGACGACTCTGTGCTGTACGTCGACGAGGGGCAGATCCTCACCAGCGCTGGGCTCAGCGCGGGGCTCGACCTGTGCCTGCACCTCGTGCGGCGCGACCTCGGCGCGCACGTCGCGAACCAGTTGGCCCGCCGCATGGTGGTCCTCGCCCATCGGCCCGGCGGGCAGGCGCAGTTCATCGAGCGCCCGGTCTCGCCCAGCGACGACGACAGCCTCGCCCCGGTGCTGCACTGGGCCATGGAGAAACTCGACCGGCCGCTGTCGGTGGATGCCCTGGCCGCACGGGCACGGATGAGCCCGCGCACCTTCCACCGCCGCCTGCTCGCCGCAACCGGACTCACGCCGATGAAGTGGCTGCTGACCCAGCGCATCGCCCGGGCGCAGGCCCTGCTGGAAACCACCGACCTGCCGATCGACGGAGTCAGTCGGCGCAGCGGGCTGGGTACGGCGAACAATCTGCGCCGGCATTTTTCCCTCCATGTCGGGCTGTCACCGACGGACTACCGGCGCGCGTTTCCCGCCGGTGTGGAGCACCAACGGACGCCCGGCAGCCCGGTCGCGGTGTCCCGGGCCGGCTGAACCAGGGCGAACGAGAGCGGTATCTGCAGCCACACCGCCGGTTACCGTCACGACGGTTGCGTGGCCTGCGTGGTGATGCCGGCGGCGCGAACGTGACGTCCGATCACCGCCGGACAGCTCGGTCCTCGTCCAGCAGGCTCTGCCTCATGAACAAGTCACTTGATGGCAAGGTCGCTCTGGTAACCGGTGGCGGTCGCGGCATCGGCGCTGCCGTGGCGTCGCGCCTGGCCCAGGAGGGCGCCGATGTGGCGCTGACGTTCCAGCAGAACCAGCAGCGCGCCGACGACGTGGTGGACCAGATCAAGGCCGCGGGACGGCGGGCGATCGCCGTACGGGCCGACAGTTCCGACCCTGCGGCGGTGGTCGCCGCGGTGGACCGGGTCGCCGGTGAGCTGGGTCGGTTGGACATCCTGGTCAACAACGCCGGCGCGTTCCTGCTCGGACCGCTGGAGCAGCTAAGCCTGGCGGAGTTCGAGCAGACGATGGCGGTCAACGTCCGGGCGCCGTTCGTCGCCTCACAGGCCGCGGTGCGCCACATGCCGGCCGGTGGGCGGATCATCAACATCGGCAGCAACGTGGCCGAGCGGGCGGTCTTCCCGGGCTTCTCGCTGTACGCGACGAGCAAGACCGCCCTGATCGGCCTGACCAAGGCGCTCGGGCGCGAACTCGGCAACAGGGCGATCACCGTGAATCTGGTGAACCCGGGGGCCACGGACACCGAACTGAACCCGGCCGACGGCCCGAACGCCGAGACGATCAACGGGTTCACGGCTCTCGGCCACTACGCAGAACCAGCCGACGTCGCCGCCGCGGTGGCGTTCCTCGCCGGCCCGGACGGACGCTACGTCACCGGGGCGACGCTCAACGTCGACGGCGGCTTCACCATCTGATCGCCGGCCGCCCCCGCCGTGGGCACGGCTGCGGCCCGTTCCCGGTATGCGGGTGGGACGGGCCGCAGCCCGTGCTCAGCCGCGAGGAGTTCCCGGGATGACGTCGCCCGGCCGCCGCGCCCGTGGGCTTGCCTTCACCGAGCCCTTTCTGAAATTCTCGTTCATCAATTCGATTGATTTCGATGAATGGTCGGGCCCGCACGGGCCCGGGAGGGAGTGGCCATGTCCCGCACCCACCGGCGGGTCACGCAGGCCCTGGTCGCGGCGGCGGTGCTGCTGGGGTCGGGCGTCGTGGTCGCCTCCCGCCCGACGAGCGCGTACGCGGCCTCGGCGGCGACCATCAACGGGTCCAGCGTGTTGCAGCCGATCGACGGATTCGGCATCTCGGAGCACTTCGGCAGGGCCAAGATCATGGGCGGCTCGCAGGGGTTGTCCGCGCCGCGCCAACGGGAGATCCTCGACCTGCTGTTCAGCCGCTCCACCGGCGCCGGACTGAGCATCCTGCGGCTCGGCATCGGCTCGACCCCCAACACCTCCATCCAGCCGACCGACCCGGGCGGCCCCAACGCCACACCACGGTACGTGTGGAACCGCGACGACGACGGCCAGGTCTGGCTGGCCAAGCAGGCCCAGGCGTACGGGGTGTCCCGGTTCTACGCCAACGCCTGGAGCGCCCCGGGCTACATGAAGGACAACGGCGACCAGGCCAACGGCGGCACGCTGTGCGGGTTGTCCGGGACGTCCTGCCCCAGCGGCGACTGGCGCCGCGCGTACGCGAACTACCTGGTGCAGTACGCGCGCTTCTACGCCCAGGAGGGCGTCACCATCAACGATCTGGGCTTCACCAACGAACCGAACTGGACGACGTCGTACTCCTCGATGCGGTTCACCCCGGCGCAGGCGGTCGAGTTCGCGAAGATCGTCGGGCCGGTCGCCAACACCGCCGGGCTCAGGGTCACCTGCTGTGACGTCGTGGGCTGGAGCGGTCAGCGCACGTACACCTCGGCTGTCGTGGCCGACGCCGAGGCGCACCGCCAGGTCGGCCTGCACACCGGCCACTCGTACGGCAGCTACCCGACCTCACCGCTGCCGGTCACCGGGCGGAACACCTGGATGTCCGAGTAGTCGCCGGACGGCGACAGCTGGAACGAGGCATGGGACGACGGCAGCGGCTACGACGGCTTCCGGGTCGCCAACGAGATTCACACCGCGCTCACCGGCGGCCAGGTCAACGGGTACGTCTACTGGTACGGCGCGTCCACCGGCGCCACCCGCGGGTTTATCCAGATGAACGGCGACGGCTACCGGGTTTCCAAGCGGCTCTGGGCGATGGCGGCGTACAGCCGCTTCGTCCGCCCGGGCGCCAACCGGATCGGCGCGACGACCTCGGACGGCCACCTGCGGCTGTCCGCCTACCGCAACGGCGACGGCTCGGCCGTGGTGGTCGCTCTCAACGCGGCCAGCAGCGCCAACCAGGTGTCGTACGCCCTGCGGAACACCGGGTTCAGCACCGGCACGGCCACCCCGTACCTGACCAACGGCTCGGCCAGCATGACCGCGCAACCGTCGGTCGCGGTGGGCGGCGGCACCTTCAGCGCGACCGTGCCGGCCCGGTCGCTCGTCACGTACGTCATCCGTGCCGGCGGCACGGTGACCCCCTCGCCGACGACCACGCCCACCACCGCGCCGCCGACGACCCCGCCGCCGGGCGGCGCGGGGTGCCGGGTGACGTTCACGAACAACTCCTGGAACACCGGCCTGACCGCCGGCATCACGATCGCCAACACCGGGACCACGGCGATCAACGGCTGGTCCCTGGCGTTCACCCTGCCCGCCGGGCAGACCATCACGAGCGGCTGGAACGCCAACTACAGCCCGACCAGTGGGCAGATCACCGCCCGGAACGTCAGCTACAACGCGGCCATCCCGGCCAACGGATCGGTGAACATCGGCTTCCAGGCCAACCACACCGGCAACACGGCGACGCCCGCTTCGTTCAGCCTCAACGGCAGTCCCTGCACGGTGGGGTAGGGACAGCCGTGCCGGAACCGGCGAGGTCCGGCCGGTTCGGCGGCGAGGGGTCAGCGGCTGACGGGCCGGCCGGCGGTGCCGGGTGCCGCCGCTTCGTGCCGGGACGCCCGGGAACGATGCGGCGGCGTGGCCCCGTCAGCGGCGGTTTCGGCCCAGTCCGGCCCGGTCCCGGATTTCGGCCGTCGCCGCCTTCAGCGCCTCCTCGTCGGCCAGCGTCCTGTTGTCCTCGTAGGTGACCCCCTCGGGCGGTTCGGCGGCACCGACCGGGTCGGCGTCCCAGAAGTTCCCCCGGTAGACGACGTTCTCCAGGGGTGGCGAGACCAGCAGGATGGCGGTGTTGTCCGCACGGACGACCACGTTGTTCTCGACGGTGACCCACGCGGCCCCGTAGTCGGTGTAGAGCCCGAAGTTGTACGGGGTACGGGTGTCCTCGATGACGTTGCCGCTGACCACCGCGCCGTTCTGCGCGGACTCGCCCTGCGGGCCGGCCAGGTAGATCCCGCCGCCGTCGGCTAGCACGCCCATGGTGCGGACCGTGTGGTTGTGCAGGACACGGCTGCCCGCACCCGGTCCGACAACGATGCCGCAGTGGGGCACGTCGGCGACTTCGTTGTGCGTGATGGCGCAGTCCCGGGTGCCCGTGACCGCGATACCCGGGGAGCCGGAGTAGTCCAACCCGATGTGCTGGACGTGGTTCTCCTCGATCAGGACCTCGGCCGCGTCGACGACGGTGACGGCCCCAGCCGACAGCAGGTCGAAGTCGCAGCCGCGTACTGTCACGCGCTCGCCACCGGAGATGCCCAGGCCGGTCGCGCCCATCCGGGTGAACCGACATCCCTCGATCTCCACCCCGGCGCTGCCGGTGAGCATCACGCCGGCGGGGATGGCGGACGGCGTGGCGGGCACCGTCACCCACGCCCCCTCACCGAACGGCACCCGGTTGATCTGGCCGCCCTCGTAGAAACCGCTGCCGTGGTAGTGCAGGAATCCCCTTCCACTGCTCGGCTGTGACCAGGATGCCTCGGCGAAGACCAGGCCGCGGAAGGAGACGTCACGGGCACCGTCCGCACGGAGCAGTGGTTCCAGTACTGGCGCGACCACCCTGGCCCGTTCCGGATCCTCGCCCTCCCGTGGGAGATAGCGCACCACGTGCTGGCCCGGGCGTGAGCGGTCCAGGACAAAGGTGCCGGGCTCGGTGAGGAACGAGGCGTCGTTCTCCACCCGGGTGGGCAGACCGGGCCCGCTCATGGTCTCGCCTTCGTAGACGGAGTTGTAGAGGTCGATCGCCCAACCGAACGCCGGCTGAACCATGGTGATGGTGACCGGATCTGCGCCGGTCACGGTGGCGACGGGACAGCGCGCCTCGGTCCAGGGGTAGACGCCCCGGTAGACGAATTCGACATCGCCCGGACTGCGCCAGCCGAGCGGTTCGGTGCTGTCGGTGACGTAACCGGTCGCCGTCCTGGTCGCGTTTCCGGGCAGGCCGTCGACGCCGGCGCGTTCGGCCCGGCGCCCGTCGACATAGAGCTGGCGGGTGTTCAGGTCGCCCACCTCGGCGAGCCAGACCCCGTCCTCGATGCGCCAGCCGGTGAGTTCACGGCCGCCGCTGATCACGGCCTCCTCCTGCTCCTGCGTCCCGTAGCCGTGGGCCTGGTAGATGATCCGGTGACCGTCGCGGCCGGAGTCCGCCTCGGTCAGTGTGAGCGGCTCGGTCAGCGGGTGAACGCCGGCCCTGAGTTGGATGAGAACCTCGCCGGCCGTGGCGCGGGCCGCGTCGCGGGCGCGGGCGATCGTGGCGAACGGACGTTGCGACGTGCCGGGCCAGGAGTCGTCACCAGCGGGGGCCACATGGAATTCAGGCATGGAAGTATCACCCTTTGCTGTTTATGGCGTAAACAGGATTCGGTTACTATAGACGGAAGGAGGCGATCATGACGAGACATCGGGCCGGGGATCCAGACGAGGGGGTCGAGCTGCTGTGGCGGCACGAGGCCGCCGGGTCGCGGCCAGGGCTGACCCTGCACCGGATCGTCCGTGCCGCGGTCGAGGTGGCCGACGCCGATGGGCTCGAAGGCCTGTCGATGCGCAAGGTCGCCGATTGGCTCGGCTTCACCTCCATGTCCCTCTATCGGCACGTCCCCGGTCGCGACCACCTCATCGACCTCATGTGTGACGCGGTCATGAGCCTTCCCGACACCCCGCCCACAGGGGCGACCGAAGCGGACGCCCCTACCGGGCCGGGTTGGCGGGCGCGGCTGGAATCTTGCGCCCGGGAAAGCTGGGAACTGCGGAAACGGCATCCCTGGCTGGCCGAGGTGCGCGGCACCCGACGCGTGCCGGGCCCCCACAGCGTCGCGCGTTACGAGCGGATGCTGAGCGCCGCCGCCGGCACGGGGCTGCCACCGGCCCAGGTGGTCTCCGTCGTCAACCTGGTTGGCCGGTTCATCGACGCCGAGGCGCTGCGACTAGTGGAGGTGGCACGGGAGGAACGGCTCAGTGGGGTGACCGAGGATGAGTGGTGGGCCGCCCGCGACTCGCTCTACGCCAGACTCGACTGCTACCCGACCCTGACGCGCCTCTGGCAAGCCGGAGGCTACGACGACCCCGAGGATCCGTTCGAATTCGGATTACGGTGTTTACTCGATGGCGTCGAGGCTCTGGTCCGCCGCTACCGGGGCGAGGTGCGTGATGAAACTCGTGACGAAAGGTGCCAGGTTTGCGGCAACCAGGTCGAGCACTCCGGCACCGGACGCCCCCGAAGGTACTGCTCCCGGGCCTGCCAGCAGAGCGCCTACCGCCAGCGCAGGTCTGACCATGGTCGCCGTCCGGACTGAAACCCCACGGCCTGGTGGTCGACGCAGGTGCGCTGCCCACGTCGGGTGGCGCTCGCCCGTGGCACGCCCGAGCGCCCCACCCACGAGTGCCCGCCCATGCTCCGTGGCACGTCTGCCCTGGCGGACACGGACGACGGCGAGCTACTGGCGCAACAGCTGCTCGCGCAGAATGTCCGCGTGCCCGCAGTGCTGGGCGAGCTCACGCAGCACGTGCAGGTACACCCAGCGCAGCGGCAGCGGGCCGCGCCGGTTCCCGTACACCATGTCGTCCAGCCCCAGCAACGACGTCGCGCGGCGGGAAGCCGCACACGCTTCACGGTGTGCGAGCTGGACGGTGGCGATGGTGTCGTCGTCATGCAGGATGAAGGACTCGTCCGGTGTCGCCGGAATGCCGATCTCGGTACGCGGCCGGCACGTGACGGCCTCGTCGAACCAGACCTTCTCGACGAACGTGGCGTGCTTGACCAGGCCGAGCAGCGTCGTCCGGGAGGGCACCAGGGACCGGCGCGCCTGTTCCTCGGTCAGCCCGTCCAAGCAGTCGTGCAGTGCCCTGCGATGCTCGTCGAGGAACGCCTCGAACTGGGCCCGGACCGGCTGCCCGATGACGTCTTCGGCGAGGGTGGCCGGCAGGGAGGACATACGGAAAGCATCGCAGGGCCTTCGCCCCGGAGCAACCACCCGGATTCCGTCCCGGCATCGGGTGAAGATCCGCGGCCCGGCGCTCGTGGTGCCCCGCGACGGGCGGCCAGCCAACGAGGGCGCCCGGTCGCATCAGGTGAGCGGTATGGACCGTCCACACCTCTCAAGATCCCGGACACCCGCTGCCACGGACATACCGGCTAGGCTGTGCGGGTGCATGCAGCGGTGCCCTGGAGTGACGTCGGTGGCTGACGTCGACGATGTGCGCCGGCTGGCGCTGGCGCTGCCGCACGTGGTGGAGATCGACAGCGACGGCTTCGACTTCCGGGTCGCCGACAAGGGCTTCGTCTGGTCCTACCCCGAGCGCCGGCCCGGTTCGCCGCGCCGGATCCGCACCGACATCGCCGTGCTGTACGTCGGAGACGAGGCGGAGAAGCAGGCGTTACTCCTCGGCGAGCCCGAACTCTTCTTCACCACGCCCGCGTACGGCGGCCTGCCCCTGGTCATGCTGCGGCTGACCCGGGTGAGCGTTATTCGCCTGACGGAACTCGTCACCGACGCGTGGCGCATGCGTGCCCCGGACTCGCTCGTCGGCGACCCCGATGATGCCGTGGGCGCCTCGACGGGTCTGGACAAGCCGCTGATCGGCGGTGGCGTCCCCGGCCCGTGGGGTCGATCGGCGGCGGGCGAGGAGCCGGGCGGTGGCCGCCGGTAGCAGGGCGGCCGCGACGGCGACAGCGACGGTCAGGGCACCCAGCAGGGTGGTCCGCCACGGCCAGGCGTCGCCGGTCAGGCGCAGGTGCCGCGCCGGGTACCCGGTGAACTTGGCCGTGGTGCGGGCCGTTGCCTGGTCGGTGTGTTCGGCCAGGTCGCGCAGGACCGGGTCGAGGGAGAACTCGCCGTGGGGCCGGTTGGCGTACGGAAGGGACGCGTCGAGGTGGCGCACCCGGCGTGTCTCAGCAGGGCCGGGCCGACGGCCGCGCCGTGTCTGAAATCGACGTTTCGTCGCGATTATCCCGGGTAGCTCCACGGCGGACGACACCGACGCAACGGGAGGCACCGCATGGGATATCGGGCGCGCGACGGTGAGCTGCCGGTCGACCCGGAGCACGCCGAGGACGAGGTTGGTCAGGCGCGGCTGGTCCAGGTCGAAGCGGACACCGACGTGCCGACGCCGGACGGTGCGGAGCCGGACGTGGTCACCGAGGACGACGGCTCAGGTGTGGCCGGTGGCGCCTCGGGCAGCAGCGGCGGCGGCTCCGGTATGCCGGGACACCCGGACGCCGCCCGCTGACAGCGGTGCGACCGTACGGCCACCGACTACCGTGCACGGCGGGCACTGCCGGCGGGCGGCCGTGGCCCGCGCCCTGGGCCTCGGGCAGCAGGTCGATGTGCAGGTGAGCCGGGTAGGCGGCCAGTTGTGGCAGAAGCATCCGCTCCGGCCGGTGGTGCAGGGCGATCATCTCCTCGTCAGCGGCCGGGTGGGTGCCGGGTACCGGTGCGCCAGCCGGGGAACCCACTTCTCCCGGTAGGCGCGCACGAAGGAGGGGGTGTCCGCCGTGCCGAGCACGTGCCCGACAACCCGCTCCCCTGCGCCACCACGTAGGCCAGATCCGGTTCGAGATGGAGGTAGGGGCCGGCGCGTCGGTGTCGTCAGCGGCTGGCGGCGAGCCGTACGGGCACCGCGACGAGCTTGGTCCGCGACCCGTCCGCCGGTGACACCTCGTACACCTCGACCGTGCCGGCCTGCTCCCGGTCGAGCCGGTAGACCAGGGAGACGCGGTAGTCGCCCCGACAGCCGGTGCCACAGCTGGCGGTGCTGAACGTGGTGGCGATCTCGCGGCCGGAGCCGTCGAGGACGCGAACGCTCACGGTGGCCTCGAACACGTCCGCCGTCCCGGCGACCGTGACCGGGCTGGCGATCCGCACGCCGATCGCGGGGGTGGTAACGACAATCGGCGGCAGCAGGTCGGCGTAGTCGGTGCGGTCGACCGAAGTGGCGGTGCCGAAGCGGACCCGCCGCACGGTGGGGAACTGGGTGAGTGTCCAGACGACCTGTGCCTCGCGCAGCCGTACCGCGGCCGGCCCGCCGGTCGTCGGCACCGCCCCGAGCACCGCCGTCGCCTCGGCGATCCGGGTGACCTCGACGCCGGTGGGCACCAGCGTGGCCAGCCCTGCCGATGCCTCCGCCGCCGTCGGCCCGGCCGCCAGCTCGGCCAGCGCCAGGCGGGACGTGGCCAGGGTCGCCGGACGGGTACGCCGGGTCGGGACGATCCGTCCGTCCCTGACATACCACAGCTCGACGGTGACCGTACGGGATGGCTGCGCGGTCGGAGCCGGTGGCGTACTGGTCTCGGTCGGGCGCGGCGCTTCGGGCGATGGGCCGGTCGGCGGCGGCTCCGGGGCGATGACGGGCGGGGTCGGCGGGGTCGACGTGGCCGCCGTCGGCGCCGGCCCGAGGGAGCCCGACCGGGGCTCACCGCACCCGCCGACCACGACCATGGTGAGGACGGCCAGGACGCCCATCGTCCGCCTCACGGCGCACCTCCCGGTACGGGCCGCCGGTCGGCGCGCGGTTCCCGGGTAGGGGTGCCCGGCGGGCCTGCGGCGGGGAGCGCGAGCCGAAAGAGGGTACCGACGCCGGGTGTGCTGGCCACGCTCAACCGGCCGCCGAGCAGGCGGGTGTTCTCCCGGGCGATCGCCAGCCCGAGCCCACTGCCCGGGTGGGAGCGGGCCGGGTCGACCTTGTAGAAGCGGTCGAAGAGGTGGGGCAGATGCTCGGCGGAGATACCCGGGCCCTCGTCGGCGACGTCGAAGACGACGTCCGCGCCTGTGTGACGGGCACAGACGCGTACCTCACCGCCGCCGTGCTCGACCGCGTTGGCGAGCAGGTTCCCGAGGACCCGTTCCAGCCGACGGGGGTCGGTCCGCAGGTCGACGCGGGCCACGTCGACGGCCACCAGCTCGGTCCAGGCCCGTGCCCGCAGAACCGACCGTAGCAGCGCCGCGGCGTCGACCGTGGTCACGGCGAGTGGTTCGCGGCCCGCGTCCAGGCGGGAGATCTCCATCAGGTCCTCCACCAGCCGACGCAGCCGGACCGCGTCGGTGACCAGCAGTTCCCCGGCGCGCCGGGCGTCGGCCGGCAGCTGGTCCAGGTGGTCGCGCAGCAGCGAGGCCGCGGCCACCAGGGCGGTGACGGGGGTACGCAGCTCGTGCGCGACATCGGCGGTGAACCGCCGCTCCCGGGCCTGTGCCCGGGACAGCGCCTCGATCTTGGCCTGGAGCGCCTCGGCCATCTCGTTGAACGATGCCGCCCAGACGCTGAACTCGTCCCGGCCGCGGACCGGCAGCCGGGTGGCCAGCAGCCCTTCGGTGAGCGCCCGGGCGGCCCGGCTGGCCCGGTCCACCGGGTCGAGGGTGCGGCGGGCGAGGGTGTGCCCCACGGCGGCGGCGAGCAGCACGACCAGCACCCAGCCGGCCAGCAACGCGGTGCGGAGTTGGTCGAGTTCGGCGGCGATGTCGTCCTCGACGGTGACCACGTACAGCTCGGCGGTCGAGCCGGGAACACGACCGCCGACCACGAGCAGCCGGGGGCGGGCCTGTGGGGCCGACCGTTCGTAGCCGAGTTGCCCGGCCGCCACGGTCGCCCGCAGTCGCCCACCCGGCGGCGGCGCGTACGCGGGGTTCGACGGGTACGTCCCGCCGTCGACGAGCACCACGTGCCGGCCACTGCCCTCGAAGCTGGTCAGCAGCTCGCTCCGGCGTTGCGCGGTGAGCGGCACGAACTGCCCGGCGAGCACCAGCCGGTAGCGGGCGTCCGCCGCGGCCTGCTGCACAGAGGCGTCGAACCGGGCCTGCCGCAGCAGTGCGTACGACCCACCGGCGAGCAGCCCGGCGGAGACCCCGGCGACGAGCACGAACGCCACGGTCAGCCGGCGGCGCAGGCGGCCGGGGACGACGGGATCCGCTGTCCGCACCGGGCACCTACCTCACGTCGGTGACAGTTTGTAACCGGCACCCCGCACCGTCCGGACCAACCGGGGGTGGGCCGGGTCGTCCTCGACCTTTGCGCGCAGGCGCTGCACCGCCACGTCGACCAGCCGGGAGTCGCCGAGGAAGTCGTGGTTCCACACCCGCTCCAGCAGCAGTTCGCGGGTGAAGACCTGGCCAGGCCGGCGGGCCAGCTCCAGCAGGAGCCGGAACTCGGTGGCCGTCAGCGCGAGGTCCCGTCCGTGCTTGCGGGCCACGAAGCTCGCCGGATCGATCTCCAGCCCGCCGACCTCGATGGTGGTCGGTACGGGCAGATCGGTGGCCCGGCGCAGCACCGACCGGACCCGGGCGACCAGCTCCGGCAGGTCGAACGGCTTGCGCAGGTAGTCGTCGGCGCCGCACTCGAGCCCGACGACCACGTCGATGGTGTCCGTCCGGGCGGTCAGCATGAGGATCGGCACTCTGCTGGTCCGCCGGATCTCCCGGCAGACCTCGAACCCGTCCAGACCGGGCAGCATCACGTCCAGGACGATCAGGTCGACCGGCCGGGCCCGCCACGCGGCGATCCCCGACCGGCCGTCGACGGCGGTGTCCACCCGGAAGCCGGCGCGTCGCAGGCCGAGGGCGGTGACCTCACGGATGGAGGCGTCGTCCTCGACGATGAGCACCCGGCCATCCATGCGGTGAGCCTAGCTGGGTGAGGCTCCCCGCTGACCTGGCAAAACGGTTGGTGTGCGGGCCCGGCCGGCGCCGGCCCGCACGGTCGTCACTCCTGCCACTGGTGGGCGACGTCGAGCACGATCCGGCTGTGCGGGCCGGGGCCGGCCAGGACGAACGCCCGGAACGGCAGCCGCGCCCGCACCCCGACCGCGAAGGTGGTGTAGCCCTCGAAGCTGCCGCCGAACACCACGTCCCGCAGCGTTCGGTAGCGCAGCACGTTGGCCGTGTGCTCGCCGACCCGGTAGGGGACGGTGGCAACATGACCGTCGTCGTACGACGGGGCCCGCAACGAGACCCGCAGCAGCTCGTCCCCGGCGGTGTACGGCGACAGCGGCAGACCCTCTCCCTCGGTCCACGTCTCACCGTAGGTCACGGTGTAGCCGCTGACCGGGCCGGCGAACTCGAAGACCACCCGGTCGAAGCAGTCGTGCCGGCCCGTCCGCACGTCGACCAGTGGGGCGGTGCTCAGCGAGCCGGCCGCCTTCGTACCGCTGCCCCAGGTGATTCCGCAGTACGGCGACCCGGTCGCCGCCTTCGTGCTCGCGACCGTGCCGGTGCCTCCGCCACCGACCAGGCCGGCGACCACGACCGCCATCACCGTGAGTGCACTCCTGATCCGCATCTGTCTCCTCCTCGTCCGACCGTGTCGGTGCCGACCTCCGTCATGCCGGCACCTCGGAGTCCACGGTGGAGGCGGATCACGGCAGCGACTTCGCCGTGTCGTAACACGGAAGTAACAGCGCCGGCTCTCGCCGCCGCGGCGCAGGTACGTGGGGGAAGCCCCGGCCGACGGCCGGGGCTTCCGATGAGCATGTGGCTCACGCCGGGGAGATGCTCTCCGCGTAGTCGTAGAGGCTCTTGATGTCGTTGTCGAAGTACGGGCCGTCGAACTGCCCGTTACCCGGGTTGTCGCCGTGACTCACGACGCTGTTGATGTACCCGTAGCCGGTCTGGTCGTTGTACTCCTGCAGCCAGGGTCCGCCGCTGGAGCCGTAGGTCATGTTGCAGTACATCCGGATCTGCTGACCGCCGGCGTGCCAGGTGTTGCCCTGGCAGAAGTACTGGCTCTCGCCGCCGCCCAGGTTGGACGGGTAGCCGAGCGCGGTGACGTAGACGTTGTAGCCGTAGTTCCAGCGCAGGCCGTTGCCGCCGACGGTCTCGACCACCTTCGCGCCGTAGATACCGCCGTTGTTCATGATGGCGATACCCATGTCCTCGTCGAGGTTGCTGTTGCTGGCCCAGGCGGTACGGGTCGTGAGGTTGTACGCCACGAAGGTGCCGAACGGCCGGACGCCGTTACGGTACCGGGGGACGAACTGCCAGTTGCTGTACCACGTCCCGCCGCGGCCCTGGTGCACGCAGTGGCCCGCGGTGACGACCAGACGCCGCTTGCCGCTGGCGACGGTGCTGGCCGAGCAGGAGGCGAGCCCGCCGGTGGGGGTGGTGAAGTAGACCTTGCCGACGGTCTGCGACTCGTTGAGCTGGACGCGGATGTCGTCGCCGCTGGCGATGCTCGGCTTCACCGGCGCGACCGCGCCCACCGGTCCGTCGGGCTTCGGCGCGCGGTGCGACGACTCGGTGGCGCGGGCGGGCCTGGCGAAGTCCAGGTCGACGGCCTTCGCCATGCGCTCCGGCGTCCAGAACGCGGCGACCTCCTTCGCGACGGCCTCGCTGGTGATCGCGCGACCGTCACTGGTGCGGGCGACGCTGGTCGTGTTGCCGTTCCGGTCGCTCGTGGACGGCTTCGCCTCGGCGGGCGCGCCGGTCACGACCAGTGCGAGCGCCAAGCTGGCCATTGCGGACCATTGCAGAGCGGATTTCAAGAGGTTCTCCCTTGTCCGTGGTGCTCCATACGGGCTACCGCATCGTATTGAGGGCTCTTGATTGATCGGTATCCCGCAGCAATGACAGAAGCCCGACATTGACTTTTCGGCAACCGAAAAGGTTGCCACATTTCATCCAAACGGGAAATTGACCAGCGAGCAGAGCCCACGGGAGCGATCCGACGCCAACCGGGCGTTTTGCTGCTTCTGTCGACGAGTAGCGCTTTGTCGACATGCTCAGCCACCCGCCGGCAGGGCCGAATGACGCCAATAGGAAGCGGTTCTACCGATTTGGCCGCTGCAATATGCCGGCTTCGTTCGGCAAATCGTGTCTGGTTCAGGAAAACGCCAGAATCGTCGGGTCGCGAATGCGATTCCCACCACGAGCTAATCCATTCGACCACCTCCGGCCCTCGGGGCACCCTGATCCACATCGTTAAAACTTCCCGCCATTCAGGACAGATCCCACGCGCCGGAAAACAGCGCCGTCACAGCGCCAATGTCCAGGTCATCGCCGCCCCGACCAGCCATCCGGCCTGGATCTCACCCGCCCCGCCCGGGTCAACCCAAGACCTGAACGCCGTCCGGCAGCACCGTTGCCGTACCGTTTTCGGGCCGGGAGCCCGGCCCAGGCCCAGCGTGATGCCAAACGCTCCCACGTCAAGATTCGCCCCCACCGGTTCTCGTATTTCAACCCACCGAAAAGCCACGTCCCGGCGCTCGAGACAGTCCACAGCGAGGACCGCGCGTGGGCATCACTTCGCCGGTAAATGCAGAAGCAGGATCACTATGGCTCACGCGGCGACCGGGGCGCTATTCCCACCAGCAAGAATTTGCTAACGCGAGGCCGCTACATGGTCAGCCCGAAGCACACCCGGCGCCGCATGAGTGGGAGCAGCCGAAGGCTCAACCTCGATCCGTCGAAGCGCTTTTATCCCCGGTAGCCTGAATCGGGCTCGATCGAGAGTGTGTCGTTCTCCGTGTTTTGGGCCTGCGGTTTTGTTTCAGGTTTAACCACGACCACGGTCGTCTGGTCAGCGGTGGCCACGTCCAGCGTGACGAACAGGGCTCGCCTTGCCGGCGGCAGCAATGCGGTTGAATCGCACTTGCGCCGTAGTCATGCTGTCGCCATGGATCTTGTCGTCTCGCTGCCCGCGTTCCTGGTCGCGGTGGTCCTGATCTCGGCTTCACCCGGCCCGGCGATGGCGCTGATCCTGCGCCGCGCCGCCGTGCGCGGGTTTTCCGGTGCCGTGCCGACGGTGCTCGGGCTCGAGGTCGGCCTGTACCTGTGGGCGCTGTTCGCCGCCGCCGGCCTGGCGGCGCTGGTGGCCGCCTCGGAGATCGCGTACCTCGTGCTCCGCGTCGTTGGCGCCGGCTTCCTGCTCTACCTCGGGATCAAGGCGTGGCGCTCGGCGTGGCGCAGCCGCACGAGCGCGGCGAGCCCCGCCGATGACACGCCGGTCGACCCGAATACCGGGTGGGTGAAGGCGTTCGGTGAGGGTGCGCTGGTCATGCTGGCGAACCCGAAGGCCGCCGCTTTCATGATCGCGTTCTATCCGCAGTTCGTGCCGGCCGGCTGGCCGTTGTTCACCACGACCGCGCTGCTCGCGGTGCTCCAGGTGGCCATCGAGATCGTGCTGTACCTGACCCTGGCGGCCGTGGTCGGTCGGGCCAGCGGGTGGTTCCGCCGGTCCACGGTCCGGCGCCGGCTCGACGCGATCAACGGCACCGTCCTCGTCGCCCTCGGCGTGCGGATGGCCACCGAGGGCCGCTGAGCGGCGATTGCTCGGCAATCGGTGACCGAGGTGCCGCGGGGTCGGGGTCAAGGTCGGGCTACCTCGATGTCTGTCCGGTCACGATGGCCGAGAACTCGTCGCCGGAGTTGAGTCTTGTCACGAGGTTCAGGACGGCTTGGGATCCTCCGTTCGCCTCGATCCACCTGTGCACCTCGCAGGCGGATTTGGCGTAGATCAGCTCGTCGGCGGTGGCCGCAGCTAGGAGCGTGGGTCGGTAACGGGCAACCTGTGGGG